>JAFIGC010000102.1 GCA_020831635.1 Verrucomicrobiota bacterium | reverse complement strand
TGCATTTGAATCTGCGATGCTTTTCCTGAAATCACCCTCTTAAATTGAGGTCTGGAGGACAAAACGTTTTTTGTGTACGACGACCCGATACAGGATCACTCATCATTGGAAAATGCGGTAAAAAGTTATTTGTTTTACAACCTTTTAACTTATAGAACCAAATATTATGAAGCATGGGAATGGGATCCGAAAATCGTTGAACGTGGGAAAGCCTTTGTTGAAAGATTTTATACGCCTCAAATTTTAAGTTATGCTACTATTTCTCATTCAGGCCTTTTGAAATGTGTATTGCATTTTTCTGTAGAGATTCCCTTTAAAGATGAACAATATGCGGTTGTCTTCACCACCTTTCATCCTCATCGTGAAAAAGAATTCATGGCAATAAAAAATGAACATGCGATGGATACAAAATTTATCGGGTTCGCTTTTTTGGCTTTCAGAATGAATAATGGGAATTGGGAAATGGTCAACCAACTCGATGGATTCAGAGGATTAAGCCAAATCGCATACAGTGTGAGATCAAACAGGTTGAATTTTACTTGGACTGTCAAACAGAGTAATGTGAAGGGTTTCCTTGAAAATGCGCTTATTCCCGAGCATGTGAAAGAAAATATCCTCAATGTGGATTGATATTCTTGATTCAAAATTATGATTCAGGATGGTGAGATTTGAAATGTGTTTTCTGATAATTTTTTTCGGAAAGGCTTGCGAAAAAGAAGGGTGCGACCCCGTTGGGGTCGGTGTTGGGGTGGGGCTAAATACCGGGGCGTTGCCCCGGCCTGACGGGTTGGACCCCGTTGGGGTCAATGATACGCATTCCAAACGTCCGATTGGATAGTTTAAGGAGTAGATTTCGGCATCGCATCCCAACGGGATGCCACTCGCCAGCCAGGGGCAACGCCCTGACGAGTATAAACATTTATTTTGGGTTGTAGACGATGAATTAAAATAGACAAAGTTCGAGACAAAGCTCAAGACAAAGTAGAGTCATTCATGACTCCTGCCATATTCGAACCTTTGTCCCAAGCTTTGTCTGAAACTTTGTCCTATAAAGCCACGCCAAACAGGTCCTCATTTCCTAATTTTTTCCAAAATGGTCTGGCTACGGCGAAGATCCAACTCGGTGAACGAAATGTGTATACTCGTCAGGGCAACGCCCCTGGAACGGCAGACCCCAACTGATTGAGCATCCCAACGGGATGCAACTCCTTAGAAAGGAGTGCGACCCCGTTGGGGTCGGTGTTGCGGTGGGGGAGATTCCCGGGGCGTTGCCCCGGTCTGACGGGTTGGACCCCGTTGGGGTCAATGATATGCCAATGTATTTGTTGGAGGCATGAGGAATATATCGGGGTGACTTTATTCCGTGGGGTACTGGGGGCGACCGGACAAAGGCGGTAGCTCGTGGAACTCGCTACACGCACTCCAGGGACGCTTCGCGTCGCTCGGGTTCTGGCGTTCAGCCCAATTCAACGCGCAGGCGTTCTTCCAAATCGTGCTCGTAGAGGGGTTCGATCAATTGCATGAGGTCGCCTTCTACGATGCGGTCGAGGTGATAGAGGGTGAGGCCGATGCGGTGGTCGGTGATGCGGTTTTGGGGATAGTTGTAGGTGCGAATGCGTTCGCTGCGGTCGCCGGTGCCGATCATGCCTTTTCGATCCCCGGCGCGTTTGGCGTCGTCTTCGGCGCGTTTTCGGTCCAATAAACGCGCTTTCAGGACTTGCATGGCTTTTTCGCGGTTGCGGTGCTGGGATTTTTCGTCCTGACACTGTACGATGAGTCCGGTGGCGAGGTGGGTGATGCGGACGGCGCTGTCGGTGGTGTTCACTGATTGTCCGCCGGGTCCGGAGGAACGGAAAATATCAATGCGGATTTCATCGGGTTTGACGGGAACGTCATCCACTTCGTCGGCTTCCGGGAGAACCGCGACAGTGGCGGCGGAGGTGTGAATGCGCCCGCTGGCTTCGGTGGCGGGCACACGTTGGACGCGATGGACGCCGCTTTCGTACTTGAGCAATTTGAAAATGTCATCGCCTTCCACGGCGGCGATGACTTCTTTGTATCCGCCCATATCGGCTTCGGAGGCGTCGAGAATTTTGACCGTCCATCCCTTGGATTCACCAAAACGGCTGTACATGCGAAACAAATCGGCGGCAAAGAGGGCTGCTTCTTCGCCGCCGGTGCCTGCACGAATTTCCAGCACCACGTTGCGGGAATCCAAGGGATCGGGTTCGAGCAAGGACACCTGCATGTGTTTTTCGGCCTCCGGTATCTTCGCTTCCAGTTCGGAAACTTCCAGCTCGGCCATTTCCCGGAGTTCGTCGGTCAGATCGTTATCGGCAAGCATTTCCCGGGCTTCGGCGAGCTGACCGGCGACTTCCAGATATTCGCTGGCGACCAGTTGCAGCTTTTTGGCCCGTTTGTGGGCCGCGTACAGCTTCTTCATTTTCACCTGATCCCCGGCCACATCGGGACGCGACATCTCCGTCTCGAGGTTTTGCACCTCGGCGTTGATGTTTTCGAGATAGGTGGCGTCGATCATGGATTCGGCATGGATTCAGGGAAAAACAAAACCGTTCCGACACGAAAACGCGTGGAACGGTTTGGGAAAACAAGCAAAGGCTCTAGCGTTGGAAGCGGGCGTATTTCTTGTTGAAACGGTCCACGCGACCTTCGGTGTCGATCAGCTTGGAATTGCCGGTGTAGAAGGGATGGCAGGCGGCGCAGCTGTTCACGTGCATTTCCTTGCGGGTGGAAAAGGTTTCCACGACGTTGCCGCAGGCGCATTGAATTTTGCAGGGAATGTATTCGGGATGAAGGTTGGCTTTCATGGGAAAATCCTCAAAAAGTGGTTGAAGGGTGGGGACTCATAAAGGGAAAACGGGGAAAAGGCAAGCGGAAACGTTTTTTTCTTATCCACAATCGCCTGTGCATATCGGCGGGACAAGTCATCAACAAGGTGTGGAGAAGTCGAGGGTTGTTGATTGGGATTGGACAAGTGGGGGTTTTCCAAAGGACGACTCACAAATACCCACAACAAGTATTTTCTATAAAGATTTCTCAATAAGTGGTTTGTGATCTTATCAACATATGCACACCCCATAAGAATAATAAGATTAAATCTATATTAGATCTTTCTTCTTATGACTTCTATGCGGTCATCCCCTGAAAATCCTCAAATGTCCTCCTGCATGAGATAGGCTCTCGCGGAAACGTATGGACCGGGAAAGAGCTGGTTGGCCAGACTCAGTTCGCCATCCTGTTGAAGCAGCTCCAGTAGGCTGTCATAGGCTTCGCGCTTGTAGTGCATGAGGGTTTCGAGCTTGTGGGTGTTCACATCCTGAACGACAAAGCAGAGCTGCTCCTCGTTGCATTCTTGTCCATTGAGCAACAGGGCCTTGTCTTCGGGGAGAAATTGGTCGAGGTTTTGGGTGTAGATGAGGTATTTGACGTATTCGATGACCTTGGGATGGAATCCGGCTTCGCGGACGAAGATGCGTTCCACCAATTCGATGCGGGAGAGGACCAAATCCACTTCGGGCATTTTTTGATCGGAGGGCATGACCGAGCGCAGATCGTCGAGGACTTGGCGGAACTCGCTTTCGGCCTCGTCGTATTTTTCCACGGATGTGGGATTCATGTAGATCATCCACCCGGCCCGGGAATCGTGGTAGAGGAGGTTTTTGTCGATGCGGAACTGGTGACCGCATTCGTTGCAGGTCACGGCGTTGAGCTTGTTTTCGAGCAGTTGACGGCGCAAGTCGGGCTCTTTGCCGACATCGATGCTGTCGTAGAGGAGTTCGTCTTGTTGGCTGCCGCATTTGGGGCAACGAATGGGATAGCTGTTGGTTTGGGGCATGGATCAAAGGGGGGTTGGTGTGAAAAATTGCAGGAAACGAAGATTCCTCAAGTAAACGCTTGCGAAAACAAGTCAAGAATGGGTATGGTGCAGACATTGAAGATTACAATAAATTTGGAAGAGGTATGAACCATGAGTTTTGAACATTTGCTGAACGGACGGTCGCTGGCATCCGCGGACGATTTCACGATGGTATTGGATGCGAAAGCCCTGGACCCGAATCGGGGACAGGAGGAAGTCATGTCTCCCCGGGTGCAACTGGAAATCCTGCAATTGCTGGTGAAAATCCAGCGTTTGGAGGGGTGGGAAATTTGGGTGCTGTTCAATGGGGATGAACTCAAACAGGTTTCGCATGGGGGGGATTTCATGGGATTGCGGGTGTTTTTTTCGCCCACGCCGCCCCAACGTGCCCCCACTTTGTTGGAATGTGTCAAGGTGCTGACGAAGCAAGACCGCAGCGTGGTGATGGTGACCCAGGATGAAAACGTGGAAGCCCGGGCCATGAAGCTGGGCGCATTGGCTATCAGGGGCGAGACCTTTAAAAAGGGATATGAAGATCTGTTTGCGGTGCGTCATCGTCCGCAAAGCCGTTTGATGCGTCGGCGTACCATTGAGATGGAGAAAGAGCATTTTGAGCGGAACCAAGATTCGGCGATTCGGAATATGATCGATTTGGTGGACTGATGATGAAAAACGCGTTGATGTTGAATCGAGAAAGGAGAAAACGATGAATCTTGTAGGTTTGTTTGTGGGTATGGCGATTTATTCCGTTTATCGCTGTCTGTTGTCCGGGTTGTACACGGTCAAACCCACGGAGCGTGCGGTATTGACGAGTTTTGGACGGGCCAAACGGCTGAAAGGGGAGACCACCGGGGTGAATGCCGATGAAAAGGCGGTCAAAGAAAATCCCGAGAATGCCTTGTATCAGTATCCGGCCGTGGAGGTGATCAAGCCGGGGGGACCCTACTTCAAGTGGCCTTGGCAAAAAGTACACAAAGTGGATGTCACCACCCAGGCGGTGAGCCTGACTTGGGATCCCACCAAACCGCAGAATACGATCGAAGCGGTGACCAAGGACAATTTGACCACGGGCGTGAACGGTCAATTGCGGTACCGGGTTTGCGAAAGAAACCTGTATCCTTATCTGTTTGGGGTCAGTAGCTCGCTCGAACACGTGATGGGATATTTCGTATCGGTTTTGCGGGAGCGGATTGCCAATTTCGTGGATCCGAGGGGAGCGGAATTGCTGGCCACGGATGTGGAGGAAGGGGTGGAAAAATCGAGTCAGGAAAACGCCACGGCGGTGGAATTGACCGAGGGCGTGTCGATCAACGATTTGCGGAAAAACCTGCCCGTCCTCAATCAGTTCATGGAGGAGCAATGCAAAGAAACGGTGATGCGCTATGGCATTGAGTTGGACGCGGCCCTGATCACGGAAATCGAGCCGCCCCCGGAAGTGGATCGGGCCTTGTCGGCGATCAACAGCACTCGCAACCAAGTGGCGGCGGACATCAGTACGGCCCGGGCGGATGCCGAGCAACAAATCACCATGAGCAATCGGGCCGTGGACATTGCGACGAACAATGCCGAGGCCGAAGTGGCGCCGCTTCACGAGTTGGCCGCCACCTTGGTGCAGGTGAAAGGGGAGGGCGGGTCCAAGGCGTTGCGCGCCTATGTGCGCAACATGCGGCTGCCGCTTCTGGAACGCACGCGACGCATGATTCAGACCCTGCCCCAAACCATGCCCGCGGACGCGGGTTCAACCTCCAACACCCTCTGAAAGGATTGAAATCATGTTTGTCTTTTCTCTGATTGTAGGGGTGTTTTTGATTCCGGCTTTCCTTTGGTTCGCGCGGGTGTTCGGATTGTATGCCATCGTGCATGAATCCGAGGCCCAGGTCTTTACCGTGTTTGGCAAAGTGATCGGCTGCTTGGACGAGGCGGGCTTGCATGTTCCGTTCATCCGCTTTGGTCTCAAGGCGTTCTGGATCCCGTTTTTTGGGAAAATGTACAAGGTCGACACGGCCCTGCGTCAGCATTATTTGCGGGGTCAAATGGTGAATTCCGAGGAAGGCACGCCCATGGGGGTGGGCATTTGGTACGAAAAGCGGGTCAACGATCCCGAAGCCTATCTTTTCGTGAACAGCAATCCCGAGGGGTCCTTGGAAGCCAACGTGGCCAGTTCCGCGATTTCCGTGCTGAGCAATCTCGACATGGACAAAATGTTGGAAGACCGTCACAGTCTCAGCCGCACCGTCCGCGAAAGCGTGTCCCCGCTCTCCGAAAAATGGGGATACAAGTTGGGCTCGGTGTATATCCGCAAAGTCGCCTTTACCGACAAGCAAATGGTGGACAACATCACCGACAAGGTGGTGAAGCGGCTGGTGCAGGTCACCAGCGCCATGAAACAGGACGGGGACAACCGGGTGGGCCTGATCAAGAGCCAAACCGCCAAAAAAGTCTCCCAGAAGATGGCCGAAGCCTCGGCCGCGCGTCCGAGGATTGTGGGGAAAACCCTGAATGACATCGCCAAACAGGATGAAGAAGTCCTCGCCTCCGTTTTGGAAGTGATGGAGACGGAAAAACTATTGGCCTCCAAAGCCGAAATTGATTTGGTGCCGGAAAACATTCAAGTGTTGGTCTCGATGGGCGATGCCTCCAAACCGAGTCAGGCTTTTCCGCCTCCGGGTTATTCGGCGCCGGTGATTTCTTCGGAGAGTTAGAAACCTTTCTGGAAAGCGGCAGCTCGCAGGCTCGCTACACGCACTCCAAAGACGCTTCGCGTCCCCGCAATTTGCAAGACGGGGGCACTTTGTCGAATGACCGCCTTTTCTGGATCCGCACCCAAACAAAAATGCCTCCACAGCTCACCACGCGCGGACGCGAAGCGTCTTTGGAGTGCGGTAGCGCCGGGAGGAACGACCAGAGCTGCCGCTTTGAGGGCGAAGGGGGCAGACCTCATTCCAAGCTCATTATTGCTCTTTGACTCTCACGGAGGCACAAAGGCACGGAGGGGTCTCGATAAAGATGAAACACACGGTTTCCAAGGCATCTCTCCCTCTTTCCTTCTCTCCTTCTTATTTTTTACCCCTCAAAATCCTATAATAAGCCTGAATCTTATTATAGGATAATAGGATAACATTTTAACAGGCGCTATTCCGCAAGCAGGGATTCGGTGATTTCCTCGAATTTTTGGCGCACGGCTTCGTCGTCGATGGGCATGAGATCGGGTAGATGCATGTCGCGCAGGGCGTTGATGTCGTTGACGGCGGCCTGCATTTCGGTGATCAGGGTGGTGGAAACGCGAATGGTGTCGTAGGCGTTTTGGGAAATGCGCAAGCGTTGGTCCAGGGTTTTGCTGACTTCGTAGATCTGGTCGCGGACGGCGTGCAAATGTTGCCGATAGACCTGGAGGGCCTCGTCGGTGACTTGTTGGGTGCGATAACTGGCCTCCAACAGGGTGTGATCCGGCGCGGGGGTGAGCTTGAGCATGGTCTCGGTTTCAGCCCGCAAGCGGTTGTTGCGGGTTTCCAGGGCGTCGATGCGAACCAGATATCGATCGTCGATGTTTTCGATGACCACTTCATGGGCGCGTTTGAGGGTGCGGATCATGGCCACGTGAATGCCGTAGTACCGCCGCGCGGCCATGGGGTCCCCTGGATTTTCTTTCAAGAGGATTTCCAGTTGTTGGTTGAGATTCCGCACATTGTGAAAGAGGGCGCTGAGTTCCATGACATCCCCGCCGGACACGGTGGACAAATAAAAGCGAACTTGGCTTTCCGAAATTTGCAAACCCATGCGCCTGTACTCCTCGGTCAATTTTCGAACCAAGGCCTCTTTGTCGTTTTCCAATTCCCGAAGGTTTTCTTCGAGGGCCTCGATGTCCGCCGTGAGTTCGTCCCGGGTTTTTCGGAAGAATTCCAAACGGGTTTTTTCCAGGGGGGCGTTGATGCGGGCTTCCCGCAGTTCCCGAATTCGATCCCGGGTTCCGGAAATTTGTTTCTCGATTTTCCGATAATCTTTCCGAATCTCGGTGAGATCGGACACGGAAAGGATTTGAATGATGTCGTCTAGCAGGGCATTGATTTCATCGTCCAAACGGCGTTGGTCTCTTCGGATCCAGCGACGTTTGGGCAGGTTATCGCGTTCCGATTCCAGTTCCATGACATTGAGCAGCGAATCCCGTCCCTGCCGCCAGGCGCGCCGGGTGTGGGGATCCTGCTGGGATTGGGGATCCTGGTCGGCGAAACAAGGTTGAAATCCTACGAAGCCGATGAAGAACACCAGGTATGTCCATTTGTTTTTCATGGGGTCACCATAAAGGATCTTGGCGGAGATGAAAAGCGCGGAAGCAAGGACAATGAATCTCCAGATGAACATGGTACAGAAAACGATGATGATTGTGAGTATGGTTATGAGTAAAATGACCTGCGGATGCCGAGACACGGCCTGCGGATCTTCCGGCATGGAAAGTGATTTTCATGTGATGCAAAAGATTGGTTTTATTCGTTGAATGTAGGTTTCAGAGTATCCGCAGGCCGTGTCTTGGCATCCGCAGGTTAAAAAAATCCAGTCTGTCATATTTTCGCATCCACAAGATTCGCGGGACGGCAAAGCCATTCGCGGGTCATTCGCAGAATGTTTGGCAAGCCATCCATTTGTTGTGGACCTTTGCACAAGTATGCTATAAGTATATACAAAAGAGGGTTTTATGTATTTACATGTTGGAGGGGAACGGGTACATTCGAAGCATGGAATCCAAGCATGTTCAGTATAATTCTTTGGCCCAACGCATGGAAATGTTGTTGATGATCGTCTGTGGCATCGCTTTGGTGGTCGGATTTTCCCTGGAAAGGATGGGCATGGAATCCCGGAACGTGCTTCTGGGCGTTTGGGGGTTGGTGTATGTGACGGGCGGGTATTTCGGGGTGTTGTCGGGGACGAAATCCCTTCGTGCCGGGGTGGTGGACGTGGATTTGCTCATGGTTCTGGCGGCGTTGGGCGCGGCTTACGTGGGGGCGCCTTTCGAAGGGGGCATGCTGTTGTTTTTGTTTGCACTCTCGAATGTGTTGCAAAGCCATGCGATGGACCGTTCCCGAAAAGCGATCGGCGCTTTGATGCGTCTGCGGCCGGACAAGGTGCTGGTGCGGGAAGGAGATCATTGGGTGGAACGGAAGGTCGATGACGTGAATGCGGGCGCGGTCATCCGCGTGAAACCGGGCGAGGGAATCGCCTTGGACGGACATGTGCTCTCGGGAGAAAGCGCCGTGGATGAATCCACCCTGACCGGAGAATCCATTCCCGCCGCGAAGCGACAGGGGGACGCCGTGTTTTCCGGAACCATGAACCAGAGCGGAAGTCTCGAAATTGAAGTCACCAAACCCGCTTCCGAATCGACTTTGGCCCGGATTGTGAAAATGGTGGAGGAAGCCCAATCCCAAAAGGCCGACACCCAACGCTTTTTGGAAAAAGCGGAACAGCACTATGCCCTCGGGGTGATTTTGTTTACCCTAGGCCTGATTTTCCTGCCGTGGCGGGTTTTTGGTCATCCATTTGACGAGACCTTTTACCGGGCCATGACGGTGATGGTGGTGGCGTCTCCCTGTGCGCTGATCATCAGTACCCCCGCCGCGTTTCTATCGGCCATCGGTGGCGCGGCTCGGCAGGGAGTCTTGTTCAAAGGCGGGGTGCATCTGGAACGTCTCGCCAGCGTGCGCATTGTCGCGTTTGACAAAACCGGCACGCTCACCGAAGGCAGGCCGGTGGTGACGGACGTGGTCCCCTTGAACGGAATGGATTCCGATACCTTGCTGCAATGGACGGCGGCGTTGGAGGCGCATTCCGAACATCCCTTGGGCGAAGCTGTTGTCCGGGCTTCGAAAAAACGGGGACTTGCCCCGTGGGACGCGGAGAATTTTCAAGCCCTGTCCGGTAAAGGCGCAACGGCCATGGTGGCGGGGCGACACCTGGTGGCGGGAAGTTATGCCCTTTTCCAGGAATGGAACGCGCCTCTGGAAGGGGAGGGAGATCGCGAAGCCCAACGATTGCAGGAGGCGGGCCGCAGTCTGGTGCTGCTGGGCATTTGTGCCGGGGAGGGTCAAATCGCGGAGACCCTGGGCATTCTTGGCGTGGCCGACACGGTGCGACCCGGTGCCAAGGAGATGGTGCGGGCCCTGAAAAAACTGGGGATTGAGCGCGTGGCCATGCTCACCGGAGACCATCCGGTGGTGGCCCGGCAAATCGCGAAGGAGGCTGGAATTGACGAGGTGTACGCGGGCTTGTTGCCGGAAGACAAGTTGAGCAAGGTCAAAGAACTAGCGGGAGAGGGGAACGTGGCCATGGTTGGTGACGGGGTCAATGACGCCCCCGCGCTTGCGGCGGCTCATGTCGGCATCGCCATGGGTGCCGTCGGCACCGATGTGGCCATGGAAACTGCCGATGTGGTGCTCATGAGCGAAAATCTCCACCACCTCGCCTTCGCTTTTGCCTTGGGACGCCGTACGCGTCGAATTGTCACCCAGAATCTGGTCTTTGCCATGGGCGTGATACTGGTGCTCGTCAGTCTGTCGCTGACCATCGGCATCCCCCTGCCGCTGGGCGTGGTGGGGCACGAAGGGTCCACCGTCCTCGTTTGCCTGAATGGACTGAGGCTCTTGCGCTTTCGGGGAGACGCCTAATTTACCGTGTTTTGAAGTTGCCCCCAGGCCGTTTATGCGGTATGTCAATGCATTCGTTTGGTCCTCATAGGCCAAGCGTTCGATGAATTCGTCTAAAATTTAACGAAAGCATGTCCATTCCTTTGATCGCCTGTGACATTCAAATTCCCGAACCGACGCTCCGCGAGGAGACGGCGGTTCGCCTGCGCGCGGAAAGCACCGAGCCCATGCTGGTGTTGAATACCTGTCAGCGGTTGGAAACCTATGGGCGTACCCTGCCGGAATTTGCGGACAAACGCGAGGCTTGTCGGTCCACCGGAGATCGGGAAGTGGTCAGGCGTTTGGCGCGGATTGCAACCGGCCTGGAAAGTCGCATCATCGGGGAATTGGAAATTTTGGGGCAGGTGCGCGAAGCCTACAAATGTTTCAACGCCCGTTTTGGCAAGGATGATCCCAAGTTGGACCGGCTGTTTCAAAATGCCCTCGCCTTGGCGCGCAAGGCCAGACGTGAAAGCGGCATCGACCAAAATTTGACCGGTTTGGCCGCGTTGACCGCCCGTCGCGTCATGGAATCCGTTCCCGGGGACACCCCGGTGTTGATCGTGGGCTCTGGTTCCCTGTCCAAAGGGGTAGCCCGCTATTTGAGCAAGCGCTCCAAGCTTCCGGTGCGCATCAGCTCCCGCTGTCCGGAAAACGCCATGAAACTGGCCGTGGAAGTGGGCGGGTTTTCATCGGGATTGGATGAACTGGCACCGATGATGCGGGACGCGCCCGTGATTGTGACCGCCACCGCCGCGCCCCACCCCATTATTTTTTCCGAACATGTGCCCAAACGCGCCGGCGGCAGGCTGATCATTGATTTGGGGGAGCCTCCCGATTGCGATTTGGCGGTTCGACAACGTCCGGATCTGGAGTATGTTGGCCTGTTGGATGTTGAGGCTTTGGCCCAATCCAATACGGAAGCGCGTTTGGAACGGGCCAAGGTCGCGGAAGCGATCATTGATCACGCCACGCGCTGATTTCATCTGAAAGCTCAAACAAATTTGATACAAACTCATTTGATACAGGGAGGTTCATTGTGTCTGAAAAACATTCACCGAAAGAGGGAGAGGGTGCCGAAAAAGGCGCCGAAAAGAGTGCCAAAAGCGAAAAAAAACGCTTTGGCTGTCTGAAGGTGTTCCTGTTGTTGGTGGTCCTGTTCTTTGTCGCGGCTCATTTCGCCACTCCCGGCATCGTCCGCAATGTCGCCAATCGCATCTTGCCGGATGCCGTCAACACCGATGCGCACTTGGAAAAAGTTTTTCTGAATTTGTTTTCCGGAAGGGCAGGCATTGGGGGATTGTCCATTCAGCAACCCGAAGGATTTGAAGGCGAACCGCTCGTGGAATTGCGATCGTTTTCCACCTCGGCTTCTCTGATGGGGGCCATTCGCCGAAATCCAGTCATCGTGAACAGGGTGGATTTGGATCATCTGACCTTGCGATTGATCATGAATGAGGACGGCGTTTTGAATCTCACCCGTTTGGGAGATATTGAAAAGGAAGAACCAGAGGATCGCGAAGTCGGGGACGTGCCGCCCATCTGGGTGAAGAAAATGGTGCTCAGTCAGATCCAAATTCTTTTCAAAGATCAAGCCCAGGAATGGAACCTAGCCGTAGAAGACGTCCACTTCGAATTGACGGATCTTCGAATTGCCAATGCCACGGGCGCGGAGGGTCCGGCGGAATTTCATGGCCGTCTGCAATTGGTGGGACCTTCCGTCAACGCACAACTGAAGCTTTGGGGCAAGGTCGGCATGATTCTGCCGGATCAGCCGGATCGGGTGCCGCCCATGCAACTCGCCTTGGGACTGATCGGCTTTGATCTGGATATCGTGGATCCGTTCCTGGTCCGTGGAGCCCGCACGGCTCTGGGCGGCAATGGATTCGATTTCATTCTCTTCATGGAGATCGGAGAGGGTGAAGGACCCGCCGAACAAAGCCTATACGGCAGTTATGCCATTGGCACCAACGAAAATCACGCCTATGCCGGGAGCCTTGGCGGGACCTTGGAACACCCGGAATTGCCTTTCCTCAATATTTTGGGAGATGTGGTGGGGAACCAATTTGGGCGCATCACCCGCCTGGGCGGCAATGTGGCCGAAGGGGGACTCGAAGCCTTGCGTGGCGCTGCCGAAACCGGGGCCACCGCCGTTCGCGGCGCCGCCGATACCGTTCGGGGAACTGCGGGTGGGGTACTCCGCACCGCCAGGGGCGTGGTCACCTTGGATCGCGAGGAAGTGACCGGGGGAATCCGCGATACCACCGTGGGCACCGTCACCAATGTGGCGGGTACGGTCACGGGCACAGTGAGCGCGGTCGCGGATACCGTCGGCAGCACCGCAGGTGCCGCCCTCGGCCATCACGCGTCCGAAAGATGGTGGGACGGCGTGGACGAACGCGTGGCCCTTTTCGAAGAAAACGCCCAATCCTGGTTCGAAAGCCGACCCTTTCCGGGCGAATAATCAGCTGTAGGAGATTGAGAACCCCGCACTTTTTCCTTGCCAAGTGCTTTTGTTTCTCTATTAAACCGTATATCCGGATAACAGGATAAACCAACTCAAGGAACCCCCACCCATGTCCAATCCCTCCTATATTTTCACTTCCGAGTCCGTCACCGAAGGCCATCCCGACAAAATTTGCGATGGCATTTCCGACAGCATTCTCGACGCGCTTTTGGCGCAGGACCCCAACAGCCGCGTGGCTTGCGAAACGCTGGTCAAAACCGGAATGGCCATTGTGGCCGGGGAAATCACCACCAAAGCCCAAGTCAATTATGCGGACATCGTGCGACGCAAAATCACCGACATCGGCTACGTCAGCTCGGACATGGGATTTGATGCCGAAACCTGTGCGGTCATGGTGGCCATCGACCGTCAGTCCCCCGACATTGCCCAGGGTGTGAGCGAAGGCGAAGGCAAGTACAAGGAACAGGGGGCCGGCGACCAGGGCATGATGTTTGGGTATGCCTGTGATGAAACCCGCGAATTGATGCCCGCGCCCATCATGTACGCCCACAAGCTGACCGCCGCCATGAGCAAAGCCCGCAAAAACGGTAAACTTCCCTTCCTTCGCCCCGATGGAAAATCCCAGGTTTCCGTGGTGTACGAAAACGGCAAACCCGTTCGCATCGACACCATCGTGCTGTCTTCCCAGCACACTGCCGACGTGAAACACAAGGAGCTGGAATCCGGCTTGATCGAAGAAGTGGTCGCGAAAGTTTTGCCCGCCAAGCTCATCGACAAAAAAACCCGCTATCTGATCAACCCCACCGGACAATTCATCATTGGCGGACCTCAGGGAGACTGCGGACTCACCGGACGCAAAATCATCGTCGATACCTACGGTGGCATGGGACGTCACGGCGGAGGCGCTTTCTCTGGAAAAGACGCCAGCAAAGTCGACCGCAGCGCCGCCTACATGGCCCGCTATGTGGCCAAGAACATTGTCGCCGCCAAACTGGCCAGCCGTTGCGAAGTGCAGTTGGCCTACGCCATCGGCTATCCCGAACCCGTCTCCGTGTTTGTGGACACCTTTGGCACCGGCAAGAAATCCGAAGCGGAAATCGCCGCCGCCGTCCGCAAGGTATTCGGTCTGAAGCCCCGCGAAATCGTGGAAAGCCTCGACCTCAAACGCCCCGTTTTCGAACCCACCTCCGCCTACGGACATTTC
Source organism: Verrucomicrobiota bacterium (assembly GCA_020831635.1). GTDB lineage: Bacteria > Verrucomicrobiota > Kiritimatiellia > SS1-B-03-39 > UBA6053 > PXAS01. The sequence goes on along the minus strand of JAFIGC010000102.1, from coordinate 5,072 downwards.
GGACGCGCCGGCAAAAAAGATCTCGAGTCCTTCACTTGGGAGCGCACCGATAAAGTGGATGCCCTCCTCGCGGCCCTTTAAGGGACACGTGAGCACCATCCGCGCCCATATTTTCGACTTCGACGGCATCCTCGCGGACACCGAATGCCTGCATTGGCAGGCCATGCGGGATGTGTTGGTTCCTTTGGAGCCGACCCTCTCCTCCACATTCACTTGGGAACGCTACCAACGGGTGTACATCGGGTTTGACGACCGGGACGCCCTGCGCACCGCCATGGAGGAAGCCGGCAAATCCGTGGACGACACCCAATTGCGCGAGCTGGTGCACGCGAAAGCCCGCGCGTTTTTGGATCGGGTTTCCCGTGCGGACATTCCCCCCTTCCCCGGGGCGGTCGAGGCGGTACGCGCCGCCGCTGCCGTTGGACCCGTGGCATTGTGCACGGGAGCGGTTTCCGGGGACGTGGAACCCCTTTTGAAAGCCTTCGGCATCCGGGAGCTGTTTGCGGCCGTGGTCACCGCCGAAGACGTGGCCAAAAGCAAACCAGACCCCGAAAGCTACGTTCTCGCGGCCAAACGCCTGGGCATCGCCCCGGAAAACTGTCTCGCCATCGAAGACACGCCCCATGGCTTGCAGGCCGCGCGCGGCGCCGGATGCCAAACCCTGGGCGTGGCCCAAACCCACGCCCCCGAAGACCTGACGCCTTTCGCGGATCGGGTCATTGACAATATGGTACGGTTTTCAGTCTCGTAGCGCGGCGAAGCCGCTTTGGAGTGCGTGTAGCGAGCCCCGCGAAGCTACCGCTTTTTCCGCAGTCAAAAGAACAGGCCCTATCAGGGGACAAGGCGTTGCAAAGCGGTAGCTTCGTTGCACTCGCTACCGCACTCCAAAGACGCTCCGCGTCCTCCTCCGCTCCTCCGCTCTGGAAAATACCTGTCGCAATGCTGCCGAAAATACCTGTTGCAATGCTGCCTCCTGTCGCAATGCTGCCGAAAATACCTGTTGCAATGCTGCCTGTTTGCAATGCTGGCAATGCTGCCCGCAACAAGCGGCGTACAGGTGGTAAATGGAAGGGCTCCGGTGTGAATCACCCTTTCAGGGTGAACGAATCATGAATGGGATTTCCGTGGGCGGCGGGGCTTGATCGCCCCTTGCCCACGGCTTCGTTGAAAATCCCCTTCGGGGAAAAAGATGTGATGTGTATAAAAGAGAAGACAAGCGGAGGGGCGGCGGGAATTCCGCAACCAAGTAGAATCCAACCTTCAAAAAATCAGCCATAGCCGATCCACAAAATTTCGAAAAAAACGCTTGCCGATTTGGTGTGGTTGGTGTTACAGTACGACTGTAACACCTAACCCAAGACAACCGTGCTCCCGTTTTCCATATCATTCAAACCCGGTATTCCGCCCTGTGATCAGTTGGTGGACGCGGTACGCAAGGCGGTGGCCACGGGTGATTTGGCCCACAACACGCTGTTTCCTTCGGTTCGGGTTCTGAGCCGGGAACTGAAAATCAGTCCCACGACGGTTCATAAGGCCGTTTCCCAGCTCAAACAAGAGGGTTTGTTGCTTGGGTATCCGGGTGTGGGGATGGTGGTGTCGGCTAGAAAAGCCACTGGATTGGATCATCGTCTGATGCTTTTGCAGCCTTTTGCCGAGACCTTGGCGCGGGAAGCCAGAGAACTGAATGTGTCCGGAGAAGAACTCATGGCCCTTGTACAACGTAGTTTATACGCAAGCGGTGAGGATGGAAATGAAAAACACCTCGCATCATAACCCTTGAAAACGGAGCAAAAATGACTGATCCCATTTTGGTGGAAAATCTGGAGAAAACCTTCGGGCGCACAAAAGCCTTGGATGGCGTGTCGTTTCGGGTGTCCGCCGGCAGTTTCATGGGGTTTTTCGGGCCCAACGGGGCTGGCAAGACCACGACCATCAAAGCCCTGATGAACCTCATCCCCCACAACCGAGGATCGGCTCAAGTACTCGGGGTGTCCTCCAATCGTCTGGGCCGGGCGGAATTCCGTCGGATCGGGTATGTGTCCGAAAACCAAGACATGCCCCTGTGGATGACCTTGGGTCAACTGATCCAGTATTGTCGCCCAATGTACCCCACTTGGGACGATGGGCTTTGTGAATCGTTGCGTGAAACCTTCAAGCTTCCTCTGAATCAAAAGTTGAAAGGTTTTTCCCGGGGAATGCGGATGAAAGCGGCGCTGCTCACCAGTCTCGCGTATCATCCCGAGGTGGTGGTGCTCGACGAGCCGTTTAGCGGATTGGATCCCCTCTCACGGGATCAGTTTGTGGAGGGGTTGATGGAGCTTTCCGGCGACAAATCCTTCACCCTGCTGCTTTCCACCCATGATGTGGGGGAGATTGAGCGGCTTTGTGACGCGGTGACCTTTATTGACCATGGGCGGGTGGATGTGAGTGAGTCCACCGATTCCCTGCTTTCCCGGTTTCGACGGGTTGTTGTTCAGCAGAAGGCAGAACTCAAATGCACAAAGCTTTTCAGTACCTGGAAAGCGTTTCGGCAAAATGGAGAGCGGGTGGAGTTTGTGGAAACGCAGTTTGATGAGATCGAAGCTTTGAAAAATCGTTTGAGCCACGAACTGCCCGGGTCGATTTTGAAAGCCGTTGAACCCATGTCCTTGCGCGAGGTGATTGTGCAGATGAGCCAAATGGAGAGGGGCGGAAAATGAAAGCCATTCCAACCCTTTGGGTTCATTTCCGGTTTTTCCGCAATCGTTCTCCCGCTGATTTGAGATTTTGGGGGCCGGTGTGGATCCTGCAATTGCTCAACACCTTTCAGTACCGGTTGGACAGATTGTTGTGGGGCATTACCCTTTTGACCCTGATCCCGGTTTTGGGTATCGTATTTTGGTCGGGAAATCGGTACTCGGAACGAAACAATCCGTTTCTACGCACCCGTCCCTTGCCCCGGGGCACTTGTTTTTGGGTGGATGCGGGGATTCCCTGTGTTTTGTATTTGTTGATTCCGCTTTGCCGGGAAATTCCCATGGTGGTTCACAATGGTTTTGGTTTCGCCAATTTGCTCTGGGCCTGGCTGGACATGCTCGTTTTGCACGGCCTGTTTTTTTCCTGTGTGTGGATGTTGGGCGCATTTTTGCCGCGGATCCAGAACCCCGCCCGTTTCGGGGGCGGTTTGCTTGCCGTTTTGTCGATTCATTTTTTGATTTGGAATGTATCCTCAATGGCATTGTCTCATTTGGGTGAACCGGACAGGTATTCCACCATGTTTTCGATCAATACCCATGGCTACTTCACGCTTTTTGCCACAAGTGTGTCCCTGTTGATTCTCTGTGTTGTTGGAATGGCCTTGCGTTTGCGGGGAAATGGCATCCTGTGGTATGTGATGTTGCTGATGGTTCCCGCGTTCACGCTGTGTCTGAGATGGGGTCCGTTTGCCACCCAGCAGTGGGTCTCGGCGATGGATCGGAACCGGAATTTGTCCCATGCCCGAGAAGGAGGGTACCATTTGGAGGCAACTTCATATTTTGATTGGTTTGAGAAGAGCATCGAATCAAACGCCGGCCCTGTTGTGAGGTACCATTTCAATGTGCATGCCGAACCGAAACCCACAAACAAGGTTTTGGCCATGGATCTGATGCAAACTCGGATTCAAGGGCCCGCGTCATCCAAAACTTTGGCACAAAATTTCCCGACATCCTTTTTTGGTTCGAATATATCATCATTATTGATCCGTCCCTATTATCAGGAACGGGGATGGCAGAACCCGATTCGCCCTCAAATGGTACACAACCTGTTATGGAACCAATCCGTTCGGTTCGTCGGAGAGGAAACCTGGGAATTTCACGGACAGCCCGTCACATTGGAGCATAAAATCCGATTGACGGAATATAAGTTGCATCCATTGATGGAAAACGCCGGACTGGACGCGGAATTTAAGCAACGGAAGGGGTGGCGGAATCTGAAGATTGGCGGGTTTAGCAGAGAACGAAATCTGAGGGGCCACAACACCGAACATCCGAATTATCATGTAATCTTGACGGCGGATTTGCAAATTCGACAGGAAAACTTGATTTGGAAGCGCCTCTTGACGGGTCCGCCACCCATGCGGAACCTGGCTTTGGTTTTCCATGACCAGGGAGAAGGAAAACCGGAAGGGTCTGTCATTCATCAGTCTCCATGGCGGTACCTCAAAGGAGGGGCTTTCCCCTCATTTGTGTTTTCCCGTCATCGAAAATGGTCCTTCACCGAATCGTATCCCGCAAACCCAACGGATGTTAACGCCGATGTCGGAGAACGTTCGCGAAGCCGCTTGCGGGTGGACCTGTTTGAAATTTTGCCTGTGGGATCGTATCAGGGAGAGGTATCCGCTTACATGCGTTTTCCCCAAATACGGGAGGATCTTCATACTTGGGCGTATCGTGAAGCGTTGGGCAACCTCACTCGCCATAATCCCTTAAATGCATTGGAAAAAATCCGTCAAGGGGAGCGTTTGTCAGATTGGCCAAGTCATTCATTCAATGAACTTGTGCTTCAGCTTGGTGATTATCCCGGGGACGCGTATCGCGATCTCCTCTTCGAGGCCGCGAAAACGGAGCCCCGTTTGGCGGGCCTGATCATTCACAATGGCTGGGAGGAGGAGGCGATGGATACCTGGCTGGACTTGGCGGCCCAAAAACGCAATCTTCCTGATGAAGTGTTAAAATGTTTTTTGCGCTTGAACGATCCACGGCTCAATGAAGCCCTCCTGCACCGGCAACGATATGCCCCTCATCCGTTGCTACTTTCCGCCACGCAATTGGACCCCGACCGCTTTCGGGCCTTGAAACGGGAGACCCGGATCGGCATGGACCTGTTTCAGGAAATCTTTATGCGATGGCGAAATTCCGAGAGGTGGCTTTCCGCCGGATTTGAACCCGTGGTTTCAAGTGCAATTTGGCTGGGACGCTTGGAAGCCATGCCCTATCTGGAATGGCCGGATCCTTCCATTACTTTTCGGGACTCGGCTCCCCCCTATGGACCCATGCCCGAATGTCACTAACTTAAGGGTCTTTTGAAACGATTTTTGAGGTTGCCTTGGGTCG
>JAFIGC010000286.1 GCA_020831635.1 Verrucomicrobiota bacterium | reverse complement strand
GGACAGGGGGGAGAGCCGGGGGCTTCAGCCCCTGCCCGGAACAATCTCCCCTCCCGACCCTCGGAAAACACAAAAGACCCCTTTACGAACCTCGGAAAAGGGTCTTCATCCGCCAAAATCCCTGATCCGTCAGCGGCGGCGGCGCAGGGTCAACAGTCCCGCGCCCAAAGCAATCCCCACCAGCATCAAGGTGCCGGGCTCGGGAATGGCGGTGATTTGCATGGCGTTGATCGCCATGCGACTGGAACTCGAAAGCGTTTGCGAACTGATTTGAATCGTTATTTCTCCACCGGCGGTGGGTGCCACACCCGACCAAGCAATCCATCCATCACTTGGCGCATCCGTGTTGGTTTCCGTGGCGTTTGGATAAAATCCAAAACCGTAGTTAGAGCCAATCGGATTAACCCAGGGCAAATCCGTTCCGTCTAACCCGTTTACAGGAACAATACTGGTGGCATTGTCATTTTGGGTGAAGCCGCCCGTGGAATTCGCGCCAAGAATATTGTACATAGCGGGGCGTCCGGTTCCGCTGGCCCGGGTTGCAGATACTAATTCAAAATCATACGTCAGGGTTGGATCAAGACCGGTAAGGGTGATTGTGGAAGTATTATTTTGCGTCTGAAAAAATCGATATTCGAGCGCGTTAAACGAATCCGGGGCAATCCAGGACGGTTGTCCGGATCGATCAGATCCCGCCCCGGACCATTGCGTGTCATTATCACTTGTTTGAAAATTATCACCTCCGAAAGAAAGTCCAATAGTCGAAGTTCCTCCCGAAGTGTTGGACAAATTATTCAGAGGGCTGAGGCTGCTCATGGTGTTCCACTGGTTCCCATTCTCATCCGGCGAGGTGACGGTGTTGGATGTGGAATTAAAATCCACAAGATAAATCACACTCCCATGAACCCCCAAACAGGCCGCAGACATCACAATTCCCATCAGCATTTTCATTTTCGTACTCATAAGATCTCCTAATTCTAAGTGAATTTTCCTTATTAGGATACCACACCCTTCCCCAATCACCAATGACTCCAAACGAAAAAGAAACCTATCTGGAACGCAAAACGCTCTTGCGACAATGCGGATTTGCCGTTAATGTCTGAATCATGCACGAATTTCTGGCGATTTTTTATCCGCGTTCCATGACCTCCGGCAGCGAGCTGGTGCTCCGGGAGGTGAGCCGGGGCGCGTATGACGGGGCCGTGGCCTGCAAATGCCCCTTTTTCGTGCAGCCGGTCCGCGACCTCGAGGGCGCGGGGAACAGCCTGGGCATGGTGGGCATGGCGGGTTCCGACCGTCTGAAAAATCACTGGCGCGCCCTGAACATTCCGCTGGTGAATGTCTCCAATCTGCACGGCCCGACCGAGGGAATGGCGAATATCCTCAGCGATGACGAGGCCGTGGGACGGCTGGCGGCGCAACATCTGATCGACAAAGGCTACCGCCATTTTCTCACCGTGGGTCAGACCGGACCGCAATGGAGCCGGGAGCGCCTCAAAGGCTTTATCGGTCACCTTCAATCCCTGGACCTGCCGGTCCAGGCGGTGGATGCGGATTTGAGAGGGGAATTGTCCCTCTCCACGCCGGGTGCCTACATGGAGGCGCTCTGGGAACAGGTCTCCCCGCACATTGAACCCTGCCCGCTGGCCACCGGAATTTTCGCCGCCAACGACTGGCTGGCCTGGCCCCTGCTCCAGCAAATGACCACACACTGTCCCGAACGCGTTCACACCACCGGCCTGCTCGGGGTCGACAACCTGCACGATGTGCTTTTTGATCCGCGCCGCACGGCGGGCCTGTCCTCGATCATGCCCGGATTCCGCGAGGCCGGCTCCCGAAGCATTCGGCTGCTCCTGAAGGCCATTGAAGACGGCGGCATCATCGACGAGGTCCTCATCCGGGTGCCCCCGGCCAAGCTGCACGTCCGCGCCTCCACCGCCGGACAGGCCTGCGGCGATCCCGTGGTGTCCAAGGTGGTGCGCGAACTCTGGGCCGGCCTCCATGCCGGGGAGGAACCGTCGATTCAAACCCTGGCCCGTCAAAACGGCATGAGCCTGCGCAATATGGAACTGCGTTTCGAGGAGCATCTGGGACAATCCGCCCGCGCCCTGATCGCGGACATGCGCATTCAGTTGGGACAAACCCTGCTCCGGGACACGGATCTGCCCATCACCGAAATCTCCCGCCGCTGCGGCTACAGCAACAGCACCACCTTTTCCACGCTCTTCGGAAAGAAAACCGGTCAAACGCCCCGGCAGTTCCGTCATTCGAAGACGGTTCCGGGCAGTGGCTGAAGCCGCCGGGGAGGGTTCCGGGCAGTGGCTGAAGCCGCCGGGGAGGGTTCCGGGCAGGGGCTGAAGCCGCCGGGGAGGGTTCCGGGCAGGGGCTGAAGCCGCCGTTCGGTGAACTGGCGGAGATACGGTCTGGTTCCGGACGGTTGCGCACAGCGGCTAAAGCCGCCGTTCGCTCGAACAGCCGCTTCAGCGGCCGACCCAGCTCCACACCGCGCGGGGGCTTCAGCCCCTGCCCGGAACCATCCAGAACCACCCCGCCCATCAAACC
>JAFIGC010000285.1 GCA_020831635.1 Verrucomicrobiota bacterium | reverse complement strand
AGAAAGCTAGCATCCGGCTGAAATTTTTCAAGAAAATTGTTTTAACAAAGTAGAACTAGGAATCATCATGGAGCCGTCCGAGACGGAGGCTTTGCTGACGGGTTTGGATTTTCTGCAGACAGTGGAATTCTCAACCCCGCCGCCTGAAACCGCGTTTTTTCAGCAACGATTTGACGAAGTGAACCCGATGGAAGGATTTGATTTCCACTATCTCGAAGCGCAAGGACACTTGCGGGACTGGGATAAATGCCTGATCTATGGCGTGGGCGTGTCACCGGACCGCAGTCGGGTGGTCTTTTTTGTCGAATCTTGGTAGTGTGCGCCCTTATGCCGGTCGCAGCGGAAGATTCGCGGGACGGCACCGCCATTCGTGGGTGCATTCCTCACTCCTCACTCGTCACTCGCCACTCGTCATTCGTCAATTGTCACTTCGCAGGATTATGTGCATTGATGGAATTGAAACCCGAATTTGCCCCCTTCGCCCCTGCCGATGCGGAGATCGGCGCTCCTTTCCCCCTTCGCCCCAAAGCGGTAGCTTCGTTGCACTCGCTACACGCACTCCAAGGACGCTTCGCGTCGCCCCCTTCGCCCCGTCGGCATTCGTTCGATGTTCGACGTTGGACGTTCGACCCTTTCCCCCTTCGCCCCGGCCGATGCGGAGATCGGCGCTCCCCTACGGTAAGCGGAGGGGCGGCGGGAAATGAGTAACACAGCAGGATCAAACCCTGAAAAAACCCCCGCTGCCAGTTCAATCTGACAGCGGGGGTCGGTGAGGTTAGATGAGGTGGGTAATGCGGTCGGCGAGACCTTTTTCCCCCAGCACGATATTGAGTTTTCCGTTTTCGGCGATGCGCTCGATCACTTCCAGCTCCCGCAGGCGCATGAGGGTGGGGTTTTCGTGGATCAGCTTGGCGGTGTTCATTTGCGAACGCATGGCCGCGGTTTCCTCGCGACGCATGATGCCGTTGGCTTCCGCCTTCTTTCCGGCGAGGATCACCTGATTGAGGATCTCCTTCATTTCGCCGGGCAGAATGATGTCCCGCAGGCCGGCCTGACGGATCTCCAGTCCCAAGGACTTGGCGCGGACCTGCAGGCGTTCCATGAGCACATCGCCCAACTTCTGCTTTTCGGCCAGCAATTCGTCCAGACTTCGTCCGCCGATTTCGGCGCGGACCGCCAGTTGGGCTTCGCGGTAGATCGCTTCCTCTGCGTTCACACTGCTGCGAACCGCCAAGGCCACGTCCTCCACCCGATAGACCACGCTGACGTTCAGGCGCAGGGTCACCCGATCCGAGGTCATGATGTCCTGACCGCTGATTTCCAGGGTCTTTTCCCGGCAGTCCACCGCGAAGAGCCGAACCGATTCCCGTCCCTTCCAGGCGGCGTAGCGTCCGGCGGTCAACACGGATTCTACCTTGCCGTTCACATACAGCACGCCCTTCGAGCCTTCGGGAACCTCCCAGGACTCCAAGTGAGTTCCCTGACCGGGCAGACGCAAAATCGAGTCCAGTTCGGGGTGACGCAACAGAAGTCCGTCGGTGCACAAGACTTCGGCTTCCAGCCTTTGGGGGCCGGTCCACAGCAGGTGCAGTCCGGGACCTAGAATGTCGGAAAGCCGTCCGTCGATGCGAATCAGGGCACGTTCGCGCTCCTTTAAATCCAGCACGCGGATTTCGTCCCCGAGCAGACCCGATTCGGCCACCTGCCGCAGTTCGGGCGCCTGCAAGCGGACATCCCGCCGGTCGACCAGCACCACCCGGTGTTCGCGCTTGAAATCCCACAGGCGGCCGCGACCTTCCTTCAGGACCCGAAGCAGCTTGCGGTTGCGATAGACCAGGGCGCGCATCTCGTGTTCGATCCGTACCGTGTGATAAATGGACTTTTGCTTGTTCTTCATGTGTTTCTCCCTGATTGGAGGGGTTGGGGTAAGTGACGGATGAACGGCGGGAATGGGAACGACCACGGGAAGATGCGCGGGGTGGGCATTGAGTCAGACGGGGAGCCCCATCGGTGTGACGCCTCCACCCCGATTCCCCGGGAGGTTCCACACGTTCGGGATCCGCATCCAACGGTATCCTGTCCACCGCAAGCGCATTTCGCCGCCGCCGGAAGTGAAACGAATTCTCCGAAAAGAACCCGTTCACGACCGGCAGGCCGAAACCACTCCGCGCCATCCACCCGTCGGGGGATAATGCCGTTACAGGGCATGAGTGCGGGATTCGAACCCGCTACAGGAAGATCCAATGTCTTCTGCTCTACCAGAATGAGCTAACTCAAGGACTGAGACGACAGACTCCACTTCCGGAACGCACCCCGCCGATTCCGTTTCCGGAAGGCGAGCGCGCCGATGGCAGCGTCGGTGAATCCCTTTATGCTGGAAGCGTGCCAAACGAGGATTCTGAAAGTGTAAATGTGTTTAAACTGTTTGTGGTAAATGATATATGGGATTTACAAATTTCAGGTTGGAGGAAGTAAATGTTATAAAAATAGAAATAATTCTACTATAATAGAAAATTTTCACAGGTATATTTTTCGTGCGGCCCTCCGGGACGCCCATGATGTGTTGGACAAGATCTCTGGGTGCGGCATGGAAGGTCGTGA
>JAFIGC010000287.1 GCA_020831635.1 Verrucomicrobiota bacterium | reverse complement strand
GTTGAACTAAGCCGCTACGCGGCAGGGTTTAATCGATGGTGGTTTCATTTGGTTGTGGATAGAGATCGGCAGGAGTTGCGGGGATTGGCACTGTAAGGGTTATGTCATACTACAACACCCCCCGCAACTCCTCAGTACATTCTGAGGGCCGCCGCCCCAAAGGGCAAGTCAAAAACAACACTCAGCGTAAAGGCCGCCGCCATCCGGATGTGGATCGACGCAGCAAAATCGACCCGCTTTCCTATGATCACCGGTATCCCTGTATGAAGCAGTTTGCCGAGTTGCTCGCGCTTCGTTATGATGCCACGACAACCCGTAAAGGCTATTACCGTCAGGTCCGCCTGGTTGGCGATCATTATGATTGCGATCCCTCCATACTTTCGGAGGATCAGATCCGCGGCTTCTTCCTGCACCTGAAAACAGAACGCAACTGGAAGCCCAAAACCCTGCGCGCCTCCGCCGCCGCTCTTCGCCTGTTTTATGAAGAGATGCTCCAACAGGAATACTGGGACATTTTCAATCAGCTCAAGATCCGGGATCACGACGAACTCCCCGCTGTGCTCACCCGCGAACAGGTCATCGCTCTGCTCCAACATATCCGGCTGCGCCGCTACCGTATCCCGGCAAAACTGATTTATGTCTGCGGGCTGCGCTTGTCGGAATGCCTGAGCCTCACCGTGCACGATATCAACGGCAAAGCGGGCAAGCTCTGGGTGCGCGGCGGAAAAGGCGGCAAAGACCGGATGGTCCCCATTCCCCCGATCATGGTGGATGATTTACGCCGCTACTGGGCCTTTCACCGCAACCCCGTCCTGCTTTTCCCCTCCGTGGGTCGGGGTCGCTGCGATCAGGAAGGCTTGAAAACACGGATGTTTGAAGCCACCCAGCCCATGACCGTTTCCGCACTGCAACGCCTCATGAACATCGCGCGCAAGGAACTCCATCTGACGCACGCCAGTCCGCACACCCTTCGTCATTCCTTTGCCACTCACTTGGTGGAAGCCGGAGCCAGCCTGCATATGGTCAAGGAACTGCTCGGACACAGCCATATCAACACCACCATGGTCTATCTGCATCTGACCCATCGCAGTGATCAGGACAGCCGGAGGCTGGTCGAGAGCCTCTGCAACGACCTGCCCCGCTGATCCCGGCGTGCCTGCATCCGTCATTGACGTTCTGCGTCGGTTCCTGCCTGAATTTCAGGCAGGGAACCTCTTTCCGGACCCCGCCAAAAGGCGGGCGGTCTGGGCGCTCACCCATTGCCGCACCGCGGAGATGGGTGGACATGTCAACGCCTGCCCGGGTTGTGGGAAACAGGCGTTTCATTTCCATTCCTGCAATCACCGGTCCTGTCCGCAATGCGGCGGCATGGGCAACGCCAAATGGGTAAAACGCGAACTGGACAAGCGGGTGGGGGCGCCTTATTTCATGATCACCTTCACTTTGCCGTCCCAACTGCGCGGGTTGTTTTTCAGTCGTGAAGCCAAGGTCGTTTACGATCTGTTTTTCAAGGCGGCATCCGGGTCGCTTGCCGATGTGCTGGCCAACCCCAAATGGCTGGGGGCGAGCAAAAGTGGCTTTACCATGGTTCTGCACACCTGGAATCAGCGCATGGGATTCCATCCCCACATCCATACCATCGTTCCCGGAGCGGGCACGGATAAACATGGGCGGGTGGTCACGGTCAAAAACCCGGCATTCCTCGTCCCGCAAAAGGCTTTGCGAAGCGTGTTCCGCGCCCGCTTTCGCGACCTGCTGGCGGCGTCCTCTCTGAGTGATGAACTCAAAGCGGTGGACCCTGCGGTATGGAACATGAACTGGGGCGTGGATCTTCAACCCTTTGGTTCCGGGGGCAACGCCATTCGTTATCTCGGGGCCTATGTCTGCCGATCGGTGATCGGAAACAGCCGAATCGCCTCCATTCAAAACGACACCGTGAGTTTCAAGTGGAAAGACCGTGCGCACAAGGATTTACAGCGAATCGACACCATACCCGGCGCGGAGTTCGTGACCCGGTATCTGCGGCATGTGCTGCCCAGAGGTCTTCGTTCAATACGCTACTACGGCTTCTGCCATCCCGCGGGAAAATCTCGACGCGAGCGCATTGCGCTTTACACCGGACGTCCCGTGGAACTGGGCGCTCCGCCGGGAGAACCGGCGCCGGCCGTTTCAAAATGCACCCACTGCGGCACCCCGACGCAACGCTTTCTGTATTTGAACCCGCGATGGAAATCCGGTCTCGATCCACCACATCCAAAACGAAAATGCGCTTAAATTCATCCCCGGAATTCTCCCGGTTCGACGACGTTTTCATTACACGAAAAAAACGTCACGCGGATCTTGTGTGTCCTGTTCCCGATCAAGGGAAATTGGAGGAAAATCTGATCTGCGAAAGCATTGAATCCGACCTGAAAATTCGGATGTGGAAAGAATCCGGGCCGAAAATAGAACCGGCACATAATCAAATGGTCTGGGTAAGAGGCAAACACCTCGAAACACCAAAACATAAAACGCAGTAGATCACCCTCTCTCTGATCCGCCGGGCTTGTTCAACCAAAAGGTGCAGTCGAAAGCTCCGCTACGCGGAGCTTTCGCTACGACCTTTATTGTTG
>JAFIGC010000101.1 GCA_020831635.1 Verrucomicrobiota bacterium | reverse complement strand
TGACACACCGGGCCGCATACCGTTCCTTTTTTGAGAACCCCCAAAAAAAATTTATTCCGTAATAAGCGGACAGGAGTGTCCGCGCTCCGTTATTCTTGCGGAAGTGTCCGCGCTCCGTTTTTATTCGTCTTCGGTGGATGTGGCCCGGAGGCGGAAGAAGTGTAGGGGTTGGGGGGTGTCGGGGAAGTGGATTTGTTGGGTGACTTGTTCGAGGTCGGTTCCTTCCACGGGTTGGGTGACGGGTGCGCTTTGGGCTTCGATCCAAGTGTCCAGATCTTCGCTGCCTTCCACGGTGATCTCGGCGGCCCGGTCGCCGGGTTTTCGGTAATGGTGAACTTTGAAGGCGATCAGGCCTTCTTCCCTGTAGGCGAGTTCAAACCAAAACAGGGGTTCGTTTTCCAGGGTCTCGTCGTCCAGGCCGGTGGCGAAGGCCATGAGGGCAGGCTGGCCGGAGTTGTTGACGGCTTGTTGGGGGTCGAGGGTTTCCCCGTAGTGGTATCGACTCCAGTTTTCAAACAACGTGGGGGCGACAATGGTGAGCGTGCCGGGTTCGGCTTGGAGTTGAAATCCGTTGGCCGCGAGTTCTTCGAGGACGGGGGTGATCGGATGGTTGCCGGGATGACTTTGTTGGTCCGCCGGGGTGGTGGCGGCGGGTTCTTCTCCGAAGAGTCCGGCAAAGGTTTCGCCGTCGGGGAGTCCGGTGATGGTGAAGGTGAAGTCGGGGTTGGGGGCGCCGGCTTCGCGGGTGTGGTCGTTTGCCCGGACGAGGACGGGAATGTCGGGGGGATCGATGTGGAGGGGGATTTCGGCGGTTCCGCTTTGGGGTCCGCCGGGTCCGCTGTTGCCAAGGTCGTCGATCACGAGGGTGACGGTGGTTTGCACGCCGCCGTATCCGGGGAGATGATAGGCGAGGTCGCCGTTGTGTAGGAAGGCGGCGAGGTCGGCGCCGCTGCCTTCGATGACGACGGTGTCGGTTTCGTTGCCGCTGATGCCCAGTCCGTCGCCGCTGGCGGTGAGGGTGCCTTCGGGAACGCCGGCGGTGAGGCGGAGGGTGTCGTCGGGTCCGCTGTCGGGATCGTTGTAGCGAAGGCGGTCGAGGGCGAGGGGATCACGGGTTTCGCCAGCGAAGGGTCGGGCGCCGACGAGGGTGGGGTTGCCGGCGGTGGTGCCGGTGAAGCTGTAGTCGAGTTGGAAGAGTTCGAAGATTAAGTTGTGATTGTCGAGATGCCCGGGGGTGTGGAAGTTGTCGCGCAGGGCGATGATGTCCTCCTGCGGAAGCCAGGTATTGTAGAGGCGGGCTTGGCCGACGGTTCCGCGCAGACTGCCGGCACTGAAGGTTGAACTGGCGATGGCGTTGTCGGAGCGGGGGTAGTTGGCGGCGTTGTTTTGTCCGCCGGCGAAGCCCACGCGAATGCCGTTGACGTAGAGGGCGGCGGTGCCGGTGGCGGAGCCGTAGTTGACTCCGGCGACGTGCAACCACTGGCCGAGGGGGATTTCGATATCGGATTCCACCCGGGTGCCGCCCTCGTTGTACGTTTCGAGCATCAGGCGCTTGCCGCTGCCTTCGAAGCCGAGGATGAGGTTGTGGTTCGCCTGACCGTTGGAGAAGCGGATGATGCGGGACCAGGGAACGTATTCGTCGAGTTTGATCCAGGCTTCGAGGGTGTAGGAGTTGGTGACGGCGGGGATGGCGGGCAGGTCTATTTCATCGTTGCCGCTGCTGAAATGAAAGGCGGGCGGCAGAATCACGGGCGGGAGATTGTTGGCTTCAAAGCTGAAGTCGAGGGAGCGGGCGGAGATGAAGCCGTTGGGCGCTTCGGCGCGGAGTTCGACGTTTGTGTCCACGAGGAAATGGCGTCCGCCCTGTAACAGTGGTTTGAGGCGGAGCTGATCTCCCTCGATTTCAAAAAGCTCGTTCGTGTCGTTGTGGAGCGTGTAGGTGGTGTCCGGCTCCGGAGTCAGGGTTCCGGCGAGGGCGCCGGGCACGCCTTCGGGAAGCGGGGCCGGATCGAATTCGGGTTCGAGGTAGGGCAGTTCGATGTCGTGTCGGCCGGGTTGGGCCGCGGTGAGTCCGTTGGCTTCCGCTTGGTAGGTAATTTCGGCGTGATCGGTGGTGAGCAACGTTCCGGGATCGAAAATGAGGGTATTTCCATTGATTTCCACGCTGCCGGTGGTGGCGGCGGGTTCGATAAAGGTGATGTCGTCGCCCGACGGGCTGAATCCGTTGAGCGGCAGTTCCCGGGCGCCGGGGGTTTCGATCTGCCAACTGGGCGTCGGCCCGTCGCTTTGGGCCAGGGTCTCGGCGTCGATATTTTCCAGATGCACGAGGCGTCCGGCGGAACTGCGGTCGGCGGTGAAATCGCCGTGAATGTGTTCGAAGTCCAACAGCAGCAGCAGGTCGGGATGATCGGCGGGCACGCGGCGGTTTAGGTGTTCGGCGATTTCGGAGGTGCCGCGGACGCCTTCCCAGATGCGGAGTTCATCCAGGTCGAGATGTCCGTGGGTTTGCAGGAAGCGGGCGATGTGGACGGGCCCGGATAAGTCGGGGTGTTGCGGGGAGGTGTCCTCGGCGGCGAGTTCGCCATTGATGTGGATTTGGCGGGCGCGGGTTTCGTGATCGAAACTGAAGGCGTAGTGGTGCCATTCGTGGGCGGGCATGGTCGGGGCGTCGAGGTCGTTGCTGAAAAAGCCGAGGCGGGTGGCATCGGTGCGCAGGGTCAAGTGCAGCCCCTGGTTGGGACTGCCCTGTCCTTGGGAGAGCACGGGGGTGTGATTGTCCGGGTCGAGGTCGCGGGCCCAGAATTCGACGGTGAAGGAACGTCCGTGGAGGGTGAGGGAGTCGTCCACCCGCAGCCGGGCGCCGCCGCTTTCCGGGAAATGTCCGGCGATGCCGAAGCCGGCGCGGGGGGAGAGATCCCGGGACAGCACGGAAATGTCGAAGGTTTCGTCCCGTTCGCCGCCATCGGTGGTGGCCGCCCGTACGGGAACGGAAACGCTTTCGGCGTCGGCATGGGCGAAGGAGGTGTCGGGCCGGAGGCGGAGCAAGCCGTCTTCGATGGTGAATTGATTCGCATGGTGGCCGATGATTTCAAAAGTGATGTCCCCGTCAAAGGGATCAACGGCATTCAGTTGACCCACGGGGGCGCCGGGCCAGTATTCGAGCAGACCGGAAGGGTCGAGGGTGAGATCCTCCGGCGGCGGAATGAGTTCAACTACCACGGGAATGGCCATCATGCTGCCCACACCGTTGGCGAAAACCTGGTAGAAAAAGCTGTCGGTTGCTTCAGTGATCGGCAGGTCGGGGGTGTAGTGAATGTTGTCGCCGACAATTTCCGCGGTTCCGTGGGAGGGCTCTTGCACCAGGACGAAAGAGAGTTCGTGATTGGTCAGGGAAAGACCGGTGACCGGAATCAAGGTGGGGGAGTCGAGACTTGTCAGGGATCGGTGCAGGGGCATGTTTTGTATGGAAATGGAGGGGATGCCTTCAAAGTTGATCATTTCCGCGTGGCGTCCCTGTCCGCTTCGATCAAAAGAGTAGTCGTCCACGTTGATTTCAAAATCATAAAGGGCGAGGAGGCCGTTGGTCCCGGGCGTGATGCGGCGCTGAAAGTGCTCCGCAATGTCTGCCGCGTCCCTGGCATAATCCCAAACGCGGATTTGGTCGAGGTCGAGATTGGCATAGGACTCAAAATAATATCCGATGAGCATGGAAAGGCCGCCGATGATGAGGGAGTCGGGGCTGATATCGCCGGCGATGGGCCGACCGTTTCGGTAAATGACGCGTTCTCCGGTGGTGTGGTCGTAGGTGAACGCGAGGTGGGTCCAGACCTCGTTCGGGACGATTTCAGGGGGAGAGACGAGGTCGTTGCCCCAAAAACCAAAGCGCACACTGCCATTGGGCTGGAGGATCAGATGCAGCAACCCGTTGGGGACCCCATATCCCTGGGAAAGGAGGGGGTGGTCATTTCCCGGATCATTGTTGCGCACCCAAAGTTCGATGGAAAAGCTTTGGCCCAGGGGGAAACCGCCGTCCACCCGGAGATATTGTTGGTGTTCGGAAAAAAGGGACACGAAATGTCCGAATCCGGCCAGCGGTTCCGTACTGAGCGGGAGCACATTCACGGTAACCGTACTGTCGGTGTACAAACCGCTTTCACTGCTGTAGCGGACGTTGAGGAGGATTTCGTCGGGGTCTTCGATGGACAGTGAAACGTCGGGTTTGAGTCGAAGTTGGTCCCCGACGATTTCAAATTTGCCGAGAGGGTCGTCCAGCAGCGTGAAGGTCAGGGCTTTGCGGGACATTTCATCGGCGGTCAGGGTGCCCGCGGTCAGGCCCGTTCCGAGGCGGGGAACGGAAACGTTGAGCGGTCTTGGGTTCAGGGGAGGCAGGTCGGCGTCGAAGGAGTTGTATTCAAAAAGGATCGGATCTTCACTGAAGCTTTCAAAGGCGCCGGTTTTGTCGGTGATGTCGATGAATTCGCCCTCGTTGCCCACGCGTCCGTCCCACAGGTGGGCGCGAAGGAGATCGTGAATGATATAGGGGCGCGGATTGGCCAGCCGGATACGGATTTCGGGGCCCAGCGGCAAGGCGTTCTCAGGAGACAATTCGCTGAGATAGCTCGTCCAAAGATCTTGACCTTCGATCTGAACTTGCCAGTTGCCCAATCCTCGCCGCATTTTGACGAAGGCCAGGCCGAGATTTTCCAGGGGAATCTGATCATCCGCGGAAATGCGCTCCGCCACGTGCGCGACAAGATCCCCGACGCGAACGCCTTGGGCACTCAGCAAATCCTCCAGAAACGGTTCCAGGGATTCGGGCAGTTGGGCGTTGTCGGCGGTCAGGCGGATGTGATCGAGATTCCATCCCCCGTCCGAGATATTAAGGTACACACCCCCATCGATGACATTGCCCCCATACCAACTGACGTAGAGAGTGTCATCCGTGTCGGTGGCGGCCCGGGCGGGTTCCAAATCGTGGGTGATATCCGTCCAGCTTTCGTCCAGAATCTCCTCTTCCGCCTCCCAGGCGATGGTGGTGGTGGGAGATTGGAGGCCGGGGATTTCGTTCAGGCTGACGCGGATGTGGGCTTTGCTTTCGATTTCGGGGCGAACCTGCAACCAGCGTTTATAGCTGAGTTCCAGATTCGTATATCCCTGAACATCCAACTCGGGCGTGCGTAAATAATGCCATGCAGACCCCGTAACCGGGTGCGTCAGGCCATGTCCATACACCTTGTCTCCGAGAAATCCCGTCTCCGGATCCCCGACGACGCCCTGCGGTTGGTCATAGAACCAATGGTAGCCGATATGCCATCCCTCGTTGGGATTGCCGGGATCGAGCGCCCAAATCGGGGCGCGCCCGGTGAGTGGCGTATAGACGGGGGCGAAGATGGAGACGGTAATCTCATCGATGGCAATGCTCCCGGTTTCCGCGGAGTAGGGCCCGGTGAACCCCATGTTTCCGGTGGCGGACCCGGGGGTGGGACTGGTGAGACTTTCGCCGTCGCCGAGGGTGGAACCGTCCCAGGCGCGGACGGTGAGTCCGCCGGGTGTTCCCGTGAATTGGGGGTTGGGCACAAAGCGCAGTCCGAGATCCTTGGGGACGATGAGGGCGTTGTCGTCGCTGAGGTCGGCAGGTACGGTGGTGCCGTCGGAAAGCTGCCAGGTTCCCTGCGCGGCGCTTGCGGCGTTGCCGGTGAGGGCGTAATAGAGGAAAGGGTCTCCGTCCGCATCGAAATAGTGGGCTTCCAAGGCGTTGGCGACGGATTGATAGGCGGGATCGGCGGCGCTTTGGGGGATGGCGTCCAGGGTGTGCGTAAACCCGTCCGTGGTCCATTCGGGGCGGGTGTTTTGCTCCAATACCTGAATGACAAATTCCGCTTCGGAAGAATATCCCAAGTTGTTTTCAACCGAGACCAGAATTTCATGACTGCTCGATTCCGCGTAGGTGAGGTACATGCCCTCTTGGAGCCGGAGGAGATCGCCCTGAATTTCGAAGACGTCCTGACTTTGCGCCAGGAGGGTGAAGGTGTGCGTGGTATCGGGATGCGGATCACTGACGGTCAAGGAGCCGACAACGGCGCCGGGATGCATTTCCGGAACGCTCTGACTGGAGAGTTGCAGGTCGTAGGGAGGGAGCGGAAGATCGGGATTTCGAATGGTGAAGCCGGCGTGGCCGATTTGCTCGCCGCCGGGTCCGTGGTGTCCCTGATCGTTGAGTTCAAGGCTGATGGTGGTGTCGGGCAAGGTGTTTTCCGGCGGGTGCCACTGCAGGTTTCCCGAGGTTAAGAGGGTGCGCAGCGTCTCCCGGGATCCGTGGACGACCAGTTGGTCGGAGCCATTTCCGTTGATGTTGATCTGCCCTCCTCCGAATCCGCCGAGAACCCCCTGAGTGGTATGCACCGTCAACTCTAAAAGATCGTCGGGGGTCGCCTCGGGGTCGTAAAAATCCAGCCCGGTCAATTCGATGAACCCTTCTTCCATGGGCACGATGTCCCGGATGCCGATCCTCTCCGGATCTCCGGAAGGGGTCCCGTTGAGTTCGCCGTTTTCGTCGAAGAGCTGAAAGCGGGGCGTTCCCAAATCGCCGGCATCGCCGGGGGTGTTCATGCGGGCGATGACCCCGTCCTGATCCACCCAGGTGTCCCAAAGCCGGGCCTGGCCGATGATGCCCTTGAAGCGGGGATTACTGAAGGTGCTGGAGGCGAGGGCGTTGTCGGAGCGGTGCACGCCGGCGGCGGCATGCTGGTTGTCCGCGAAACCGACGCGGATGCCGTTGATGTACACGGCCGCCGTGTGGGTGCCGCTGCCGTGATTGACCCCGGCCACGTGTATCCAGCGGTTCAGGGGAACGTCGATTTCGGAACTGACGGTGGTGCTGGTGCCGTCGCGAAAGGTTTGTAGCATTAGGCGTCGGCCGGTGCTGTCAAAGCTCAGAATCAGATTGTCGTTGGCCTGTCCGTTGGAAAAGCGGATGATGCGGGCCCAATCTCGGTATTCATCGACGCGGATCCAGGCCTCCAGGGTGAAGGAGTTGGTCACTTGGTTGCCCGGGAGGCTGACTTCGTTGCTGCCGTCGAAGAGGAGGGCTTGGGTGAGGAACGCGGGGGGATCGTTGCGGTTTTGTATCTGGATGGTGAAGGTTTCATCCAGATACAGGCCCACCGAATCGGTGGTGCGCATGGTCAGGGTATGGCTGTCTCTGATTTCATAATCGGCGGCCCGGTCGGGGTGCACCCGCAATTCGTTGTCGTTGGCGATGACGAACAGCCCGCTCAAATCATCGACGATGCTGTAGCTGTGGGTATCCCCCAGGTCGTTGTCGGGATCCTCGGTGGACATCGTACCGACCAGCGCGCCGGGGGTGGATTCCGCCACGCTGTTGTTGTCGAGAAGCAGGGCGGTGGGGGGATCGTCAATGACGCCGATTACGGTTTGCCGCAATTCCACCGTATCCTCGGAAAAGGGCTCTTGACCTCCGATCAGATCTCTGAGATCCAAAAAATCCGGGGCGGTGTCCACTTCGGTACTGCCGTCATACAGCCGTACCGAAAGCGGGGGCGCCTGACCATAATCGGTGCCGCCGCCGTGGGAAAAGCGGATACGGGTTTCCGGCGGCAGCAGCAAGGCATGTTGATCCGACAAAAATCCGATCGAACGCCATTGGGATTCCCCCGGCAGGCGGTACTGCCAGCTGCCGTCCACGCCGCTGCTCGACAGTCCGCGGACGGCCACGCCCGAAAAGTCGTCCCCGTCCACGTCAAAAAAGACGGGGGCAAACAAACTTTCCACGGTCACATTCTCGGGACCGGACTCTTTTTCGTACATGTCGGGCATGTCCACGGCGTCTTCGGTGGCTTCCGGGGCGTCATTCACGGGATAGACGATAATGTCCATCATGCGGACATCCGCGCTGAAGGGGGTGGATCCGCCATTGTCGCTCATATCGACCTGATCCCCGGGGGAAAGGTCTTGGGTGGTTTCCCAGAGGCGGAGTTCCACCGCTTCGTGGAATTCCCCGTTGAAAAATTCGTCGGGCGGCTGGAGGCGAATGCGGCTTTCGGGGGCCAGCAGGAGCGCGTTTTCCTCGGAAATATTCTGGGAAAGCGGCAGCCATTCGCTGTCGTGCTCCAAACGGTATTGCAGGTGTTCGGCATTGACGCCGCTGACGGCCACCGAAACCGGTTCGGTGTGGTGAAATCCCTGGCCGTTGATCAACACCAATTCCATCCACAAGCCGGGGTGATCCATTTGCTTTTCGGCGGAGCCCAGGAAGACATTGGAGGAATCCGCCCAGTGCGGGGCCGTGTTTTGAATCGTGAGGGTGCTGGAGGCCTGCTGCGAAACGCCTCCCACTTCGGCCCGGATGCGAATCGGCACCGTTTCCCGGTTGGAAACGCCCATGGACTCCAGTTGCGACCAGGAAATCGGGCCGACTCCTTCGTCCACACCGAAAGGTCCCACTTCATCGCCGTCCTCCAACACATCCAGATAGAAGGCGCCGGACATCAGGATGCCGTCAATGAGCGGGGTCACGGTCGGTTCCGTTTGAAAGGCCTCCCCGAGGGAAATCGTGAAGGGGCCGTCGATGGACAGCGTGTGGGTATGCAATTCGGTGGCCCCGATGTCGGCACGACCCATGAACACGCGCGGCAAGTTCCGTGCATCGGTGTCGGGATATCCGATTTCGGAGGGATCCCCCGCATTGGCGAGGCCGCCGGCGGAGGTGCGCACCAACGTGGGAACATGGGCGCCGTAATCAATCCGGAGTTCCTCGACCATGCCATGATCCCCGGAGCCCAGCACATTGCCTTCCGCGCCGTCCGGTTCGTTGAATCCCTGTGTGTTTTGCACAAAGTTGTGGGAGAAGGTGTGTATCGCCCCGTCGGCATTATGAAAATCCGCGGCCTGCCCCACGCTGATTTCATTGTTGGTGATTACCGTGTTGCGGAGATGCAGTTCTCCGCCGTACCGGTGGAATCCTCCGCCATTGTTGGTGGCTTGGTTCCGATAGATCGTGGTAAAGAGAAAGGAATGTTCACCGCCCCGCGCGGCCACGGCGCCGCCCCATGCCGAGCCGGGGTATCCGGGGTTGCCGGGGTGGTCACCGTGCTCCCCCGGCGCGCCCGGATCGCCCAGCACGGCCATGTTCTCGACAAAGGTGCTGTTCAGCGTTTCCACCTCCGCATCGGCGCCGATATACACGGCCCCGCCCCAGGCATCCCCGCCGGAGCCGCCATTGCCGGAGGTGATCGTGACATGAAACCCGGGAATGCCTTCAAAGCCTTCATTCCCGCCCGTGCCGCCGGTTCCGCCGAAGACGGCATTCCCATTCGCTTCGAATGTCCCGAAGGTGGTGCGCTCCAGCGCCAGCGAACCTCCCTGCACATGGATCGCCCCGCCCCGGGCGTGCCCGCCGCGTCCGCCGGGGTGGGACTGTTGACTGACTCCACCGGGATTCATGCTGTCATTGCTTCCCTTGCCGCCCCGTCCCCCGTGGGCGATGTTGCCGAAAAATATGGAGTCCGTCACGTGGACCTCGCCCAGCGAAGCGATGGCGCCGCCGTGGGCGGGATTTCCCTTTTGGTCCTCTAAATTTTTCACCTCGTCCATGCCGTTTCGTCCCCGGGCAATATTGTTGGCAAACACGCAACGCACCACATGCAGGGTCGTGTTCGCATCCGCGAAAATGGACCCGCCCCAAGCCGCATCGGTGCCCCAGCCGCTGTTTTGGGTGAAGCCGTCCTCGAAGCGCAGATTGACGAGCGTTAACTCGCCCGCCAGCAAGGTGAAATGACGGAACGGTTCGGCGGAACGAATGGTGGCCCGTTCGCCGTGCGGATCGACGGTGCGAATGGTCAGCGGCTGGTCCAACGTCATCCCCAATTCATTATCCGTGGGGGTGATGGAGGGACCATAATGTCCATTGTAGTGCTCCAGCGTGACCGTGGCGCCGTTGGGAATCAGAATCGTATCCGCCTCGAGGTGACCGCCCCACATTTGGTTCAGAACATCCCGCAACGAATTGGGCATTCCATCGGGCGCATCGGGATCCACGGTCACCGTTTGGGCGGACAAACAACTTACGGACAATGCGAAAAAGACATAAAGATACTTCATGACTATTATGCTCGCAAAAATTCTGGAAATTGTACATACGTGCTTTACCGTAAAGATCTTCGCCCATTTCATCGGATGATTCGCGCATTGTCCGGTTCCACTTTCAAATCCCCACTTCCCATGCCGCCAGACCCAAACGCCCCTTACACCCGGACGCTCGCCGCCATGCGGCGGCGCGACATGGAGCGGGTGATGGGATTTCTCCGGGAAATGGCCGAGGTGACCACCTTCACCCGCTTTTTCAAAAAAGCCCACGACGGCATGCAGGCCTTGATTCCCTGTGAAAACCTGCATTTTACCATACACCGATATCGTCCCGACATGAGTGCGGTTCGGGTGGAGGGGTATAATGAGCCGGAATTTTCGGATGCGCAGTATGCCTACTATTCCGAGCACGCGCGGGAACATCCCATCAGCCGCCATTTTTTGGACACCGGCAGCCATGCGGCCGTGCGGGTCAGCGACCTGATGCCCACCCGGGAATGGATTGCCACGGAATTCTGGGAAACCACCCTCGCCTGGCTGAACTATCGATACAGCATGCTCGCCCTGCATTCCCTGGGAAAAAACGTCCTCTTTGTGTTCAACTGCAACCGCTGTACGCGTGATTTCACCGAACACGAAAAACACATCCTCAACGCGGTGGCGCCCTTTGTGGGCAACCAATATCAACATCTCAGCCGATTGGAGGGATGCAAAAAGCGGCTCGCCAAACACGCCCGCCCCAAATCCCCCCCTTCCGCCGCGGAAACCCTGGATCTGACCCCCCGGGAACGGGAAGTGTTCCGATGGTTGGGAGAAGGCAAAACCAACCGCGAGATCGGCAAGATCCTCGGAATCAGCCACCGAACCGTGGGCAAACATCTCGAAAACATACTCAACAAACTCCAACTGGAGAATCGTTATGCGGCCGCATCCCTGGCCGCCGGGTATTCGATTTCGTAAAAAGGAGCGCGGACACTCTTGTCCGCACTTCTTCCCGCTTTCCGAGCGTCGGAAAGAAATTTCGCAAGGCTTCCGACACTCGGAAAAGTGGAAAATCCACAGAGCGCGATGAGAGGAGGTTGCATTTCTTCCGCCCCAATCCACAGGTTATTTTTCGAACAGGAGGACGCGGAGAGCGCAGAGGGAAATGCAGATCCCCCGCCGCCCCTCCGCTTGTTGGAGGGGAGCGACGACTTTGCGCGAGAAACGTGCACACATATCCGACGCCGCCCCCGTGCTTGCCCTGCTCTTTACACACAAATCGTTCTGGACACGAGTTTTTCATTTTTCACAATATGAATCAGGATTTTATGGGGAAATCCTGTGAAAGGGGCCTCCCCTTACCCTGACCCCGAAGGGATCAAGTAGCTTAGCCGCGGGTCGCCAGACCCGGGGAATCAATGATCAAGGAAAAAACGACCCCGGCAGGGGTCGGATAGGATACAAGGGTGCTTGCACCCGCAGGGCCAGGGTTTGCTTCGGGTGGCAAGCACCCTTCCGAGGTATTCGACCCCTACAGGGTCGGGATGCTGTTTTGATGATTTTTTAAACGGAGCGCGAACACTCCTGTCCGCATATCATTCCTGTTTTGAGAACTGCCCGAAAATTTATGCCGGAATAAGCGGACAGGAGTGTCCGCGCTCCTTTTTCTAAAAAACATCTTGCATGTAGCTGTACTAGTCGTAATAGTACAGTTAATGATTCCCTTCGATATCCAGTTACGTCCCGGCAGACCGGTGTCCGAGCAGGTGGTGTTTGCGGTCAAACGCGCCGTCGCCAAGGGCGTCCTGCGTCCCGGTGACGCCTTTCCTTCGGTGCGCAGTTTGGGGAAAGATTTGCGGATCAACCCCAATACGGCCCAGAAAATCGTGGCCGCGCTGACCCAGGAGGGGGTGCTGGAGATCGAGCCGGGAATCGGGGCGCGGGTGGCGAATCCGCGTCATACCCATGTGGCGGAAAAAGAGCAACGGTTGCGCGAACAGTTGGAGGTCGCGCTGATTGAGGCCCGTTTGCTGGGGATGGACTCGGAACGGATCCGGGCCTTGATGGATGAAATTTCTCAAAACCTGAATCCAGAGGAAGACCATGACAGAAACAGCGAAGACTGAAACAGCGGTAGAACTGAACGAGCTTGTCAAGCGGTTCCCCGGGGTCACCGCCCTGGACCATGTGAGCCTTTCCATTCCCCGGCACTCGGTGTTTGCCCTGTTGGGCAGCAATGGCGCCGGGAAATCGACGGGCCTCTCCATTCTCGTGAATCTCTTGCAACCCACGGCGGGCGAAGCCCGGGTGCTGGGCAAGGACAGCCGGACGCTTTGCGCGGAGGATTTCAAACGAATCGGCTATGTGTCGGAAGACCGCCGTCTGCCCCACTGGCTGAACGCCCGTGAATTTCTCGACTTTCTTCGGCCCTTGTATCCGGACTGGGATCGGGACTTTGAAGCGAAACTGCTGGAGACCCTCGACATTCCTGTCACCCGGAACCTGAAACACATGAGCCGGGGCGAAAAAATGAAGGTTCGCCTTCTGTCCAACATGGCCTATCGTCCGCGGTTGCTGATTCTCGACGAACCTTTTTCCGGCTTGGACCCGGTGGTGCGCGAGGAATTGTCCACCGGACTGCTGGAATTGACCGGCGAGGCGGACTGGACCGTGATACTGGCCTCGCACGACGTGGAGGAGACCGAACGACTTTCCGACCGCGTCGGCATTCTGCACGCCGGCCAACTGTTGCTGGAAGGGGACGTGGAGGAACTGATGCAGGCGCACCAACAGGTCACCGTCCGCTTTGAGACACCCCCCTCCGCCCCGCCGGCAAACGGAATTTTCAACTGGCAGGTGGAAGGTTCGGTGGCCGGTTTCGTGGATCCCGACTACGATCCCCAACGCTGCCGCGAAAAGCTGGCCACCCTCGGGAAAGTGAAAACCCTGGAGGCCCGCCCCCTCTCTCTGCGGGAAATCTTCGTGGTGCGGGCCAAAGCCAAAAAACGGGAGAGAGGATGAAAGACTTTCTTCATCTATTTGCGTTTGAAGTCCGGAGAATGCGGATCCCGCTCATTCTTTGGACCTTGCTACAGTTTTATCTATTGTATCAAGCTTTTGATCGTCTGGATGGGCATTCCAATCACCCTTGGTGGGACATCCTGCAGCTTCTTTATTTTCCATGGTTGGTCGGCTTGAGCCTGATGCTCACCAGCGGTCAATGTCCGACTCATCCGGACAGTCTGTTGCGCTTGTCGCCGATTCGTGCGCAAAAGATCACGCAGGCACGCATTGGGGTCGTTTTTCTGGGCATACTGCTCCCGGCCCTGTGCGCCTACCTGATTTTCATCGCTTGGATTTCGCTCGAATTTGAAACGCTTTTGGTGGGGGCCCAATTCATTTTCGTCCGTTTGCTGCCCCTGGCCTTGTTGGCCGCCGCCCTCGGAAACCGCCATAACTCCTTGGCCGATGCCGTGTTTGGTTTTGTTCTCCTTGGGGTCGTGGGGCTTCTCTTATTCGGCTTGGCATATTGGCTTCGGATGACCTTTTACGTGGAAGACGCGGCTTTGGCGTCTTTCGTTTGGAACAGCCTGTTTCTCGTCATGGCCAGCGCTCTGTTTATCTTGGACTGGTGTCAAGTGGACCGGGGAATCATCAAACCTTCCGTTTTCTTGAAGAGATTGTCCGTCATCTGTTTGCTCATTTTCCTATACTTTGGGGTGACCTTCCAACCAAGTGCGGATGGTTATGGACATGTGGCACACACCTTGTCGGTGCAGGCGGAAGAATTGGATATCCGCATCCAGCCAAATCAGATACGTTTTCTTTATCCTCCCAAGCAAGAAAACGATGGACACATCATTTACAGCCGTTTAAGACCCACATCAGAGGTAACAGCAAACGAACTGTGGTTTTTTTTCGGGAAATTGGAGGTTCGCGGTCTGCCTCCCGGGATTGGCCTGATGGCCCAAGTGGAAGAAATCGAGTGGACTTCCGTGGATCGTCAAAACCTTGCATCCTTGGTTGTTGAACAAAACGATAGTAGACGAGCTACTACGGGTCGGATGTCACCTCCCGAGATTACCGAAGCACAGCTGCGGAGACTTTTATGGGACGTTTCCCCTGAAGAAGAGGAAGAGGTACAGTTTGCCTCGACCCGCCTTTTTTCGTCCGAATATGGTGACGATGAAAAATTCGGTCAGCAGCCGGGGAGCATGAGAATGCGGGTCCGGCTTGATCTTTATGATTTTGAGTTGATCCGTCGTTTTCCGGTTCAAGAGGGACCCACCGAAAATCGTTTGCCGGGAGGTCGGAGAATACTTTCGTATTTTTCCAACAACTCGCAGCCTCGGTCGATATCCTTCGAATTTGATCTCCTAACCCTGCATAACAGGATGCGACAGCCTGTGGGAACTGGATTCGAAAGTTCACTGCAAATCAAAGTCGTGGACACTCGTAGAAACATGGTTTTACAAAATCTAGGAGGGGGAACATCCAACAGAGGAAACTGGATACCTGGTTTCAGCCGGAACCCGATTCAAAAGGTATTGGGACACGTTCATTATCGTGCCGACGACACCCATGAAAAGGAGCTCGAACTCGTGTTCATCACCCCGGTATACAAAGGCAGTCTACACGTGGAAGTCACCGTGGACGATGTGCGTCTGTTGCCGGAAGACAAAACGGAGGAAGGCCGATGAAAGATTTTCTCCACCTGCTTGCGTTTGAAGTCCGGAGAATGCGGATTTGGCTGATGATGTGGAGCGGCTTGCAAGTGTTTCTGCTGGTTCAGGCCTTTGACCGCGTGGGAAGCGACGCAAGCAACAAATGGATGGAATTGGGGCATGTGGTTTATTTCCCCTGGCTGGTGGGTTTGAGTCTGATGCTGACCACGGGCCAAAGCCCGGCGGATCCGGAGAATCCGCTGCGGTTGCGTCCGGTGTCGACGCAAAGGATTACCTTGGCACGGATTACGGTGCTTTTTCTCGGCATTCTGTTTCCGGCCCTGGTTTGTTATCTGATTTTCAGCGCCTGGGTGTCGCTTGAGTTTGCATCCTTTCTGGTAAGCGCCCAACTTGTTTTCGTCCGTCTGCTTCCGTTGGCGTTGTTTGCCGCGGCATTGGGAAACCGTCGGAAAACGCTGGCCGATGCCTGCTTCTGGTTTTTGATCTGGGTCGGCGTGGGACTCCTCGTTTTTGGTCTGGCAAATCTTGTCAGCTTGACCCTCCATGTCCAAGACCCTGACTGGGCGTCCTTCTGGTGGACAACCGGGATCACCACATTGATCTCGGCACTGCTCCTATACGACTGGCATCAGGTCGATCTTGTAAAAACCACGGAAACCTCCGACAGGAGGAAATTATTCGCGCTATTTCTGCTGTCGTTTTTTGTGCTGGCTTTGAATTTTAAAGCCGACCCTTTTGATTATGGACATCCTCCTTACCGTCCTGAAGTATTGACGGAAAATTTGTTGGTTCGTATCACGCCACGCCATCAATATTATGTGGTTCGAAGAGAAGACAGGGGCACCAGTACGTACACGGATTCGCTACCTCGAAAAGGGGGGGAACCAGGGGAAAACTGGTATTTTCAGGGAGATATTGAAATTCAAGGCCTGCCGACTGGCATCGGTGTGTCGGCGCGGGTGATGGATAGTGAATGGATTTCGTCCGATGGGGATGTCATCACAGCCGCATTTGACGATCAGGATATAAAAGAAAGAATATTTTCCAGTCGTATGTCTTCTCCAAGAGTTCCAGAATCCCATTTAAAGAGATTGCTTTCCGATCAACATGTTTCTGATCAAACCGTTTCACAGGTTACCCGGTCAGTGCTCTTCGCGACAGATATGGAAACCTACGAAAAGTTTGGTCGCCAAAAAGGTCAACTCCGGGCGGTTATCCGGCTGGACTTGTATCGTTTTGAATTGATCCAACGCTTTGGTTTTCCTGAA
Source organism: Verrucomicrobiota bacterium (assembly GCA_020831635.1). GTDB lineage: Bacteria > Verrucomicrobiota > Kiritimatiellia > SS1-B-03-39 > UBA6053 > PXAS01. The sequence continues at coordinate 4,217 of JAFIGC010000101.1, read as the reverse complement.
GGTCCCGAAACGCATCGGCTTCAAGGCGGGAAGCGTATACGTTCCTACAACACGAACTTCGACAAAGAAGATGAGTTCAGCTATGAATTGGAATTGTTGGGGCAAAAACAAAGCATTCGTCAGCCGATTGGATCGCAATGGAGCAATTATTTGCGTATCTTGGCCGTGGACACCCGTACCGACAGAATTTTGCATCAGGCAAGAGGGATGGAGGGATCGGATGGAACCATAATTCCAGGTTTCGGCAACCGTTTAGAGGAACAGGTTTTTAATGTCCGAAACATCTCGTCCAATATCGACGACCCGCAACCCGACCCGGCCCATACCGAAATCGTATTCATCACCCCGGTGTATGAGGGCAGTCTGCACGTGGAAGTCACCGTGGACGATGTGCGCCTGTTGCCGGAAAACCATGAAGGAGAACGCCGATGAACACTTTTTCGCTGATGTTGCGGAGCGACAGCCAACAGTTTCGCTCCCTGTTCCGGATCTGGTGGATGCTGCTCCCTCTGCCCGCGATCCTGTTTTTGCCGATGCTGACCCCTTTGGCCTGGTCCCCTCGGTACTGGACCTTTCTGCGATATACGTTGCCCTTCTTGATCATAGCCAGGATCATCCTCCTTTTTCTCTGTTGCCTGAGGATTCTCGACAAGGAGAATCCCGCCGATGTTCGAGCCTACTGGCGGGGACGCCCCTTTTCTCCCGGGCAACTGCTGTTGGAAAAACTCTGGTTGATCGTCAGCCGACTGCTCTTGCCGTTGGCTGCGGTGATCGCATTGGAACTCCTGCTGCTCAACAGCGGACGGCTTCCGCCGATGTCCTTGTTGATCCAATTGATTTTTCACTTTGCCGCCGCCGGCCTCGTATTTCTGGCCATGCTAGGGGGCAGAAACGACCGGGAAGCCGTTGCCATCGTGCTGGGCATCCCTTTTCTCCTCAGCCTGTTGCTGAATATCGCCCTTGTGAACCGGGTATTTGATGGGTTGGCCAGAGGGGGGTATCAGATTTTTCCCATGGGATTTCCATTGCGCGCGGTCCTCATCCTTTCCTGGGGCGCTTTGGTCGTATATTGGATTTGGCAACGCTACCGCTTGCCCCGTCCCGTGCGGTATGGCTGGCTAAGAATGCTCCTTTTGATGATCTTGCTCCGCCCGGCGTATCTGCTCCAGGCGCCGCCGCGCCTTCCTCCTACCGTGGAGGAATCGAACCTCCTGCATCCGCAGGCGCAAGTGAACCGATCAGGTCTTTTTTCATCGAGAAATGTGTATCATTTTCAAGTGCGTTTGCACCCCGAACTGTTTCCGTCGGATACCCCCGAACCGGCGGCGCTCAGTCTGCGGACCCTTCATTCCGTCTCCCCCGGGGGACTGCGCCTGACCCCGCCAGAGGATGCGCATATATTCCACAACCCCTTGGTGCTGAATGAAAACCCAAGCCATGTCCTCTCTTTGTCGCGAAACGTGCCCCCACGGGTGGCTCGGGAAGAGAGCGGTACGCTGAAAAGCTGGATTGAACGCACGCCCATGGACCTGGTGGACACCACCCGGGTTCCGCTGCAAGCCGGGGCAAGATTCGCGGACCAGGGAAGACGGTATCTCCTCAAAGACATTTTTCGAGCCGAAAGGGAAGGGAACAAGCTTCAGGTCCAACTGCAGCATTTCGGGATTTCCGCTTGGGAGCGGGACCGTACGGGCCATCACCGGGTCACCCTCTTGGACGTGCGCAGCGGGCGCCGCTATTCCGGACAAGTCGTGCGGGGATCTTCTTCGGAAGTCAGCGGCTACCTTTCCATCGGAACGCAGACCCGGACGTTTGATGTTCAAGACGCCGAAATTTCCTACTTGGTCTTGGAGATCCTGCATTTCCGTCCCGGAACCCCCACCGTCCATTATGTCGAAATTCCGTTGTCCCCTTGACGCAAACCAAAAAGTGCATATTTTTTCAAAAGCAACTTCACTTGGAGAAAACCATGCGCCCAATTCATTTCCTTTCCGTCTTCCTGTTCATGCTTCCGGTGGTACTTCCCACCGTCGCCCGTCCCTGCACCCGGGTGGTGTACAAGGGTCCGGAGCAAAATATTCTCACTGGACGCACCATGGATTTTTCCATGGAGATTCCGGCCAACCTTTGGATTTTTCCCCGGGGCATGGAACGCAACGGCGAGGTGGGACCGAATTCGGTGGAATGGACCTCCAAATATGGCAGTGTGATTGCCAGCTCCTGGGAGATTGCCACTACCGACGGCATGAACGAAAAAGGGCTGGTCGCCAATTTGCTCTGGTTGGCGGTATCCGAATATCCGCCTTTTGAAAAAGGCGGGGACACGCCTGGGATCGCCATTTCCCTGTGGGCCCAATATGCGCTGGACAACTTTGCCACCGTGGCCGAGGCCGTGGCCGCGTTCGAAAAAGAGGAATTCGCGGTGGTGACCGATTTTATTCCCGGTACGGACAAATTCACCACCGTCCACCTTTCCCTCTCCGATTCATCCGGGGACAACGCCATCTTCGAATACATCGACGGCAAGCTGGTGATTCATCACGATCCCTCCTACATCGTCATGACCAACGACCCGGTGTACGAGGAGCAACTCGCCAATCAAAAATATTGGCAGGACGTTCCCGCCAATTCCTTTCTCCCCGGGACCAACCGCTCCTCCGACCGCTTTGTGCGCGCCCACCACTATATCCGCCACGTCACCCAGACCGACGACCCCGTCATCTCCGTCGCCGCCGTGTTCAGCGTCATCCGCAATGTCTCCGTGCCCTATGGCATCTCCATCGAAGGCCATCCCAACCTCTCCACCACCCGCTGGCGGGTGGTGGCCGATCAAAAACGACTCCGCTACTTTTTTGAAACCGCCTTGAGCCCCGCCATCGTTTGGGTCAACCTGCGGCAGATCGACTTTCGGGAAGGGTCGGGGGCACGGGTCCTGAAGCTTTCCGAGGGTCAAATCCGCGGCGGCGATGTCACCGAAGAATTCGAACCCTCGGCACCGTTTCGTTTTCAGGGATTGTAGGTTTGATTACACCGGATTCGGAACAAAAGGCCCGCCGCGGCAGGCTTTGAGATGGTTGAGGGCGTGAACCTGTCCGGTCATTTCCAAATCGCCGCGATACACGGGATCGTGCCAGCCTTCGATGTCGATGCTGCCGCGGAAACCGCCTTGGCGGAGCCGGGAGATGATGGCGGTCCAGTCGCTGTCGCCAAATCCGGGACTGCGGTGGTAGGCGAAGGGTTTGACGGCCTGGGCCACTTTGGGCAGGGCGATGTCCTCGTGCACGGAACTGTGGATGCCGTATTTGCGGATTCGGTCCCAATGGATGGTGGCGTCTTTGCCGTGCACGTGAAAGATGCGGTCCATCCACTCGTCGAGCTGGGGCATGGGATCGATCAGACTAACGAGTTGATGGCAGGGTTCCCACTCCAATCCGATGTTGGGCAGGGGGATGGCTTCGAACATCATTTCCCAGGCGGCGGGATTGTGGGCGATATTCCAGTCACCGCTTTGCCAGGTGCCGCCCATGTCGCAGTTTTCAAAGGCGATGCGCACCCCGTGCTCTCCCGCGAGTTCGGTGAGGGGCAGAAAGACTTCTTTGAAACGGGGAATGGAGGCGTGGATGGGTTTGCCCCGCAGACGTCCGGTGAAGCCGGCGACGATGTCGCATCCGAAATCCTTGGCGTGCATGATCGCGCTTTCCCAGGCCTTGCGGGTGATCCCCGCTTTTTCATCGTCTTCGAGGGGATTGCCGAAAACGCCGAGGCTGGAAATCACCGCCCCGCCGTCACGCACCACTGGTAACACTTTCTCAGCCAGGGGACCCAATTGGGTTTCGCCCAACGTCTCCCAAAAGGTGATGCTGAAGGACTCAAAGCCGTGGGGCAGGATTTGACGGATATAGTTGTCGCTCGTGGGGGAGCCGTTGACCAGGGTGCCGATGCGGATGTCTTGATGGTTTTCGTGTGTGTTCATGGGTTTTTGGTTGCCAGTTGCCGGTTGTGGGTTGCTGGTTTTTAGTTGTGGGTTGTTTGGTTGATGTAAACTTTTTTTCCGCTTTCGGCGCTTTCGATGGCGGCGTGGACCATGGCGAGGCTGTGAATGTTGTCGGAAGCGGGGGTGGCGGGGGCTTTGCCTTCGGCGAGGGATTGCAGAAAATCGCGGATGGCGCCGCCGTGTCCCTGATCCGCTTCGGGAAGGGTGTATGCCGGAATTTCCA
>JAFIGC010000100.1 GCA_020831635.1 Verrucomicrobiota bacterium | reverse complement strand
CACCCCAAAAAAGAACAACGATGCGATGCATCGCCTTATCTTTTTTGAGGCACAAATCCACTCGGAATCTCACGGTCACATACAACGTTTCACGCATGACATGACACTAGCGGTGGGTCTGGCGAACTGGAAAACGATATGAACGAACGAATCAGTCAAAAAGATGTGCACAATGCGGCCTGGGCGGCCTGCGATACCTTTCGCGGGGCGGTGGATCCGGCCCAGTACAAGGACTATATTCTGGTGATGCTTTTTCTGAAGTACATCTCCGATGTGTGGCGGGATCATTACGCGGAATACAAAAAGCAGTATGGGGACGACGATCTGCGCATCCGCCGCAAACTGGAGCGCGAACGCTTTTTGCTGCCCAAGGTGGAACTCAAGGATCCGGAGACCGGGAAGATCACCGATGCCTTTCTGGGAGATTTTTACGAGCTGTACGAACGCCGGGCCCAGCCGAACATCGGCGAATTGATCAATATCGTGCTGGTGGAGATCGAGGAAGCCAATAAAGTGAAGCTGGACGGGGTGTTCCGCAACATCAATTTCAACAGCGAGGCCAACCTCGGCAAGCCCAAGGACCGGAACCGCCGCCTGAAAATGCTCCTGGAGGATTTCCACAAACCGCAATTGGATTTGCGCCCCAGCCGGGTGTCCGAGGACGTGATCGGCAACACCTACATTTATCTGATCGAACGTTTTGCCTCCGATTCCGGCAAAAAAGCCGGGGAGTTTTACACCCCGCACAAGGTATCGGAACTGGTGGCCAAGCTGGCCGCGCCGATATCGGGGATGCGCATTTGCGATCCGGCCTGCGGCTCGGGCGGACTGCTGATCGAGGCCGCGCGGGAGGTGGGGGACCGGAATTTCGCCCTTTTCGGCATGGAGGTGAACGGCAGCACCTGGGCCCTGGCCCGCATGAACATGTTTTTGCACGGGGCGGACGGCGCCCGCATCGAATGGTGCAACACCCTTACCAGCCCCGCCCTGGTGGAGCGGGATCAACTGATGCGCTTCGACGTGGTGGTGGCCAATCCGCCCTTTTCGCTGGACAAGTGGGGGGCGGAAGAGGCGGAAAGCGACCGCTTCAACCGCTTCTGGCGCGGCGTTCCCCCGAAATCCAAGGGCGACTGGGCTTTTATCAGCCATATGATCGAATCCGCCCTCGAGCAAAAAGGGCGGGTGGCGGTGGTGGTGCCGCACGGGGTGCTGTTCCGGGGGGCGAAAGAGGGTCGTATCCGCCAGGCCCTGATCGAGGAAAATTTGCTGGACGCGGTGGTGGGACTGCCCGGCAACCTCTTCCCGACCACCTCCATTCCGGTGGCCATTCTGCTCTTTGACCGCCGCCGCGAAAAGGGCGGGGACCGCGCCGACTGTGAGGATGTGATCTTCGTGGACGCCAGCAAGGAATTTGTGGCCGGCAAAAACCAGAATTTGCTCAATGAAGAGCACTTGGACCGAATTGTGGCGACCGTCCGCGCCCGTAAGGACGTGGAAAAATACGCCCATGTGGCAGAGGTGAACGAGATTCGGGAAAACGACTTCAATCTGAATATTCCGCGGTATGTGGACACCTTCGAGGAAGAGGAGCCCATCGATGTGGATGCGGTTCAGGCCGAAATCGATGCGTTGGAGGCGGAATTGGTGGAGATTCGGAAGGAAATGAAGCGACGGCTGGCGGGGTTGCTGCGGGATGGCGGTGGGGACACGGGGGGACACGGACGGGCACGGACGGACACGGACGCGGGTGAAGGAGGCGGAAAATGAGTGGAGACGATCCAAAACCGTTGCGTATCCGCAACAGCACCGCCGAGTTTTTGATCTTTACCGCTCAGGAGGGAGGGGAGGGGATCGAGGTGCGGTATGAGGAAGAAACCATCTGGCTGACACAGAAAATGATGGCGGCTTTGTTGGATGTGGGTGTGTCCACCATCAACCACCATTTGAAGCAAATCTTTGTAAGTGGCGAGCTGACAGAGTGTTCAGTTATTCGAAAATTTCGAATAACTGCCGCCGACGGCAAAAACTATCAAACCGGATTTTACAATTTGGATGCCATTATCTCCGTAGGCTACCGGGTAAATTCTGTGCGGGCCACGCAATTCCGACAGTGGGCCACCCACGTGTTGCGCGAGTATGCGATCAAGGGCTATGTGCTGGATAAAGAGCGCATGGAGAACGGGGCGTTTCTGGGCGAGGATTATTTTGAGCGGCTGTTGGAGGAAATCCGGGAAATCCGCCTCAGTGAGCGGCGGTTTTATCAAAAAATCACCGACATCTACGCCACCGCCGTGGACTACAATGCCCAGGCGCCCACCACCCGCGAATTTTTTGCCACCGTGCAGAACAAACTGCATTTCGCGATTCACGGACATACCGCCGCAGAGCTGATCCGGGCCCGGGCGGACGCGGGGCAGCCGAACATGGGACTCACCACATGGAAGAAAGGGCCAGAGGGTAAAATCCTCAAACCCGACGTGGCCGTGGCCAAAAACTACCTCAACAAGGAGGAAATCGAATCCTTGGGACGCCTGGTGAACGCCTATCTCGAACTCGCCGAAGACCGCGCCCGCCGAAAAATTCCCATGACCATGGAGGACTGGGCCAAACGACTCGATGCTTTCCTCGAATTTGATGAGCGTGAGATTCTGCAGGATGCTGGAACCCTCAGCGCCCTCGCGGCCAAAGACTACGCCGAAAGTGAATTCGAAAAATTCCGCATTGTTCAGGATCGCAGCTTCGAATCCGATTTTGACAAGGATGTGAAGCGAATCGAACGGGTAATCGGAGAGCAAAATCCCGGGGGTGTGGGGTGAAAAAGGTTCTTTTGGGGGATATAGCACAGATATACTCCGGCGGCACACCTGCCCGGGATAATCCGGCGTTTTGGAATGGGGACATTCCCTGGGTGAAAACAACTCAGATTCAGAACGGATTGATTCGCCGGGAAGACGTGGATGAGTGCATTACCAAGGAAGCTCTGAAGAAATCCGCCACCAAGATGGTTCCGGCAGGCACGATTCTCATGGCAATGTATGGACAGGGAAAAACCAGAGGCCAGGTTGCCAAACTTATGATCGATGCTACCATCAATCAAGCTTGTGCGGCAATACTTGCCAAGGAGAATGTTGATACGGAATTTTTGTTTCAACAACTTTTAAGCCTGTATGATCGAATCCGAGCGTTAAGCAATACGGGGGGACAAGAGAATCTAAGCGGAGGATTAATTAAGGAAATCAAAATTTCCCTCCCCTCCCTCCCGGAACAAAAAGCCATCGCTGAGACGCTGTCCACCTGGGACCTGGCGATTGAAAAGTTGGATCGATTGATTGCGGCGAAGGAGCGGTGGTTTTCGGGGGTGGTGAGTGACTTGATCCCTAATTCAGGTAAAAAAGGATGGAATCAGTACAGAATGGGACAGTTGTTCAAAGAACGGTCGGAAAATAATCGGGGTGATCTTCCACTTCTATCCATTACGCGAAATCGGGGTGTCATTCCACACGCTGAAGCCGGCAGAATAGATAGTTCAAACGATGATAAATCAAAATATTTGAGGATTTCCCCCGGAGACATTGGATACAATACCATGCGGATGTGGCAGGGTGTCTCCGCATTATCCACATTGGAAGGAATTGTAAGTCCAGCTTATACAGTCTGCATGCCAACGGAAAAAATCGATCCTGATTTTGCGTCTTTTTTGTTTAAAACACCATACATGATTCATCAGTTTTATAGCTACTCACAGGGTTTAACCTCTGACACATGGAACTTGAAGTATAACCATTTCAAAAAGATCCCTGTGAATGTGCCAAGTGTTGAAGAACAAAAGGACATTGCGACTACGCTAAAATCACTTCAACAAGAAATCGACAATATCAAACAACAAGCTGCGGCCCTCCGGAGGCAAAAGCGCGGACTCATGCAAAAGCTGCTGACCGGGGAGTGGCTAGTGAATGATGCAGGAGAATACAATGAAAGATGATAATCAGAAAAAATACGCGTTTAAACTTCTTCCTGAAAAGGCTGTGGATGACGATGCTTTTGAGGATAAGACCCATGAAAGATTGGGTGCAATGCTTGCAGACATTATTATGAACCATGATGGGCCCGGGCAAACGATTGGGTTGGAAGGCCCGTGGGGTTCTGGTAAATCCACAGTGATAAACCTGCTAAAAAAGAAACTCTCAAAAAAGAAATATAAATTTTTCTGTTTTGATGCCTGGGCACATGAGGGTGATCCGCTTCGCCGTATATTTTTAGAGTCGCTTGCAAACAGTTTAATAATTAACGATGGAAAACACTCTGATGAACTGGAAAACCTTAAAAACACAATAGCAAATCGGACGCAAACAAAAACCACAACTACAAAAAGGTCGATGACGTGGTTTGGAAATATATTAAGCATTTCGTTGTAGCTTGTGCCAATTGGTACTGTTATTTTGAAAGATGTGGACTTAAATCAAATACATTTTGGAGAAAAAGGTTTAATTAATTGGATGTTTGTATTTGGGGCGGTGTTTGTATCTGCACCGATTATCTCTACGATTATATCGGTCATAGGGGTGTTGATGTTATGCCTATTTAAAAATTATAAAGGAGTCGATAAAACAGAAAAAAAAGAATTATGGAGAAGAAATTTATCTTTAATTTCAAGTAAAGGTGATGTAACTCAAACAGATGAAGTGGCGGAAACGGACGAGCGGACTTCTATTGAATTCTGGAAATACTTTATTGATATATTAAACATTGGTTTTTCTAATGAAAAAATATCTAAACTAATTATTGTGATCGATAATCTAGATCGTATCGATGAAAAAGAAGCATTGAAAGTTTGGTCGACTCTGCAAACCTTTTTTCAAACAAATGATCATAGTACATATGAAAAGAAAACAATGGGAAAAATTTGGGTAATAGTGCCTTATGATAGAGAGGGTCTTTCAAAATTGTGGCGAAACGACAACAATAATAAATCAATTGAAATTATTGATTCTGCTAATAGTTTTTTTGATAAATGCTTTCAGTTAAGATTAGAGGTTCCGAAGCCAATCATGACAGGATGGGAATGCTTTGCTGAAAACTGCATAAATGAGGGGCTGTATGGATGGCCAGAGAGAGAAAGAGAGGAGGTGCTACAGGTTCTCAAACGAACAAGGCGTAATCTCGCAGATGTGCCAACTCCTCGTGCTGTTAAAACCTTCGTAAACCAAGTCGGTGCCCTGCGTAAAATTTCTGATAACAGTATCACCACAAAATCCATCTGCTATTATGTGATTATACGTTTTATTCGCGAAAATAGTTGGAGCGTGGATAAAGTAAGAGAGTCTCTGTTAAATAGTCAATGGAATGATGATGCTGATAAACGATATATTGATGAATCTGAATTAGGTGAAATATCTGGTCTCATATTCGGTGTGTCGAAAAATAAAGGCATGCAGCTTCTGTTAATTCCTGAATTGAGTAAATTGCTTGACAGTGGTGATGGCGATAAACTGAGGGCAATGGCCAAACGTTTTGGCCCAGGTTTTTGGCCCCCTTTTGAATATTTGATGCATTCACAGGGTAACTCTGTTCATAACATTTATCAGTCGAAGGGAATATTGAATGGGTTATGGGAAGAGTATTCTTCAAAGATATTGCCGTATATCAAAAATTCAGACACAATAAAGACGGAATTTCCTGACACCTCAACTGTAGAAGCAATGGTTTGTCATATAAAGTTGCTTCAACAATCAAATTTAAACGTTCATGGACTTTGGTACAAACTTATGTCAAAATTTGATAGATATATGAATTCGGACAAAGGTATAGCAGCAGACGATATTTCTAAAAATCTTAAAGCGTGTTGGAATGTTATTGATGAAAAGCCTGAAGTTTTTATCAATAGCAATATTGAGGTTCCTGAAAATTGGCTGTCATGGGCGGATGTTACAAACAAAAACTTTCAGGATGCATGTAAATTATATGCGCCTAAAGGTGATCAGGATGAAAAACTTTCTGAGTTGATTGTTCCTGGTAAAGAAGTTGATCCGCGGATGCTTCACCTTCTGGAATACTGCATAGGTTGTGATCAAAACCAATGGATGAAATTGGTTGAAGCTTGTGTCTCGCATATCAACCATCAAAATGGTGCCGGTGGTCAGGCACTGCATTCTGTTGTTATTTTGCATATTTTACTTAAGACTTATAATATTGATGATGAAGCTAAAAAGAAAATTGCTGAAGTATCCAAAACGCATCAGTTTTGGACTATGGTTCACGATCAACGCAGGGATAAAACTTTCACAACAGTGGGGTATGTTTTTGCCTTAATAGCATTTGATGGGGAGATGCAAAACTCTAATGTCCAGCAAAATGGAAATGCTACTGCTGGTTTTGCTACGGCAAAAACCTTTTGGTCTCAAAGAAGCAGAGACAATGCAGTATCAGTTTTCGAAATAATTAATAAATATAATTTAAACGATCTTGTTTGGAATTCCGCAAGTGATCACAATAATGCATTGATTGCTGACATATTTTCTATATATTTAGACATGGATTCAGAATTTTTTTTTTCAACTCACAACTTCTTCGAGCGATTTGGGGTGCTTCTTGAATGGTCGAAAGAAATCGGTAAGAATATGGGTGTAGTTGAATTGGCCAATTATTTAGTTGATAATTTTAGTTTAGATTCCAAATTGGCTGAATTAACTCCTGATTCTATCAAAGAAAAATGTTTGATGTTTCAAGTTCTTGTTGATGCAGCTGGCAGCAAAATAGATTTGTCTGCATTTGATAAACCTATTAATGAAATTACAGTTGAAGATTGGATGAATTCCCTTCAAAATGATACCTGCATGTGGAAAGTTCCATGTGCGATTAGAAAACATAATAATAAATTTAACCTTGGGCTTTCGTTGTATGAGGCGCTTTATAAATATTCAGAACTATGGGCGAGAAATGAAGCGTCCCCGTCAGCAGAACTTATAGATTCTTGGGTTGACTTAGTATCTGTTTTGGATAAAAGTTCTTTTGAAAACTATTGCTATAGGGTTACGATTTCTGTTTTTAAATGTGATCTTAACGTTGATGAAAGCTTTGTTCGTTCTCATGCAAACTTCATTGACCCAAATATTTTAGTAGAAAAAATACAGGGTAGAGTTTATGTTCTTTTGGAAGATGCTGTTGCAAATTCCAATCAGATTGGAAAATTGATGCTAATTTTATTGGTGCTTCAATCGGCTAAAATTGAATTTAATCCAGAACAAGTGAGTGTACTTCAAGAGAATATAGAATCCCGTCTTGTTGTTGAAGAGAATGAAAACTATAAACTGCTCTTTACTGAATTATTGAAAGCATTGGGCATTAAGGTGAAAAAATTAAAGGAGACTAAGGATTCAGGTTCCAGTACTAAAAATAAAGCTGCGAAAGGTAAAAAACCATGAATATTCAACTGATTATATTAACTGGATTGGCCACATGAGAAGCCTTCAAAACCGCCTCTTGGAAGTATCGTGTCGACCTGGGTTTACGCGCCCTGGGGGTATGCAGAACCCGGATGATCTGGGTTTCTTCGTCGAAGAGCCAGAGTCCGGTGCGAATTTTTCGGAAGGTGTCGAGGTAAGGCAAGGCGGAAGGGGCGAGGCGGACGGGAATGACGGCGATGGCCTGATGGGCGAAATTTTTGTAACGGGAGGCCTGGCTCATGGCGCGTCGCCAGTCGCGCAGCTTCATTTCGAAGGCGCGGACGGTGGGGCGGGTGTTTTCGAGGAATCTGTGTGTATCGGGGTAGGTTTCGGTTTCGTCTCCGGCCCAGGCGATGGTGAGCAGGTCGGTGATGCCATAGCCGTTGACGGGGATTTCGCGCACCATGCTGATGCGGTTGGCGGTGGTGCCCCGGTGGATGCGCGGGAATTGGCGTGCGTAGGCCCGGGCAAAGGCGATGGTGAACCGATCCTCGGCGGTATCCTGTCCGTTTTGTCCGGGCAGGTTGTGCCGGGGTTCGGAAAACCGGTGCTTGGGGACCTGGAGTGTGGATGGCGTGAGGGTGCTGGGCATGATATCGGGTTGCTCCTACTTCCGAATATACCATGTGGCAATGTGAGAATGCAAAGTTTTCTTTTGGGTTGTGAGCTTGGCGGGACACGGAGGGACACGGTCTTGCACGGACGGACACGGACTTGTGGGGACACGCCTGCGGTGGGCATGGATGAAGATGAACCCTTGAATAGAGAGCTATGATGACAGACCTGGAGAAATTGTTGCCGCCAAGTGGCGGGTATCGGAAGCTGAAGTCTTTTCAGATGTCGCGGCTGGTGTATGATATCACAGTGCGGTTTTGTGATTTGTATGTGCCGTTGTCGTCGCGGACGCATGATCAGATGGTGCAGGCGGCGCGGGCGGGCTTGCAGAATACCGCGCAGCCCAGCGCGGCTTCCGGCCCTGCGAACAAATTCCAGATGAAATTCACGGGGGGGGCGTGGGCGTCGTTGGGGGAGCTGGAGCTGGATTTCGAGGATTATCTCCGTCACTGGGGTCTGCCGATGTGGGAGCCTGAGCATGAGATTCTGCGTCGGTTTAAAGCGACCCGCTGCAGTAGTCTGGAGGCGTTTCGTCGCTGGATCGCCATGGAGTTAAAGCGTCCGGAGGCCTTGTCGGTGGGTCCGTGTCCGTCCGTGCAGGTCCGTGCCGTCCCGTGTCCCCCGGCGGTCCGCAACCTGAGCACTCGCCCGGACGCCTATGCGGCCAACGGGGCGTTGTCGTTGCTGAATTTGGCGCGGTATTGGATTAAAAAACAGTTGGGGGCACAAGGAGAAGCGTTTTTGGAGGAGGGCGGTTTTACGGAGCGCCTCTATAAGCTGCGCAAGCAGGGACGGAGGCGGCAATGGACCTGATGCCCTTCGATGAGAAGTGCTTGTCGCAGATTCCGGCTTTGCGGCTTTTGGGGGCGATGGGGTATGGGGTTCTTTCGCCGGAGCGGGCGCGGGAGGCGCGCGGGGGGCGCACGGGGTCGGTGCTGCTGGAGCGGATTCTGGTGGATCAACTGAAGACGCTGAATCATATTCAGTACAAGGGGGAGAGCTATCGTTTCAGCGAGGAGAATATCCAGTCGGCGGTGCAGTCGTTGAAATCGGTCAAATTCGACGGGTTGCTGCGCACGAATGAGGTGATGTATGATCTGTTGACGCTTGGCACGTCGCTGGAGCAGCGGATCGAGGGGGATGCGAAGAGTTTTAATCTGAAATACATCGATTGGGAGCACTGGGACCGGAACGTGTTTCATGTGACGGCGGAGTTTCCGGTGGGGCGCAGTCGGAGTCATGAGGCGGATGTACCGGATATCGTATTGTTTGTGAATGGCATTCCGTTGGGGGTGATCGAATGCAAGGCGCCGAGCGAGGAGGTGGAGAAAGCGGTGGAGCAGTCGGTGCGCAATCAGGGGGAGGCGCACATTCCGAAGCTGTTTGTGACCGCACAAATTTTGCTGGGCATCAATAAAAACGCGGCCCGTTACGGCACGGTGGGCACGCCGAAAAAATTCTGGGCGGTGTGGAAGGTGCCGACGTCGCTGCGTTCGGCGGCGGACGAAAAACGCTTGCGGGAATTGTGTCAGTCGACGGAAGCCGATGAGGTGATTTTCATGGGGCGTTTCGCGGCGGCGCGGCCGTTTTTTGAGCGGATGCGGCGCGAAGGAGAGCGGGCGGTGACGGAGCAGGACCGGGCCTTGTTTGAACTGTGTCGCCCGGAGCGTTTGCTGGAGCTGGCGCATCGCTTTACGCTTTTCGACGGTGGGATCAAAAAGATTGCCCGTTATCAGCAGTATTATGTGATTCAATCGACGTTGAAGCGTATTCAGAGTGTGGACCCGGAGGGACGTCGGCGCGGGGGCATCATTTGGCACACCCAGGGGTCGGGGAAATCGTTGACGATGGTGATGCTGGCGCGGAATTTGGCCTTGGATCCGAATCCGGCCACCCGCATCCTGAATCCGAGGATCGTGCTGGTGACGGACCGGGATGATCTGGACCGCCAGTTGGGCAATACCTTTGCGGCCTGCGGGCTGAACCCGGAGCGGGCCACTTCGGGCAAGGATTTGCTGAAGTTGGTCTCGGAACGGAAGGCGGCGATCGTGACCACGATCATCAATAAGTTCGACAAGGCGCTGAACGTGAAAAAGGTTCAGGAGGATTCGCAGGATGTGTTTGTACTGGTGGATGAGAGTCACCGAACGAATTTCGGCTCGTTCGCGGCCCGGATGCGGCAGATGTTTCCGCGGGGATGTTATATCGGGTTCACGGGGACGCCGCTGTTGAAGGAGGAGAAGAACAATTTCGCCAAGTTCGGGAAGCTGATCGAGCCTGCGTATCCGATAGATCAGGCGGTGAAGGACGGGGCGGTGGTGGAATTGCGCTATGAGGGGCGCATGGTCGAGATGGAGCAGAACAAGGAGGCGATGGACCGCTGGTTTGAGCGGTACACCCTGGGGCTGACCCTGGCGCAGAAGGCGGATTTGAAGAAGAAATATGCCCGGGCGGAGGTGCTGAACCGCGCGGAGCAGGTGGTGTATATGCGGGCCTTTGATATCAGTGAGCATTTCCGGCAGTCCTGGCAGGGCACGGGTTTCAAGGCGCAGTTGGTGGCCCCGACCCGGGCGGTGGCGATCCGTTATCACGAGGTGCTGCGGGAAATCGGACATGTGAGTTCGGAAGTGATGATGTCCGCGCCCGATATGCGGGAGAGTCAGGAGGAGGTGGACGAGGAACCCACGGATGTGGTGGTGCGGTTCTGGCAGAAAATGATGAAACGTTTCGGGAACGAGGAGGAGTACACCAAACAGGTTGTCAATCAGTTCAAGTTCGGGTCGGAACCGGAAATTCTGATTGTGGTGAGCAAGCTGTTGACGGGATTTGACGCGCCCAAAAACCGGGTGATTTATTTGTGCCGGGAGTTGCGGGATCACACATTGCTGCAGGCGATCGCGCGGGTGAACCGTTTGGAGGAGGGGAAGGACTACGGCTGCGTGGTGGATTATGTGGGTTTGTTGGGGTCGCTGGACAAGGCGATGAATCTGTACAGCGCCCTGGAGGGGTTTGATGCGGAGGATTTGGCGGGGGCGTTGCAACCGATGCGGGCGGAGGTGGACAAGTTGCCGCAGCGTCATGCGGATTTGCTGGATCTGTTCAAAACCGTGAAAAACCGTTACGACGAGGAGGCGTTTGAGCAGTTGCTTGCGGACGAGGCGTTGCGGGACCGTTTTTATGACCGCCTGAACGCCTTCGCGAAAAATTTGGCCCTGGCCCTGTCCACGGAACATTTCGTGCGCACGGTGTCGGACGAAGATCTGGCCCGCTACAAGGGGACGCTGAGCCGGTTTTTGAAATTGAAGGCTTCGGTGAAGCTTCGATATGGGGAGGCGGTGGATTATCGGGACCACGATGCGAAAATCCAGAAAATGATCGATACGCATTTGCAGGCCCATGAGGTGACGCAACTAAACGAGCCGGTAAATATTTTTGATGAGAAGGCGTTCCAATTGGTGAAGGAGGGGCAGGGCGTGTATGAAACCAAGTCAACCGCGTCGCGGGCCGATACCATTGCCCACCGCACCAAAAAGGTGGTCACGGAGCGCATGGGGGAGGACCCGGCCTTTTACGCGCGGATTTCGCAGATGATTCAGGAGGCGATTGACGCGTTCCGGGCCCGGCGTTTGTCGGACATCGAGTATTTGAACAAGGTGTCCGGTTTCGAGGAGCAGGTGCGTACACGTCGTCATGAGAATGTGCCCGCGGGTTTGGAGGGGCACGAGGATGCGCAGGCTTATTTCGGGGTGGCCAATGAACTTTTGGGCTCGATGGCGGAAAACGGAGAGGAAATCGCCGCCGATTTGGCTTTGGCGGTGGAGAATATTTTCCAGCGCTTCTGGAAGGTTCACTTCTGGGGAGACGAGGAGGCGAAAAAGACGGTGGTGGATGCCATTGACGATTACCTGTTCGATGAAGTGATGGCCGAGCGGGGGCTTTCGCTGGATTCGGATCAACTGGATGCGTTGATCGAGCAATTGATGACGGTGGCGCGCCACCGGAGGCCGGAATGAGCGTTTCCAAAGGGGTGGTGATTTATGGTCAGTCGCGGATCACCTACCGGGTGCGGGAAGTGGACCGGAAGACGCTGGCGATTGAAGTGCATCCGGATCAGCGGGTGGAGGTGCGGGCCCCTTTGCATTGCGACGGGGAGGAGATCCGGCGGCGGGTCCGCAAACGGGCGGCTTGGATTCAGCGGCAGCAGGATTTCTTTCGATCTTTCGAGCCCCGAAGTCCGGTTCGCCATTATGTGAGCGGGGAAACTCACGCGTATCTAGGACGAAGATACCGCCTCAAATGGCAGTTGGCGGATCGGGAGGGCGTGAAGCTTGACGGCGGCTTTTTGCGGGTGTCCATGCCCGGCAACGCGAGCACCGAGCAAGCGCGGCGGCTTTTGCGGTCCTGGTATCGCGAAAGGGCGATCGAGGTGTTTTCCAAAGAGTTGGAGGTCTGTTGGAATTCCTTTGAAACGATGGGAGTGCCCAAACCCGAATTGCACATTCGATGGATGAATCGGCGCTGGGGCAGCCTGTCGCCGCGGGGGCGGCTGACGCTGAACACGGAACTGGTACAAGCGCCCCGGGAATGCATTGCCTACGTCATCACCCACGAACTCTGCCATCTACGGCATCCCCACCATGGACCCGGCTTTTGGAAGCAACTGGATCGGGTGATGCCGGATTGGGCGGCGCGAAAACGAAAGCTCGAGGAAAAGATGGCGATGTGATGCGCAGGCCCTGTCAAGACCCTATCAGGGTTTGGTGGGCGGGGGGCAGGTGGAATTGCAGGGGTTCGCCGGTGGTGGGTTGATGGAGGCCTAGGGTGACGGCGCAGAGTTGCAGGGGATGGTCGGGGTGGGCCTGGCCGTAGATGGGGTCGCCGAAAATGGGGTGACCGAGGGATTCCATGTGGACGCGCAATTGGTGGCTGCGTCCGGTTTCGGGATAGAGGTGTACCCCGGTGAGGCCGTTTTTTCTCCATGCGACTTGGTAGCGGGTGATGGCGGATTTCCCTTTTTCGGGGTCGATGATGTAAACGGGGGGATCGTTGCGGGTCCAATCTTTGCGGAGGGGGGCGTCGATTCGGCCTTCGTCGGTGGACAGTTCGCCGGCGAGGACGGCGTGATAGATTTTTTGGACGCGGCGTTGTTCGAATTGTCGGCCGAGGTTGGCCTGGGCGGCGGGATGGAGGGCAAAAACCATGAGGCCGGCGGTGTCGCGGTCGAGGCGATGGACGAGGCGGACGTCTTTTTGGGGATGCTCGCTTTGCAGGCGGGTCCAGAGGGAGTCCGCCTTGTCCGGGGTGCGTCCGGGAATGGTGAGGAGTCGGTGGGGTTTGATGACCACGAGCAGGTCGTCGTCGGCATGGAGGATGGGAATGGGGGGCATGGGAAGGGCCCGTTTTTTTGCGCCTCAGGCCTCTTTCAAGCCTGTTTCAGGCCCAAGGCGGGGGTTCGTTGAGCACGGCTTCGAAGTCGCCGATGCGGTCGAGTTCGGGTTTGCCGCGGTATTTGCCCGAGAAGAACAGGTCCATGTCTTCGGACAGCAGTTGCCGCCAGCACTGGACTTCCCGGCCGGGAATGATGGGAAAGAAGGCGACGCCGGTTTCTTTGGCGGCTTTGAGATCGCCGGGGGCGTCGCCGATGATGAGCACATGATCCGGGTTGTAGGTTCCCTGGGACATGGCCAAGCGGATTTGCTCGGGTTTGGTGCCCCATTCCTGGCCGGCGATGGCGTCCACATCGTAGCGGAGTCCGCTGGCTTTCCACTCGCGCAGCAAGGCCTCAAGGGGGGTGAGGGAAATGACCACGGCGTCGGCGCGGGCGTGCAGCAGGGAGAGGGTGTCGGCGGCACCGTCGAAGGGCGGGGGCGGGGGAAGGTTTTCGGCGATGTCGCGGTTGACGTCGTTGCTCCACTCCAACACGCGCTTGAGTTCGGGGCTGTCTTTGGCGCGCACGGCGAGGGCGTCGTGGTTGAGGGTGTCCCCGGAGTGGATCCACTCGCACAAATCCTTGTAATCGGGGAGAGAGACGAGGGGGTGGTGGGCCTCTTCCCATTGGTCCAGAAACTCGAAGGTTTTGAGGAGGGCGAGGAAGCGGTTGCTTCCCCGCCAGGGGGAGCGGAGGTTGACGTATTCGGCCACGGCCCTGAGTTCGGGTTCGATGGGCTTCAGACCCCAATGCCGAATGATGAGGGGATGAAAGTGGAGGGTTTGCTTGGCCTCCATGCTGTCAAACACGCACCCGTCGGAATCGATGCCGATGAGAAAGTCGTGACGGGGCTTAAAGAGCATGTGAAATCATTCGGTTTGGGGAGGGGATGGCGCTCAAACGCCGCCGAAGGCCTGGAATCCGCCGTCCACGGGAATGACGGTGCCGGTGATGAAGCGGGCACCGGGCGCGGCCAGCCAAACCAGGGTGCTCAGCAGGTCGTCGGGGGTGCCGAAGCGCGCCTGCGGGGTGTGGTCCTGAATGGTTTGGCCGCGGGCGGTAAGGCTGCCGTCTTCGTTGGTGAGCAGGAAGCGGTTTTGTTCGGTGAGGAAGAATCCGGGGGCGATGGCGTTCACGCGGATGGCGGGGGAATACACCGTGGCCATGTGCACGGCCAGCCATTCGGTGAAGTTGTTGACGGCCGCTTTGGCGGCGGCGTAGCCGAACACGCGGGTGAGCGGTTTGAAGGCGGCCATGGAGGAGATGTTGATGATGTTGCCGGATTTGCGTTCGGCCATGCCTTTGCCAAAAACCTGGCAGGGCAGGATGGTGCCGAGGAGGTTCAGGTCGGTGACAAAACGCATGGCGTCGCCGGGCAGGTCGAAAAAGCTGGTCTTGCCGGGCATGGCGGTGGCGTCGGGATGGTTGCCACCGGCGCCGTTGATGAGAAGATCCACGTCGCCGAAGGCGGCTTGGATTTTTTCGCTTGCGGCCTGGATGGAGGCCAGGTCGGTGACATCGCAGGGGAGGGCGATGGCGGTGCCGCCGGCGTCTTCGATTTCCTTGAGATTGTCGGCGAGTTTGCTTTCGTTGCGGCTCAGCAGGGCGACTTTGGCGCCGCGGGCGGCGAGTTCCTTGGCCATGACGCTGATGAGCACGCCGTTGGCGCCGGTGACGACGGCGACTTGGCCGTTGAGATCAAAGAGGGGATCTGACATGATGAAGGTCTCCGTTAAACGATGTAGGAGGAGGAGGAGGTGTTGCCGCCGCGTCCGGTCCAGTTGGTGTGGAAGAATTCGCCGCGGGGTTTGTCGAGGCGTTCGTAGGTGTGGGCGCCGAAGTAATCGCGCTGAGCCTGCAGGAGGTTGGCGGGGAGGCGTTCGCTGCGGTAGCCGTCGAAATATGCGAGGGCGGCGCCGATGGCGGGCATGGGGATGCCGAGTTCCACGGCCTTGGCCACCACCCGGCGCCAGGAGGCCTGGGCGTCCTGCACGGCCTTGCTGAAGAAGGGATCCAGCAGAAGGTTGGTGAGATCGGCGTTGTTGTCGAAGGCTTCTTTGATCTTGCCGAGGAAGGCGGAACGGATGATGCAGCCGCCGCGCCACATGAGGGCGATGCCGCCGTAGTTGAGATTCCATTTGGATTCCTCGGCGGCCGCGCGCATCAGTTGATAGCCCTGGGCGTAGGAGACGATCTTGGACGCGTAGAGGGCCTGGCGCAGGTCTTCGATGAAGGCGGATTTGTCGCCCTCGAAGCGCGTGTCGGGTCCGGAGAGGAGTTTCGAGGCCGCGACGCGCTCGTCTTTGATGGCGGAAAGGCAACGCGCGAACACGGCCTCGCCGATAAGGGTGAGGGGCTGGCCCAAATCGAGGGCGCTGATGGCGGTCCATTTGCCAGTGCCTTTTTGGCCGGCGGTGTCGAGGATCTTGTCCAGGGTGTGGCTGCCGTCTTCTTCGGTGTAGCCGAGAATGTCGCGGGTGATTTCGATGAGGTAGGAATCGAGGTCGCCCTGGTTCCAATCGGCGAAGACCGCGTGCATGTCCTCGTTGGACATGCCCAGGCCCTGCTTCATCATCTGGTAGGTTTCGCAGATCATTTGCATGTCGCCGTATTCAATGCCGTTGTGGACCATTTTCACGAAATGGCCGGCGCCGCCTTCGCCTACCCAGTCGCAGCAAGGTTCGCCTTCATCGGTTTGGGCGCAGATGCCTTGAAAGATGGGTTTGACCGCTTCCCAAGCGGCGGGGGAACCGCCGGGCATGATGGAGGGGCCTTTCAACGCGCCTTCTTCGCCGCCGGACACGCCGGTGCCGATGTAGAGCAGTCCGGCTTCCTCGACTTTTTTCAGGCGCCGTTCGGTGTCCGGAAAATGGGTGTTGCCGCCATCGATGAGAATGTCGCCGGGCTCCAGCAAGGGAAGCACCTGGTCGATGAAGGCGTCCACGGCACCGCCGGCTTTGACCATCATCATGACCTTGCGGGGGCGTTTGAGGAGTCCCACGAATTCTTCCACGGACTTGGCACCGAGGATGTTTTTGCCGGCGGCCCGGCCTTCCACGAAATCGTCCACTTTGGAAGTGGTGCGGTTGGTGCAAGCGACGGTGAAGCCCTTGCTTTCCATGTTTAAGATCAGGTTTTCACCCATGACGGCCAGTCCGACCACGCCGATATCAGCTTGAGACATGTTTTTCTCCAATGATGCAGGTTATTAGAATTTAAAAATCGTCTTTCCCTCTTAAAAAGCTTTGCGGGTTTGAGCAAGCGAAAACGAAGGCCGGGTCATCGGGGGCATGCACTTTGAAGGGATGCCGCCCGGATTTGCCCCCTTCGCCCCAGCCGATGCGGAGATCGGCGCTCCCGTCCTCCCCGAATTCCTTCAAATCGAATGATCCGCGGAATTGATGTTGTCATTTCCAGGCGGAATTTGCTAACGCCATGGATCATGAACGATTCTTTGATCACGCTTGACGTTTCCGGGTATTTTCAACGCAACGGCCGTCGGTTTTATCCCACGGGGTTTAATTATTGGCCCGGCTCCTGTGGGGTGGAGCTTTGGCAGGCCTGGCCGGATGCGGAAATTCGGCATGATCTTGCCTTGGTGGCGGCCACGCCGGGGTTCAATACCCTGCGGGTATTTTTGCGGTGGATGGATTTCGAACCGGAACCGGGCCAATACGATGGAAAAATGTTCGAACGCTTGCTTCAACTGATGCATTGGGCGGACGCGGCGGGCATTTATCTGCAGCCGTCCCTTTTCGTGGGGTTTATGAGCGGCGGGGTCTTTTGGCCGGAATGGAAGCGGGGCAATGTGTTCTCGGACCCGTTCATGCGGGAGCGCGGGGTGGCCTTCACGGAAAAGGTCTGCGAGGTTTTGGCGGAAATGCCGGGGGTGCTCGCGGGAGTGGATCTCGGCAACGAGTTGTGTTGCCTGGCGGAATCAAGCCGGGCCGCGCCTGCGGAGGTGATTTCGTGGTGCGGGGACATCACCGCCGCCGTGCGCCGTCGGTTGCCGGGGGTGCCCGTGATTTCCGGGAACGAACAAAATCAGGTCATCAATGATACCGGATGGCGTTTTGGGGAACAGCCGGGCACGGATTTGCTGAGCATGCATGGCTATCCGGTGCCGGGCTGGCATGCGCTGGGATTTGATGGCATGACCGATCCATTTGCGGCGCATTTGCTTCCTTTTTACACGCGTTGCGCCCGGGCGTTTGCCCCGGTGATGCTGCAGGAGTTTGGCACCATCGTCACCTTTGGTCCCGAACAACAGGACGTCTATTTGCGGAGGATGTTGCCCGCCGCCCGCGCCGCCGGCTCCAACGGATATTTGTGGTGGTGTATGCGGGATTTTTCCACGGGCGTACATCCCTACAATCGCGTGCCCAAGGAGCGGGACCTGGGATTTTTCGATGATCGGGATCAGATCAAACCCGGATTGGCGTATTTTCAGAAGTTCTGTCAGGGACTGGAAGAAAGCGAAGAGGAGACGGACAACGGCGAGCATGCGGTGCTCTGGCCCCGCCAGTATTATCCGCGCGACAATCCGATGAATCCGGGCAATGCGCCTGTGTCCGTTTCTTCGCGCATGGCGCTGACCTCATACATGTTGGAGAAGTTGACCCAATCGCCGACCGCCGTGGTGCGTTCGCCCGCGCAGGCGGATGAGGCGGGCATCCGCACGCTATGGATGACCGGGGTGGCCTTGCAATTGGAGGAGTGGCAGGCGTGGGCCGACTGGGTGCGCCGGGGCGGACGTTTGGTGATTCTGGGGGTGGACACGGTGTTGTTGACCCGTGAGGTCTGCAAGGATCTTGGCTTTTCCCCCGTGGACTACCGGGCTCCGAATCCGGTGACCGCCGATCTCGATGGCACGGATTATACGTTCACCCGTTTTCCCCGAAACATTCGCTTGCAGATTCGCGTGGAGGGGGCCACGGTGCTTTTGCATGATCGAAGTGGCGAAATTCCGATTTGTCTGCGCTCAGAATTGGGAGAGGGGAGCATGCTTTCCTTTCTGCCGCATCTGGAGGATCTGGTGCTGGATCATACCGGGGATCCGCGGCGCAGGGATGCGATATTGCCTTGGTATGATTGGCTGGCGTGAACCCGTGACCGTGGATCGGCAGTCCCTTGCCGATAAGCTCCTTGCGTTCGTTGGGATTTATTTCCTGGAATACGCCGTTCACATGCGCCTTTTCACACTCCGAATTCTGCCAGGTGTTTTGGTACAATATTCTCAGGGACTTTTATTCTCAATCGTGATACAACGGCTGGGCTGTGGGACGCGAAGCGTTCTCACCAGCCATTGGTTCGCTTGAATTCACTAGGCAACTTCCAGCCGAAGGTTTTTTCCCACGGCCTCCGCAAAACATTCGAGTGTGGAAAGGCGGATGTCTTCCGCGTGGTTTTCAATGCGAGAAATCGCCGATTTTTTGGTGTGCAATTTTTCGGCGACTTGTTCCTGGGTAAGACCCGCATCCAAGCGGGCCTGTTTCAGCATGGCGCCGATTTTAAACTGCTCGTACCCCCGATCAAATCCTTTGGCAAAGGCGGGGTTTTTCTGTTTCCGTTTTTCAATGTATGTATCCAAATCGTCCATAAGTCAGCTCCTGTTTAAGTAGTCTTTTTTTCGTTGTTCGGCCAGTTTGATTTCTTTGGCTGGGGTTTTCTGCGTTTTCTTCTGAAATGAGTTTGTCAGAATCACCCATTCACCATCGTTGAGAAAGCCTAGCAGACGGAACGTATCCCGACCCGCATTTACTCTGACTTCCCAAATATCATCAGTATTCACGAGTTTTTTCAAGTAAGTCCTGGGGACTGGATCGGTTTCCCGAACCAACTTCAAGACCCATGCGATTTTGGTCACCTGCTTGTCGGAGAGTGTGTCCAAATGCTCTTGAACCGGGCATTTCCCGGATCTTGTCTTGTAAAATACAATTTTCTTCACGTTCAGAATGTTAACGTATATGTGAACCTTGTCAACAAAAATTTAGATTTTTCGATGTGAAGGACGGAAGCGGTAACTCGGCTGCCTGAACCAATCATGGACTCGGATGTTTGCCTATGGGTTCACTGAACCATTCAAAATCAGGTTTTCCCCCGTTCCTCGACACGCTTATGAGGGAGATGGACACCCCATCATACACATATCTCTCGACGACTTTCCATCCGCCGTTTCCTTGGACCGAGTATGTTACCAGTATGTCAGCAGTTTCATCATCTCTCATCGAAACGATGTGCCCTGTGTAGATCGGCTGCACCCCTTTATTATTGGGCCTTGGTGCTGTGATCATGCCGCCGTCCGCGCTTGAAAAGCCGATGCTCGTTCCCCTTGAGCCGGACTTCAACTCATATTCCCATAGAAGGAGCATCGGGAGACCTTTGATTCGAATGGGAGTATTTTCACTCTTGAGCGTGAAGTCACCTTCCCAGGTACTGACCGAGGCAGTCATTGGTTCTGCCAAGGCAAGGGTGGTTATCATTAGCAGTGCCGGAATTAAAATTTTCTTCATTCAGTCTCCTTGGGGCGAACGCCCAAGATGACCGACCGAGGAACGAGGTTCGGTCAAGCTGATTGTTGCACGTTCCGACGTTCGGAGCGTGCTTGAGACAAGTCTCCCGATAACCGGAAGCAAATTAAAATAGGAGATGATTATGAAAGCATTCGTAGATGTGACCGAGTCTATCAACATTGAGATACCAGCTGGCGAAGGTCTGCCAGAACTTCTTCTTCAGTTCCTCCTTCAGGCCGGAGCAGAAGAGTTTGCCCGGAGCTTCTCCGGCGGACAAGTGGTGATACGATCTGCAAGGCCTGTTGGACGCATTCCTGTGATGCCGGAAGAAACGGCAGGGAAACAACCATAGGCTGCGAGCCGTTCGTCGATGTTATATTCAAGTCGTGTGTTATGTTCACGGGCTATGTTCCTTTCGTTAGGTGCAACGTCTCAGTCCACCGGACCGCGCACTCGCGGTTCGGTGCGACTGCTTGTTGAACTAAGCCGCTACGCGGCAGGGTTTAATCGATGGTGGTTTCATTTGGTTG
>JAFIGC010000284.1 GCA_020831635.1 Verrucomicrobiota bacterium | reverse complement strand
CCGACAACGTTTTCCGAAGCTCGGAAGCGGTATTGGACGCCTATTCCGAACGTCGGAACTTCAACGAAAACGCCCGGCAAACCTTTCACCAGGAAACCGAAGGCTACACCTGGCTGGACCCCGCCCATCTCCGCCTGCAGGCCAGGGCCGTCGCGGAAAATATGGTGGATTTCACAGACGAGGAGGCCCTTGCCCAACGCTTGCAGACCCTCGAAGCCGCCCTCGACCGCTTGGAAGCCGACCTCCGCGAACATCCCCGCATGGGCAGCGAGCGCTTCATGGCCCTGCATCCGGCACTAATTCATTTCGCCGACGGCATCGGCTGGCGCTTCCGCGGACCCTCTGAGCCGCTTCCTGCCTACGACGACGAAGCCTTCGGTTTGCTTGAAGAAGTCCGCGAAGTCTTTCCCGCTCGCCTCGCAGTGACGATGGGCACGCCCGATCCGCAATGGTCACGCGCCTTGCAACGCCACATGCGCATTCACACCTTTTCTTTCAACCCCGGCACGGACAAGCCTGCCAATGCCGCCGACTGGCCCGCGCTGATGCGCCGCAATCTCCAAACCCTCACCTCGGGATTCTTGCCATGATGAAACAACTCGCCGCACTGCTCTTTCTCCTCACGCTTGCCCCGCTTTTAAATGCTCAGGTAGGTTCCGAACTCTACGATGTCTATTTGTATCACGTCAAAATCCAACGGGATTATTGGACTGGCGGCTCGAAAGATCACGGAAGGACCAAACCGTACGTACATTTGGGGACGGTGCGGCACGAAGATGTGGCCGCCGGGATGCGGATCACCGTGCGGGGAAACGATCCGCGGGTGCGGTTGCCCAACAGTTCCTCTGCCTGCGAGTCGTTTCAGGGCGGAGCTTGGCGGTATCATGGAGACCATGAGATCGGGCGGGTGTTTCACAACGAAATCAACGAGGCGAACCAAGAGGTGACCGTGTGGAACGAGTGCAAGCAGAAGCTTGTGGGGGTCTTGGGGGACGATACCTTCGCGTCAATTGGGGTGATGCTTGTGCCCCGGGAGGGCGGTGTCAGAAACATTCAATTGATCGAGCAACTCAAGGCGAAGGCCGAGGCGCGAAGCGATATCTCCGGTTTGGGATCGGCCCTTTGGCTTGAGCAACACGATGTGCTAAACGATTTTGAATCCTGCGGGGAGTCGGACACATGTGGCATTATCGTGCTCCCGATCACCACCAATTTCGACGATGCGGATGTGCCCGTGTACGAGGTGGATGGCAACGGTGAGATTGTGCTGGATGAGAACGATGATCCCAAGCCGTTGAACCGGGAAGTCGGTCAGCACAGTTTGGTGGTGAATCGCCGCTTCAACAATACCATGCGAGCCGGTTGCACGAGCGGTTGCCCCCCCAGCGACGAGTACTTTCGGCACGGGGATCTGACCACTTTCGACGGACGTTTACACCTGGCTTGGAACCTCGGGGAGCGGGCGGGGATTCGGTTGCGGGCCGACGCGCCCACTCCAGACCTCGGCAGCCCCATGGCCTTGGAAGTGCCCAAAGATGGATCCGCAGCCGTGGTCACCAATGAACATGGCGAGGTCACCCAAATCTTCACAGGCAACAACTACACGGAAATCAATGTGCTACAACGGGTGAATGGGCAGGCGGTGAAATATACGATCAGCACCATGGAAGTGGCGGATCAGGAAATTCCATTCGGCGAAGACGATTTCAGCTTCGTGGCGAACGGGAACTCATTCTCCGCGATCACCACCGTAGAGCGGCTTGCGACAGATGGTAGTGAAGTTGGGATTGAGTGGACGAGGGGTGGATCGACCATGAACCTCACACCCATCGCTACCGCGTGGAGCCCACGGGGAACATCGAAATTTCCGGACACGAGGTGATCGAGTGGGATGGGCAACTCCGTCCCCTGCGAATTGTGTACACCGATGGCACCGAGGAAACCCGCACCTACACCTGCTGTGGCCTCGCCAGCGAAACCGACCGCAGTGGCATCACCACCACCCATGAATATGACGAACTTCGCCGCCGCATCCGTTCCACTCGTGCCGGAGTTACCACCCATACCGAGTACGATGACATGGACCGTGTTGTCTTCACTTGGCAAACCCCCGAAAATGATTTTAACAAGATTATTGGCAAAGCATCAGAAAGTCCCGAATACAATGCATACGGTGAAGTTACAAAAAGCACCGATCTCGCCGGACGCGTCACTGAATACGAACGTGAGGTCGCCAACGGCATCGTCACCCGCACCACCATTCTCCCCGGTGGCTCCACCATCATCGAAAAATCCCATGCCGACGGCACCCGCATCGAAACCCTCGGCACTGCACGGCGCCACATGACCTACAGCGAATCCTGGACCACCGCCGGAGAGCGTGTTGCTGAGCAGTATTATACCGACAATCCCAATGATTTCACTCGAACCGTCCATGACTTCCTTGGCCGACCTATCCGAACGGAACGTCCCAGTCCCACCGGAACCGGCCTCGCCATCATCGAAAACCACTACGAGCCCGGAACCGGACGCCTTAACAAAACCGTGGATCCCGCGGGTCTCGCCACCCTCTACTTTTACAACGATCTCGGCGAACGACATCTTACCGTCGTCGATGTGAACGACAACGGGGAAATCGACTGGTCCGGTCCCGACCGTA
>JAFIGC010000283.1 GCA_020831635.1 Verrucomicrobiota bacterium | reverse complement strand
TTTCGCTCCATGATCTTGCACGCCTTCTTTGCAAATATCTCACGGATTCAGGTTGAGCTTTGTCTTGAGCTTTGTCGGCATTTCTCACATCCCCTCCGTGCCCTTGTGAGTGCGGAGTGCGGAGTGCCCCCCTTCGCCCCAGCCGATGCGGAGATCGGCGCTCCTTTCCCCGTGGCCCCACAAAAGCCATGCCCCACACTCACTTCAACTGGGTATCCCGCGCGGGGGCGCGGGTTTAGCTGGGAAAAGCCTTCGGCCACTTTCGCTTCAATCCATCTGGCTTATGGGAGACCGGGCTCTTCAGCTTGCGTCGGATTTTGCGATTTCGGGGGGCTAACGCATCTTCTGATGGTGACGTCCCCCCGAAAGCGCGAAAGGCGGCGTGAGATCAAGAGTCCGGTCTCCCCCGAAGGCTTTTCCCCATTTTCTAGATCCACAAACACCTTCTGACTCTTCACGAAAGCCAAGTCTCAAGCAACAACCATACTCCTTCAAGCTTTCTCACACAAAATGGCTTTCCGAACGGGCGCTGACTAATCGGATTTTTTAGTGAGCCGAATCCATTGGTGAGGGTATTCCTCCAAAAAGGGAATCGGCTTGGCCTCGTCGTTCAGCGCCTGCAGGAGTCCGAAAAAATTCAGAACCGCCAACGGGGGAATACCTGCCAACCAGACCAGCAAGCCCAAGCCAAAAACGGGCAACAGCAACAGGCCCAACAACATCGCCGAGAACATGCCCCCCCAAATCACCAGCGCCTGTTTGGCATGATACAAGGTGTAGGCGTTGTCGCGCTGCATCAGGGCCCGCAGGCTGTAGGGAAAAAAGATGAAGTTCAACGCATAACATAAAATGGCGTCGGCATGACCTTCTTCCACCTCGCCATCGGCAAAGCGGGGATCGGTGTTTTCTTTTTCAGGTGGATCGGGAAGATCGTCTTCGGGAATGGGGATGTTGTTGGAGTCGCTCATTGCGCGTCTCTTTGTCCTGAACGCGGTGGGTTTTCAACCAAAATCGATCTTTGATTCGGCTGGACCTTTGGAAAAATTTCGGCAAAACAAAGGCAACCCACCCCAAAAACCCAGGAGACTTTTATGACCGACCCACGCCACCAACTCGCCCAAACCCTACGCATGCGCCGCGAATTCGTCGAAGACCTCAATGTCGTGGCCGGGTTTGATGGGTTCGTGGATCAATTGGCCCAAATCGTGGAGGAGCGTCAAAACCTGGAGACCTTCAGCCCCGTCCCCACCATTTCGCGTTTTTCGGAATTGATCGGACAAGCCGCCGGACGCAGTTCCCTGCGCGAATTCGTAGTCCGAAGCGTGGATGCGGGCGGTTGCGCGGTCAATCTCGGCGACGGCATCGCCTCCCTCGGCGTCAACCTCGACTATTTCGGCACCCTGGGCGAACCCGTTCATCCCGCCTTCGAATCCTTTGTGAAGAATTGTCGCTCCTGCACCTCCTGGGGACGGGAACCGGGCTTCACCATGGCCATGGAATTCCAGGACGGCAAATACATGCTCTCCTCGGTGAGTCAGCTCGGTGAGTTCGACGAAACCAACGTGGAAAACCACTTGGCCGACGGCGCCTTCCAATCCGCCTGCATTTCCGCCCCCCTGATCGCCCTCACCAACTGGACCCTCTACCCGCACATGACCGCCTGTTGGGCGCTCCTGCAGCGGCAGGTCTTTGCCAACCTCGAACACAATCCCTGGTACTTTGTCGATTTGGTGGACCCGCGCGGACGCAGCAAGGCCGATCTCCGCGAAATGTTGCCGGTACTTTCCGCATTCGAAAATCACGGACGCTGCATCCTCGGGGGCAACCTCAACGAAGCCAACGTCATCGCCAGTCTGCTCGGCATCGGGGAGGTCAATGAAGAAGGCCCGGCCGTGGCCGAACTCTGCCAAGCCCTCCGCGTCGCCCTCAACATCAGCGAAGTGGCCATTCACTGCATCGCCGGCGCCGCCGTGGCCACCACAGAGGGCGAAACTTGGGTGGACGGTCCCTACACCCCCTCCCCCGTCAAAAGCACCGGCGCCGGAGACCGGTACAACGCCGGCTACTGTCTGGGCCGCATGTTGGATCTCTGCGAGACAGATCGCTGTCTCCTGGGCGTCGCCACCTCAGGATTTTTTGTCCGCAACGCCCGCAGCGGCAGCCTCGATGAAATCGCCGACTTCCTTGAAGCCTGGTCGAAAAAAAACCTGAAGGACTGATCCCAAGGCAGATTTCATCCGCTACCGAAAAGCTGGAATCGTGTAAAACCCCGTGCCTTTGTGCCTCCCTGAGAATATTTTTGTCGGGCATTGGCTCTCACATAGGCACCAAGGCACGGAGGTTTTTGAACAGGAGTTTTCAGAGAAAACAACGCCACGGCAACGCTTCGCTTCCTTCGCGACCTTCTGTTCAAAAACACAGAGGATTTAAACAGGAGTACCCAAAAGGAGCAAAGGAAATTCCACCACCTTTTCTATGCGCTCTCCGCGTCCTCCTGTTCAAAAAATACGGTGGATTGGAGCGGACGTTACGATTACGAGTACGAGGAAAGACAGGTTTGATTACGGCCTGAAACCGTGAGATCTTTGCTGTGAATCCGCACAATATCATGGGCTGCAAGGAATTGTCGGGAATACTCGACAGACCGCATGGGTATGCCTC
>JAFIGC010000099.1 GCA_020831635.1 Verrucomicrobiota bacterium | reverse complement strand
CTATGAATAAGGTCAACCATTCCCGACACCGAACAAGTCGGAGCGGGTAGACGTTGTCAGAGGTGAATGAAATGAGGGAAATACCCATTGGGATTTTTGTCACGATTGCCGCAGTTTGCAGCTATACTCACCAGCATCCGCTTGTTGAGCCTGTTGCGCCATCGACGCATTCTAGGGTGGAAGCAGAACTCGTAACCATGGAGGTAGCTGAGTCTGATCTCGAAGTTCTAGGGCTCGAACTGACACCAAAGGGATACATCCGCTCTAAGGAACTGGCAAACAAATGACAACCATTCGGCCAACTGTAACCGCGAGTACGCGGTCCGGTGGACTGAGACGTTGACACAGAACAGAAAATGATTGAAGAGAAGCCCATATTCAGTCCGGCATACAAGGGTGCACTTGTCTTGGTTGTAACGCAGCAGGTCCTTCTCTGGCTGCTTACTGGAGTTGTTTTGACTGGAGGATTCCTTGAATCGATCGTATGGTATGCTCTGATCGCATTTTGGGTTGGCTTTGTTCTTTATGGAGTCAAACCCCCGGATGTGATGGTTCGCCACCAAATTGCGGCTGATGAAGTATCCAAATTCTGTGCTATGATTGAAAATCTTTATCGAGATAGGCTGAAGAATGATGCTGAAGTACTGGAATGCATCAACATCAGATCCGGGCCTTGCCAAACCAAGTGGGAGGGAGCGGGCAGAGCATGCTCAGGTGATCCGTTCTTGGCACGGGCACTTGGAACCCTCTCTCGTCGAAATGGGTGAAAGGTTTCGGCCGGAGAGGCAGGGTCTTTTACGCTTCGGTTTTTGATGATAAGTCGCATGTCATTGAGTTTGCGCGCTTCACCGAAGATCGCCCGGGCGGATCCGTCCTGCGGGGAGAGGTCTCGGGTTTCCCCGGTAGTCTGGTGAGTTTGGCCTCGGTCAACGGGAGTCAAGCGGGGGCGATTTGGATTCCCATACCGAGGAGTGGGAGGCTCGGTTGCCTCTGGATATTGGGAATCGGGGTTTTATCGGATTCAAGGTGCTCAACCCTCCGCCTGCGGATTGAGGATTCAAGTCCAAAAACAAATTGCATTCGCGGGGAATTTTGACAGAAGACGTTCATGGCACACAAAATCACCATCATCGGCGACGGAGGCTGGGGCACGGCCCTCGGCTTGGTTCTGCAACGAAACGGTCACCAAGTTTGCATGTGGGGGCATGAGGCCGACTACATCGAGGAAGTGAGGAAACGCGGCGAAAACAGCCGCTATCTGCCGGGCATTTCCATGCCCGCCGACCTGCGGTGGACCTCTGACCTCGACGAGGCCACCCGGGGACGGGACGCGTTTGTGGTGGCGATTCCCTCGAAATTCTATCGCCCCACCCTGGAACGCTTCGTCGGCAAGATTCCCAAAACCGCCCCCGTGATCACCGTATCCAAAGGACTGCTCGACGACCGCCGTCTGAGTGAGTGGTGCCAGGAACTGCTGGGGCTGGAGCAAGTGGCCGCCCTTTCGGGCCCCAGCCACGCCGAGGAAGTGGCCAAGGGCTCCCCCACCGCCGTCACCATCGCTTCGCCCAACCACGAATTGGCCGAATATTTCCAAGGGCTTTTTTCGGAAAACCATTTTCGGGTCTACACCTCCACCGACATCGTCGGGGTGGAATTGGGCGGCGCCCTCAAAAACGTCATCGCCATCGCCGCAGGCATTAGCGACGGTCTCGGGTTCGGGGACAACACCAAGGCGGCGCTGATCACCCGGGGCCTTGCCGAACTCATGCGCCTGGGCGCGGCTGCGGGCGGACAGGCGGAAACCTTCGCCGGCCTCAGCGGCGTTGGCGACCTCATCGTTACCTGTGGCAGCAAACTGAGCCGGAATCGCGGATTCGGCGAGCGCATAGGCAAAGGCGAAACCATGGAGGAAATCGAGGCGTCGATGAGCATGATCGCCGAAGGCGTCTTCAACGCCCGCACCGCCCGCAACCTCGCCCGCCATCTCAAGGTCCCCGTTCCCATCACCGAAGAAGTGTATGCGGTGCTGTACGAGGGCAAGGATCCCCGGAAATCCCTGGAGGATCTCCTCTCCCGCGATCCCAAACCGGAGCCCGAACATCCATGATTTGGCTCTTTTTCGCCGCCCTCCTTTGGGGGCCCTCCTTCGGGTTGATCCCGATCCTCATGCGCGACCACGGCATGAACGCCTACACACTGGCGTTTTTCCGGATGTTTTATTCCCTGCTGATGTTTTTGCCGCTTTTGCGGGTCCACGTCATCGCCCGCCGCAAACGGGTCATCCTCATCGGCCTGGGGGCGGTGCAATTCGGCGGCATGTACGTCTGCCTGAACCTCGCCTACAATTACATGGAAGGCTACGAAGTGGCCATGGTTACGGTCTTTACCCCGATTTATGTCAGCCTGATCGATTCCCTGTTCGTGAAATCCAAGGGACAACTCAAATCCTGGCTTTGCGTGGGACTGGCGGTGGCCGGGGCCATGGTCATTGAATACGCCCGTCCGGAAAGCCGGGGATTTTGGATCGGGTTTTCCATCATGCAAATCGCCAACCTATGCTTCGCCTTCGGTCAGGTCGCCTACCGCCGCCTCTTGCCGGGCATGAAACGCTTCGGCGACATGCATGTGTTCGGATGGATGTATTTCGGCGGCATGATCGTCACCGTCTTGGCCTGGATGTTTTGGGGAGAACCGGGCACGGCCCTCCGCAAAATGAGCGGCATGCCGATCAGCGCCTGGCTGATCCTGTGCTGGCTGGGTCTGATCCCTTCCGGTCTCGGTTTTTTTCTGTTCAACCACGGTGCCCTCAAGGTGAACACCCATACCCTTTCGATTTTCAACAACCTGAAAATTCCCCTGGCCATGATCATCGTCATGGTGGTTTTCCGTCAATGGAGTTACATTGAAAACTGGGGCAGATTTTTCATGGGTGCCTTCGTGATGCTGGCCGCCCTCTGGTGGAACGAACAGCCGCCGGGGGACCGTTCGCGCAAAAAACTCCAACCCGCCAATCCCTGAAATCCCCCATGCCCCCCCTCCCCTCCAGACAAATTTTGGTCGGCATCTGCGGCGGCGTGGCCGCCTACAAAGCGCTGGACGTGGTTTCCGGCCTGCGCAAACGGGGCCATCGCGTCCAAGTGGTCATGACCGAAGCGGCCACGCGTTTCGTACAGCCGGCCAGCTTCGCCGCCGTCAGCGGCAGCCCCGTGCTCACCACCCTCTGGCCGGATGTCAGTCGCGGCACCCTCGAAGACCACTACCCCCACCTTTATCCGGCCACCCAAACCGACCTCTTCCTGCTCATCCCCGCCACGGCCAACAGCATCGGCAAAATCGCCCGCGGCATGGGCGATGATTTGCTGAGCACCTGCTGTCTCTCCCTCCCCGCGTCCTGCGCCAAACTCTTCTGCCCGGCCATGAACGTGGAAATGTGGCACAACCCCATCGTACAGGGCAACGTCCGCGCCTTGGAATCCGAGGGGTGGACGCGGCTCGGACCGGATGCGGGTCACCTTGCCTGCGGCATGACCGGCGAAGGCCGCCTCCGCGAACCCGGGGCGATCCTCGAGGAAATCGACCGGCACTTCATGGAGGCGCAACGCCTTTCCGGCAAAACCGTGCTCATTCTCTCCGGCCCCACCCACGAGCATCTGGACCCCATCCGCTACTTGGGCAATCCCAGCAGCGGCAAGATGGGCAAAGCCCTCGCGGAAGCCGCCAGGCGCCAAGGCGCCAAAGTGGCATTCGTCACCGGCCCCGTCCCCGAAACCAACCTGCCCGAAGGAGTCGCCCTCCATCCCGTGGTCTCCGCGCAAGAGATGCTCGACACCGCCCGAAGCTTGCTGGCGGACTGCGATGCGGTGATCTATGCCGCCGCCGTGGCCGATTTCCGTCCCGCGACCCGGTCGGACAGCAAACTCCCCAAAGCGGAACAAGCCCTGGACATCCGTCTGCTGCCGAATCCGGACATCGCCGCCACCCTGAACCGCGAGAAAAAGCCCGGGGTCACCGCCATTGGTTTCGCCCTGCAAACCCATGATGGCGAAAGCCATGCCCGCGAAAAGCTCGCAAACAAAGGACTCGACGGCATCGTCCTCAACGCCCCCGACTCCCTCGGGGCGCCCTCCGGCACCTTCCACTATCTCGCCAAAGGCGGCGACACTTTCGAACATTGGGGCACCCTCGACAAAACCCGGGCCGCCCGAAACATCCTCGCCAAGATTTGAGTCACAACTTCACTCCACGCGAATGAAGTCGATGTGACGCAACCAGACTTCGGACGACGCGCCGGTCAGCCGCGGCTCGATTTCCCTGGCGGTCTCCAAATGAATCGTCAAAGCCTGGGTGCTGAAAAATTCGCTCGGCGCCTCCCCCGTTTCCCCCGGAGTCAATCGAATTTCTTCCCGAACCAAAGCTTCGTCCCGTCCGGAGACATGGAGGCTCAGCCATCCCGTCTCCTCCCGATCCTCCCATATGGGTTCTTCGGCCCGCAAGGTGAAATCCACCCGCCAAACGCCCGCCTCCAAACGACGTGAAACGCCAAAGGCAACGGTCTGCGGGTATGCGCCCCTTTCTCCCCGCCAATGCCGCAAAAGGCCATGCCCTGGAAGCGCCCGGTCCACCCGTCGATGACTATGCATGAACACGCCGACGATACGCAGGGCGTCCACCCCCGCCAGCACATCTGGAACGCCCGAAAGGTCTCCCGATTTCTCGAGAACCAAGAATGGAAAGGCCGAGCGATTCACCCCCCATTCTCCGGCGCGCAGCCCGTCCAAAAAAGGGGCGAGATTCGGTCGCCTCAGGTCATCCTCGTAACAGAGTACCCATCGGGGACCCTGGGTTTCCGGCTTCCAGTAGCGCCAAATCATGATATCTTCGCGATTTGCCGCGAACACGGCCAAACGTTGGTCGGCAATCAACATGCCCTCCTTGGGAAGATCCCGGGTCAATGCCAGCAGCGTGCGTCCGCCGGGATTCAGGGTACGATACACCCTTTGGGGATCGCCCCCGCCGGGAAGGAAGCTCCATCGCGCATGGGCGCCGCCCACGCAAAGGACCAGCCACACACAAACCCAGGGCAGAAACCTCCGGTTAGGTTGTCCCCGTAATTGTGCGAATCCCGTCGCCAGACCGCTGCCCAGGGCCGCCATGAGGGCGGCGGGATAATGAAAGCGAAAGGCATATTGCGAGCTGTCGCCACTCAAAATAGTGATGAGCCATGGCAAAAACGCAAAAAGCAGCAGCGGTTTCCAAAGCTTGGGAGACCAAACCAGCAAACCCGCCAAGGGCAACATCACCCAAAAAGTGCCTCGAAGTCGCAGAAAAACGGCCTGTGGGTCCCAAGCAGGCGTCAATTCGGGGCTGCGCAGATCCCAAATATTCGTGCCATTGATGGCCGGATACAACACAAACACCGCCAAAAGCGCGTAAGCCAATGAAAGTCCCGCCATCCAATAAGCGGTTTTGTTTTGCGCGCGCCGTCCCAACACCAGACACATCAGGGGCAAATAAAAACCCGCGTCCTCCCGCAATCCCAAGGTCAACAAAAAGGGAATCCAAGCAAATTTGGGGGCAAACAGCAGGCAATAGGTCAGCCAAGGAAAAAACAAAAAATAAAAGGCGACTCCGTGAAACTCGCTGAGCAGGACATTCTGCGTAAACGGATAGCCGACGAACCAAAGCAGGATCGCCTGGACCAATACCGGGGAAAGGGCCAAACGGCGCAGCGTGGCCACCAAAAACCCGCCCCCGGCCATCACCACGCCCCACTGCACGAAAATCAGCAGCAACGGGGAATCCCACACATGGTACAACGGCCCCAACAAGGCCAGCGTAAACGACAAATGGGTTTGCAAATACGAATCTTCCATCAAGAATTTGAACCCGTTTCCATGTCCAAGATTCCAGATGAAATTGGTGTACACCCCGTAATCCGAAAACAGGAAGTTCCGATGGAAAAAAGCGGCGAGCGCCGAAAACAAAATTTGTCCGGCCAAATAGACGGTCAACCCCGAACAAAGCCTTGCCATCCATTTTTCGCCCTGCCCGATTCGCCCCCGGGCGAGAAAATTCGGTGTCGGACAAGTCTCGGGTTGTTTCGATGAATCCATCGAATTCCCTTAGAAAATTTTCCCGCCCGGTCAATCCTTATCCCCGCATGAGGGCATATCTCCGAAGTTTTCGTGCGTCTTCGAAAACAAAGCGAACCGCATTTGTGTTATCGATGTACATGCGGTTTTTCTTTGAATCCTTTTCGCCACCGTCCGGGGGAGACGCCTTTTTTATTGGCAAACCAGGCGCTGAAAGCCGCCGCGCTGGCAAACCCGCAGTTACGTCCGATCTCGGGAAGCTTCAAGTCCCCCCGTTCCAAAAGCCGTTCCGCCCTCTGCATGCGCAGGGCGTCCAGCACGCCTTGGGGACTCAGTCCGGTTTCCTGGCGGCACCAGCGTTGCAAACTGCGGGAACTGATCTCCAAAGCCAAGGCCCAATCGCGGATGTCCAAGCCCATGGCAAAACTTTTTTTCAGGAGATTCAGGGCTTCGGCAAAGTCCGGTCCCGCCTCCGGAAACAGATTTGAAATGGACATCGCATCGCTCGGCGCCTCCGGCGGAAAAAGGTATCGGGCAATCCAAAGCGATAACTCCGCGTTGGCGAGCATACGCTCCGCCCCGCCTTTCCACCAGGAGGCATTCACCCGCACCATCATGCCCGCCGTGGGTTGGTTGCAGGATTCGGGCAACTGAAGCGGCATGGATCTTCCCCAAATCTCCTCCGGCTGCGGCTGCGAATGGCCTTCCGGATATTTGCGGGAGGCGTTGGCGGTGTCCCGGGCGCAAAGCGGCAAACGCATCGCCCCCCACTCCAGCCAACTGAAGAGGGTGCTGGCGGGAATTTTGATGACGGATTTCGCAAATGGGGGCAGACAGATCACCGCCGGACCTTCTCGCCAACTTTCCTCCGCCCCCGGGTCCATCACCGTGAACGGCCCCTGGTCGATCATATACGTGGTGTACCAGGGCAAGGAACCGGAGGGCTTGTGGTGTCCCGGGGCGCGCCTCCCGCTTTGCCGTCGGGCTTCCGCCCCCGAAAGCACATGCGGGAAATAGTCTCCGGTTGGATAATCCTGATGTTTGTCTGTTTTCATTAAAATGTCTTTTCCCATCTTATAGTATTGCTGATGTTTTTATGCTAGAAAATTAAAGGTGGTTCACAAGAGAAAATGAAAGGATTTATGCGCGAGAAAACAGATGTTGAATCGATCCTGCGGCACAGCACGGAGGCGTGGGATGCGATACTGAAGCCCTCGGACGGTCTCGAAGGCTTTCCCGACATGGCGGATCGCGCCGCTTGGTCAGGCTTGTTGGAACAGGCCTGGCCGCCGGCCCACCGAAACGCAACCCGCGAACGGGTTCAATCCCGCGCCGGGGAAGCCTGGCCCGGGCTTCCTGCCAGCCTGTTGCGCCGCTTTGCCGAGGACGGGGACCGCGTTGCCTTTCAAAACGCCTATTTCGCCCGCCGGGAACGGATTACGGATCTTGCCTTGCTCATGGCCATGGATGGCAACATGCAGCCGCTCGATGACTTGGTCGATGGGCTGTGGTTGCTGTGCGAGGAAAGCTCTTGGTGTTTGCCGGCCCACTGGCATC
This sequence comes from Verrucomicrobiota bacterium, assembly GCA_020831635.1. Lineage (GTDB taxonomy): Bacteria > Verrucomicrobiota > Kiritimatiellia > SS1-B-03-39 > UBA6053 > PXAS01. Next base: position 13,052 of record JAFIGC010000099.1, on the reverse strand, counting down.
TGGCGGCGCTACCGCGTCGGCCCGTGTGCGGTTTGCCGCCCGAGGAAGAACAGGTGGACCTTTTTGCGGCGGAAACCGCTGCCCTGCTTGCTTGGGTTTGCGTGCTCTGTAAAGACGCGTTGGCGGGGTGGGACGCGGGGCTGGTTCCCCGCTTGCGCCGGGAAGTGATCCGGCGTTGTTTGCAACCGGTGTTGGATTCCGATGGCTGGTTTTGGTGGGACGGCCATCACAATTGGTCGCCCTGGATCGCGGCCAACCTCCTCACCGCCGGGGCGGTTTTCCTGGAGGACCGATCGCAGGATTGTCAACTGGTCGCCCGGATGAGCGGGGTTCTGCAACGATACCTCGCGCACATCCCGGAAGACGGCTATTGTGACGAGGGTCCCAGCTACTGGAACGCGGGCACGGGCATGATCGTGGTGGCCTTGGAGCTGATCCGTCAGCGCACCGGGGGACGGGTGGACGCCTTCAAGCTACCCAAACTCCGGGCCATGGGGGCGTATCTTGCCGCCACCCACCTGGGGCATGGCCGGTACATTGCCGCCGCCGACAGCAATCCGCGCCTGCAGCTTCATCCGGAAATCCCCATTCTCCTGGGCACGCGCTGCGGCCTGCCGGAACTGGTCGAAATCGGGTGGGCCTTCCATCATGCCCAGGGCCACAACCCCGTCAACCCGCTTATGGGCGGCGGCGGACTGGGTCCCCGTCTGCGCAGGCTGTGGTGGATGGACCACCGCCGGACACCGTCAGGCCGCACGCCGACCGCGCAGGTCGGGACGGACACCTGGTTTCCCAGCGGGCAACTGGCGGTCATGCGTGAAACCGCCGTTCCGGGAGAGGGATTTTCGGCGGCGGTCAAATTCGGACACAACCGGGAAAACCACAACCATCTTGATGTAGGGCAGGTGATTGTTCACTGGCGGGAGGCTCCGCTGCTGATCGATCCGGGGGTGGACAGTTATCGAAGCGACCATTTTTCCCCCCGCCGCTATTCCGTGCCCTGGGTGGGGGCCGAAGCGCACAACGCGCCGATCCTCAATCAGTGTGGACAAACGCCGGGGACCGGATTCGGCTTTTTCGAAGCCCCCGAACATGCCGGACTGTCGCTGGCGGCCAGGGAGGTGCATTTCGCCGCAACGCGGGCGCACAGCCGTATTTCGGGTGACCTCGCCCCCTGCTATCCCGAAGTCCCCGATCTGATCTCGGTCCATCGCAGCGTGGACCTGTATCGGGGTCCCAAACCCTCTGTCCGCTTGACCGACGACGTGCGGGCGGAGGCACCCTGTTCCGTGGAAATCTCTTGGCTGACCGCCTGCCCGCCCGCGGATATCACCCGACACGGTTGGACATGGCGGGTTGACGGAGAGGAGATCCCGGCGAAACTGGAGGGGGCTGCGGAGGTGCGCTGTGAAAGGCTTCCCCTGGACGACCCGCAACTTTGCGAGGGCTGGGGGGCGGCATTGTGGCGGATACGGGCTTCCGTACCGCCGAAAGAATCTGTTTGTCTAACCCTGTGGATCGGAGACATCCCATGACCGAAACCCCGCCGGTTCACCCGGATCTTCTCGCCCACCGAAAAGCGCTCACCACCCTCGTGTTGCCAGGCCAAGAACTCGAGATCGCGGACCTGCGAATTCAATTCAGCATGGGGGGCCTTTTGTACTTTTTTGAAACGTTTTTGCGCTTATAATTTCTATTTTTGCGAAACGAAATACCATAGAAGGATTTTTCATGAACCATTTGATGCCATTGACAGCCGATGCCGCCTATAATCGTAATGTGGCCGACCTTGCGTCCGCGCGGGGCGTGGATACGGTCCATTTCTCCCATAAACTTTGTCATAATGCCGATGACTTGATGGATTCACCGGAACAGGCCGCGAATATGCGCGATTTATTACGGATGTACCGTGACCACGGCATCAAAGTCTGGTGCTGGACCCATGAGGTGAAAAATCCGCCCGCGCAGTTGGTGGATGACGGAAAACTGCTTGCGGATGAAGACGCGCTCTACACGCATCTGGAAAAAAAATATGCCACCTTTTTTCAGGAGACCTTGCCTGGATTGGAAGGTTTGGTGCTGACCTTCGCGGAAACGCAGTTCCCGGTGTATCAGGAGGATCGCATCAAAAGCACGCTGGATCGGGGGGCGCGCACGGAGCGTTTGATTCGACATATGCATGGGATTTGCCGGCGACATGGAAAAGGCCTGGCGATTCGTGACTTCGTGTATCGGGTGGACGAGGTGAAAGCGTTTCGGGATGTCATACAACGACTGCCCGAAGATGTGGTGATCATGAGCAAATGCGTGCCCCATGATTGGCATCCGTATTATCCGGACAATCCGTTGGTGGGGGATGTGGGGGGACGCACGCAATGGATCGAACACGATTTCGGCCTGGAATACGAAGGGCAACATCTTTATCCCTACGCGAATTTTCCGGAAATCTTCCGCCGGTATCGGCATGGGCACGCCTCCGGTTGCCGGACGCTTTGTTTGCGCCTGGACCGGTACGCCGGGGATTTTGGGCAAAGCGCGATCCACACGCCCTGGGGAAAAATTTTACTGCAGTCGGCCCTGTCCTTTGAAGCCAATCCGAACCTCACGTTGGACGAGTTTTGGGCGCAGGTTCCCGAGGGGGGCCTGATTCGTCCGTTGCTGGAAAGTTCGACGGAGGCGGTATGCGGCTTTTTGTTTCCGATGCACTTTTGGTTCGGAGATCACAGCAACCTGCCTTCCCACCACTATGCGCGCACCCACTTGGTCGGCGGCGCCGCGGATCGTCTGGTGGATTGGGTGGGCGGAACGCTTTACGAGGAACGCGAGCGGAATTTCGAGAACATGCCCTTGTCGTTTTACCGGGAACTGGAGGCGGAGGCCAACGAATCCTTGGCGCAAGTGTCTCGCTGCGAGATACTTCTGGAGGCGTTTCCATCGGAATTGGCGGCGGAATGGCGTCCGGGGGTGGAAAACCTTCGCCTCTGGGCGGAATTGATCGTGAGCCGTCGGGATGTGTTTTTCTCCCGCCGTTTGATGGAGGAACGACCCACGGACATCAGCGAGGCGCACCTGGACCGAAAAAATTCGGAGTTCCAAGCGCTTTTACGGGAGGCAATTCCCCGGGTGGCCGAACAACGACTGGAGGGCAGGATGCCGAACTTCAGCCGCCGCCACCCCTGGCAAAATTTCTTCGTCTGAGTTTCCCATCGTTGGGGGGGGAGAAGCGGGGGGAGGTTCGTTTGACCGATCAGCAATCCGCTCCGGGTTTCGTGGCCGAGGTTCACCGGGTGGAAACTATTCGAAGATGATTTTGGTGCCGTCGAAGCGCACGGTCCGCTCACCGACGCGGACCACGGCGTCGAGGCCCTCGCCTTCGACGGTCACTTCCGGCGCGTCGCCTTTCTGGATGGTGATCACGCAGAAAAATTCTCCGTCTCCCTCGGCAAAGAGGGCCCGGCTGAATTGACGCGTCACGTTTCGCTTGTACCTCATGACCTCGTGCCAGCGTTCTTCAAAACGCATTTGCACGTTGCCGGGGGTCACAAACGTGCCCTGCAGGTGGGCACCATTTTGACCCGCAATGCGGAAATGTTGCCCTTCCACGGTGGTGTCCTCCCGTTCGAGGTCATTGCGCCCACTGCCGATGATCTGCCCGGGACGGTAATCAATCACTTCCCCGCGCCAAGTAACCCCGTGCTCGCGGGTGCCATCCTCCACGTCTCGGGCTCTTCCGGCACTCTCCTGACCGCTGTCAAGCTGCCAGGCCCACAAGGCTTGGTCTGCTCCCTCCACCTGGCCGACGCCGTTGATCTTGTCCACAATGACGATCAACGCGGGTGCACCGCTTTTGCCGCTGTAATCCACGGCAATGGAGCGAAGTCCCGAGAGTCCGGTTTCGGTAAACGACCCCAGATGGCGGATGCTGCCATAATCCTCGTAGAGGAGGCCGTTTTCGGTGGACCCGGCATATACGTCGGACATGTCGATGGTGACCCCGCCCGAGCCGTCCGCATGGGTTTCGCTGTGCACGACCTTGCCCAGTGCGCCGCGGTTGAAATCCGCGTAGGGCAAGAGCACCAGGTTTTCACCGAAGCGAAAGGTCCCGGGCTGGCTCCAGTGTTCGCCCAGGCCGGTGATGCGGAAAACGCCGGCATTGCCTCCGCCGGCGGCGGAATTGAATGCCTTGGCCCAGACCTGAACCAGAAAGGCATCATCATCCCACCCGTTTCGGAAGCCGTGGTACCCGAACTGGGACGCTTCCCAGGTTTTCGGCAGGATCCCGGCGGGGCCCCGCGCCTCCATGTCCAGGGGATAGTTCACGTAAAGCCAAAGCGGGTGGGTGTCGTAGTCGCTGTAATCGTAGGGACGTCCGGGACGCTGGAGGAGTTTCGCCACGTCGTCCGGGCCGTTCACGTCCAAGTGGCGGTTCCAGAACCAAAGCGCGGCGGGTTGCCACTCCGGGGAAATCAGCGGAAACATCATCGCGAAAAAGTCGCCCGTCAGGTCCCGCGTCTCATGGTAGGTGTCGCGAATCCAAAGATCCGGCTCCCCGACGATCGGTTGCATCAGGTCGTTGCCGTCCTCCTGATAGACCCGGGAAAACATCTTGAAAGGCAGGTAGTGGGTCACGTCGCGGCGGCCCGACACATCGTGACCGATGGCATTCAGATAGGCCGTGGCGAACTTGTTGGGGCCTTCGAGTCCCATGGGGAACGGGCTGGCCCCCTGGGCCCCGCCGGCGCCGATGCCCTGCATGTAGTTCAGACGCATCAGCATCCGCGTCCGCTCGAACAGACGGGTGATGGACAGGTCCGCGCCTCCGGTCCGGGTCCATTCGTCGTGACTTTGCCGCCAGAGGGCGGCCCAGCGTTCCTCTTCCCGCTGTAGGCGCTCGATGCCTTCCCGGGCCTCTTCCTCGGTCACTTCCCGCAAGCGCGGCTCCATGGCGATCATGCCCCAGGCGTTGGTTTCGCCGATGCCAACCTGCACCATCATCGGATACAGACCCGGTTCGATCCTGAAATAATCCCGTTCGTACACGCGTTTGCCGTTCAGATACACGTTCGCCCCGCTGTCGGTGCGCAACTGAACCCATCGCGGGGCGTCATTGCGAATGACATTGTAAAAGTAACTCTTGCTGTGATACTCGCGGCCGATCGCCCGGGTAATGTCGATTTTCGTCCGATTTCCGGTATAGCGATTGTTGACAAGGAACCCCTCGTCCAGCGCCTTGAACTCCGCCGACTGGTCCTCGAATTCCACCGGGCTCCCCAATACGGGACGGGCGGTGGCGACGCCGCCAAGCCCGCTCAGATGATCGGTCTCGCGGGGACGGAAGCCGCCCACGTAGATCCATTCCCCGGGCATCACGTCATCCGTGAAATCCACCACCGGCACACCCTCGCCGGGTTCAAAATCGGCGGAGGGCGGGATCTCGGGGTTGTCCCCGCTCACGGAAAGGCGTTCCGCCGGGGGCACCGGCTCCGGCCCTTTCTCCCCCAACATCGCCAAAGAAGCCATCGCCCCACCGTAATAGATGGTGCCCGGATACGTGGAGGCCATGTGCCACTTGATCTCCCCGTGCAGAAAACTCGGGTTGTTCAGGATACGACCCGTCCATTCGACCACATATTCCCTGACCTCGCGACGAAAATCCTCGTCCCAGGTTTCTGCACTCATATCGTAGGCCAGCGCGATTTGCTCCAAGCGCCATCCCCAGACCCGGGCGCGAACCCCTTTGCTGCCGGAACTGGTGTCGGCAATGTGCGCGGCCACCAACTCCCGGGACTGCCGGGCATATTCTTCCTCACCGGTCAACTGATAGCGAAATGCCAGCCCGGCCGCAGTGGTCATTCTTGCCAAAGCCGCCCGTCCCAACGGCGTGTCCATCCGCTCCCGTAGTTTGGGCAGCTCCTGTTTGCGAAAAAGCAGACGCGGATGTTCGCCCGGTTCCACCGGCAGGAGCCCCGGCCGTCCCGCCTCGTCCCGCGCCATCCATTCTCCACGCGCGATTCCTCCGACTTCCTGGTCACGGAAGGTGCCGGTGAAGTTGCCAACCCATGGCCCCACGGGCGTGGGGTAAAGCGTGATTTCGTACTCGGCCCAGCCCCCCTGCACCCATGGATCCCGGCGAATGTTCATCAACAAGGTCAGCACCCAACCAGTGTTTCCATGACCCGTTCTCCGGGAATCCACCACAATGCCATCGTGATGGGATCGGTTGAAACTTCCCGAGATGCCATGCACGCGTCCCCATTCCCCATCGGTGCGGTTCAGCCAGAGTAACAGCCCGCGGTTTCGTTCCCCGGGCTCGTCGCCGATGAACAGCGCTTCCTCAAGCACCAAATGGAATTCTTCGGTCTCGCCGAAAATCGCCCCCGACACGAACGGGGCAAAACCAATCAAAAGGCCGCATACGGCCAAAAAAGACGCCAGACGATGTGTGGTCTTCATAAGTGACTCCAATGTTCTACTGTGAAAAATTCATAACGATTCCCATGCTAGCAGAGCATCACCCACAACGTCAATATTTAAATGAAACATCGAGTTAAGAAAATACGCAAAAATGCATGGCCGATTTTTTGGGGCCAGTTGAGTTCGTTGAAACGGCAAAAACCGCTTCCGAACTCGGAAGCGGTTTTTTCTAATTTTCCGCATGGGATCTACCGATGCGAACGAACCCGGAAGAGCAGAATGCTCACGAGCGAAATGCCAACCAACATCAATGTGCCCGGCTCGGGGATGACGTAAACCGCGAGTGCCATCGGTGAGCCGTAAGTCGGTATTGTTGTGAAAAATCGAACTGCTCGACCCCACGGAATTCCAATAATTCCCATTGGCATCCGGGGAGGCGGGATTCGCAGCCCCAGATTCGTTCATAGAATGAACTGTCCGTTATAAAAAATACGTCCGAATACGGCATATGGTCATGTGACATGTTTTCTGGTATGCTGTTGAAATTCACCTTACCCAAGATTCACCCATCCCAAGTTCACAAGGGGTTTCACATGTCCAAGCGTTTGTCCATACTGATTTTACTGCAGTTTACGATCTCCAGCAACACGCATTCTGCATCTGCGAATGCCGATGACTTCCGCTTTGAAATTTCGGAGGAACAGACCCTCACCATCACCGGATACAGGGGCCCCGGGGGAGAGGTGGTCATTCCCTCTGAAATCGAGGGAAAACCCGTCACCGCCGTTGGCCACCGGGCATTCATGGATCATGTGCAAGGCAATCATGACCGCATGATTACCAGCATTCGCTTTCCGGAAACGGTGACATCGGTTGGGCGGGAAGCATTTCGTGAAAACCGACAGCTTACCGATGTTTTCATCCCGGCCAGTCTCACGGAGATCACCCGTCCGGCCTTCAGCCGCTGTCCGCGACTCATGAATTTTCATATCCATGAGGACAACCCCGCCTATCGTAGTGTCGACGGGGTCTTTTTTACCAGAGACATGGAAGAAATTCGCCACTACCCGCAGGGTAGGGAAGGTGACTATGTCATTCCCCAGGGGGTCATTCGAATCCGGGACGAAGCTTTTCGCTGGGCCACGGGGCTCACCGAAATCACCATCCCGGACTCCGTCACTTGGATTGGCAAACAGGCCTTTCGCGGTTGCGAGGGTCTCACGGAAATCACCCTTCCGAAACATCTGGAAACCCTTGCAAGGCAGGGGCGTCATTTTATGGATTGTGTCAATCTCAAGAAGATTGTGATTCCCGACGGGGTGACCGATATTCCCCAACACGCTTTCAGTGGGTGTACCTCCTTGGAAGAGGTGGTCCTGCCCGAAAACCTTGCCTCGATTCAACAGTCGGCCTTCCAAGATTGCAGTAGCCTCACCCAAATCACCATTCCCGCGAATGTGAGGCAAATTCGCGGTGGGCAAGTATTTGCCGGCTGCGACAAGCTTGAACGTATTGTTTTTCTCGGCGATGCCCCGGAAGTTTCCGGAAGGGATCATTTCCCAGAGGGCGTCACCATTTTCCGAAAAGCGTCGGCCTCCGGCTGGCCGGAACCCGGTGAAGATTGGCAAGGGCGGCCCACCGTGATCACCTCTCCGTAGTCTCACACACCTTCGGACCGAACAAGCGATTTCAGTTGGAATCGGGAACCGCAGTGCGCGAAGCGCCTTCGGAGTGCGCGAACCTTTAGGTTCCGCTTTTGCGGTAGCCTCTTACGTCTGCACGGGAAGTGGGGGCAAATGTGACCGTAAGCCGAAGACCGGCCCAACCTGCGCGTCATTCGTCCATTTCCATTTTTTTGTCCGAATCCATCAACTATCCATTTCTTATCAAATGTGCTATGGTATTGTCTGTTCGCGATAGTCCACTCATGTTTGAATTATTTTTCAACCCACCTCATATCTCTTTTGGAGTCTTTTGATGAAACGTATTCCAAGGCCTTTGGCCCTTTCCTCTGATTGCCCCGCTTCTCGCGGAAGATTGCCAAATACAATGAAAAGGAAGCGCACCATGTTACCCGAAATATCGAAAACCAAACCTTTCTTCGCCCTCCTTGCGTTGATCACCCTCACCATGCCGGTCATGACCGTCGGGGCGGGATCCCTGCCCGAAGACTTTCAGCGCTTCGCGTTGTCCCTGCAAGACATCGACGACAACAATCTGACGCTCCACCTGAATTATCAGGACGGACGCTTTCTGCAAGGGTGGGTCGAAGTGGACGGACGACCGGTCTCAAGTCATGTGGATTTATCGGGGCTTTCCTTGGATGACGGGGCGATGCGCGGTCTCGTGGATCTCGTCTTCGTCAGCGGGCGCCGAAACAACCGATTCTACAGCATCGAGGTCGATGCCGCCGTGGATCAAGACGGCCGTGTCACCGGCGAGCACAAGACCCGGTACGGGCTGGAGCCTGGTTACACCTATGGCCGCGGATACTACATCTTTACGGACGACGATCCGGACCATGACACTCCGGTGGTGACCATGGATCAACTGCGATTTTTGCGCTCGGGCGACGAGTGGTCCGGTCCGGCCGAGGGAACCCTCGAAACGGCCATCAGCGCCGATGCGCCCGTTCGCTTCGAGCTTGATATGGGGAACCCGCTGCGAGGCCCCTCCGCCACTTGGCAGCGCGATGTGATCATGGAACTTGTGGTCAAGGGAGACGAGTTGATCTCGGCCACCGCGCGTCCCCGCAGACCTCAGCCTTGGCGTCTTGTTGAAGACGTCAAAGCGGAGGCCGCTTTTGATGGCGAGCGTATCACTGGCGAAATGACCATCAACATCGAGGCCACCTATCCGTGGAGTGGTGAATACCGTTTCACCTTTGAGGCCGGCGTGGAAAACCACATTGTTCAGGGCCAGACCACCGTGTATCATGAACGCCCCCATGGGTACCATAACACGCGCGAAACCGGTCACAGGATCAGCGGAAGCGCCGAGTTGGCCAACGGCGACACCACCGATCCCGCAAATGCCATTCATCGCATCACCTTCAAGCCGTCGCACGGTGTGGACCAAGAGGTCACGGCGCTGATTCACATGCGGGGCGGAAAACTCGCGGGCGCCCTGGTGGAACCCATCTATCGCGGCGGCGGGGTGAATTTCCCCACCAACATGCTCAATGCCGAGGTCAGCCTCGAAGGCGACCGTCTTCATGGCACCCTGCTTTTCGACCCCAGCCTGCCCGGCTACCCGGAAGCATGGGGACACAAAGAATCCGCTTACGACTTTGATCTGCGCATTGAAGAGGGCAACCTCACCGGCACCTACAACAGCCGCTTTGACCGAACCTTTTTCACCGAGGGCGCGATCAGCGGCAAACGGGTCGAAACCGAGGCATTGCGCGCGGCCAATCCGGCGCCATCCGTGGACTGGCCGACTTGGCACGGGCCCAAGCACTCGATGAGCGCGGCGGACACCGATACCCCCCTGATCGACGACTTTTCCCAGGCGCGCATGCTCTGGAAGAGTGAGCGCACCCCGCCGGCCCGTTCTCAAATTCAGCGCTACGGCACCAGCAATATGGGTAGAAACATGCGGGGCGGCCCTGGCGGCGGCGCTGGTTCGCCCGTGGTGTACGACGGCAAAGTGTACCTCCACTACTACGCGCCCTCCGGCGAAGCCTCCACTGCCGAGAGCGTGGCCGAGAACTACGGACGTCAATTCGAGGAGACCTGGAAGATCCTCGCCGACGATGTGGTGGTTTGCATTGATTTGGAAACCGGAGCCACGCTGTGGAAGCAGCGTTTTGAGGAGACCGGGCTCAACCTCTACAACACCTGGAAGGACGCCCCGGGCAGCACCGTTTCCGTCGGTGAAGGCAAGGTCTTTGCCGCGGGATCGGGTGGCGGTTTGTGGGCGATGGACGCCAACACCGGGGAAGTCCTTTGGTCCTCCGACATGCCGGGATTCACCAGCGGAAGGCAGCGTGTGCGCGAGGAGTCCCTGCGGGAAAACACCCGTCCGGATGGCGGCGGCTTTCATGCCGGCAGCCGTATCGTCGTGGACGGATTGCTGGTGGGCTCCAACTTCGGCGGTGATCTGGTGGCCATCGACACCGAAACCGGCGGGAAACGCTGGCGGGTCGATGGCGTGATCGCCAGCCAAAACACCCCCTCGCTGTGGCGGGGGCATACCGAGCCGGTGGTGATTGTCCACAACGGCAATACGCTGAGCGCCGTGACCGTTGCCAAGGGCGAAGTACTCTGGCAACAAGAAGTCGCGCGTATCCCCCGGGCCTATCCGGTGCCGATCGAAGGGGATATCGTCACCGCGATCGTGGACGCCGAAAACGGGGAGGACTATCACCTCGCCGGATTCCGCCTCCGCGCGGACGGCCCGGAACGCCTGTGGACCCTGGAGAAAAAACAAGACAAGACCGGCCGCCGACTGTTGATGATCCACAACGGATATTCCTACAGCTTTGGCGAAGAAGGCACGGAGCATGACCACATGTATCAGGTCAACCTGGAAACTGGCGCTTACACCTCCCTCGCCGATCTGGGGCCTATCGGCAGCATGAGTTTCCCCGTTGGCGTGGGGGAGCGGGTCACGTTTGACCGCAACAACTACCGATGGATTGAGACCGGGGACGATTTACGGCGCACCAGCGACGCGTGGAACATTCCCATCATGACCTCCCGCGGCTATCACAGCACACAGTTGAGCGACGCCATCGTCGACGGACGCCTCATCGTCCGCGGCGGCAACGGCATCTACGCCTTCGATTTGCGCCAACCAGAAGAATGACCCCAACCCACGCCCATGAACACAAAACCACACCAAGCGTTGAGCCATCGAGGCTTCCCCTGCATTGCGGCCCTCCTCCTTCTGGGTTTCGCGCCCGTCCCTCTCATCGCGGAAGACGCATGGCCCATGTGGCGGCGGGATACCCGGGGCGGTCCGGTGCCCGGAGAACCGGAACTCAATAACCCGCAAATCACCGAAGAAACCCGCCTGTGGATCAGCGAGGCGGACATTCCCCCCGGACGCCGGGGTTCCCATGATGACGGAAGAGGGATGGACGGGTTGCTGGACATGGAACGCCCCCTCACCGGAGGCTTCGCCAGCCCCATCGCCGCCGACGGAAAAATTTTTCATTTCTTCTACCGGCCTTCCGGCACGGTGTACGATTCACAGCGGGCCCGCGCCTTGGGCATCGACACCACCGGCCGGCCGCTGCCCGAAAAGGACGACCTTTCCAGGGAAGAGGCTTTGGACCGCATACTCGCGGGCGAAGTGGGCGACATGGATCTGCTCATGGAAACGGGTTTTGGCGAAGAAGAGGAAAAAGAGGAACCGGAATTCCAAGTTCCGAAAATCGAAGGCAACTTGGTCCGCGGCAACGAGCGCTGGCTGGTGGCCGCCACCGATATTCTCCTTGCCATCGATCAGGAAACCGGAAAAACGGTCTGGCAAACCGAACTCACCGACCAAGGCTTGAACTACGGTTTTTTCGGCAAAGGCGCCTCGGGAATCACACCCGTGTACCATGACGGCATGGTGATCGCCCTCGGCACCTCGGCCAAAGTTTTCGGGGTGGATGCCCAAACCGGCGAAGTCCGATGGACCTACAAACTCCAACCCCGGCACGAACGACACATGACCTATCTGCGGGACGCCTTGGAAGGCCGCAGCATGGCCGCGCGCTTCAACCGGGACATGCTCGTGGCCCTGGTGGCGGCCGAGGGTATCGTGGTCATCAACGACCAACGCTGGCATCGCGTGAGCGTCACCGGCGGCACCACCTACCACTACGACACCCCCAACAGCTACGTGGCTCTCGATGTCCGCACCGGCGAAGAGCTTTGGGTGGCGCCCGAAGTCGGGTCCGGCGGCACCACCCCCAAACTGTGGCGGCACGGGGACAAGACCTATGTGCTGGCGATTCGGGGTCACAACCTGACCCTGCTCGACCTGGCCACCGGCGAACAAATCTGGGAAAGCGACTACGGACACAGTTCCCCCACGGCGGCATTCAACCTCGGAATCGGCGAACACCACGTCGTCATGGCCGCGGGTCGCGAAGGAGAAAGCGGGAGAAAACTCAGCGGCTTCGCCATCGATCTTGAGGGCTTGCGCAAGCTGTGGACCTGGGGACCCATCGATGAATTCCGCAGCAATGCGCTCATTGTCGGCGACACCGGCTACATGCATGTCAACGAGCATCTTCGCGCCTTCAATACCACCACCGGCGAAACCCTCCGCGAAGTGCATGTGGGCAACATCCGCCCCGCCGGCGGCAATCCTTTGATCGCCTATTACGGCGGCTGGATCTTCTCCCGCTCCCGGGACCTGGAAGGAAACGGCCACGACGGATTTCTGGTCCTCAAGGCCGATCCCAAGCACATGGAAGAAAGCAAACGCTTCTTCGAAGCCCGAACCGCCCAACCCTACTTCGTGCTCCTTTTCCCCGCCTTTGCCAACAACAAAATCTTCTTCCGCACCGACGACACCTACAAGATCGAGGCCTACCGACTGGACTGATTTGAGTGCGAAGTGCGGAGTGCGGAATGCGCGAAGCGCCTTCGGAGTGCGGTCGCTTTAGCTGCCGCCTTGCGAGCGCAGCGAGCCTTCGG
>JAFIGC010000298.1 GCA_020831635.1 Verrucomicrobiota bacterium | reverse complement strand
GGCCCAAGGCACACAAAAATCTGTTTTAAAAGACCCTTAAGTTAGTGCCATTCGGTGAAGGCCTCTATCTCTCCTTTCGCTGGTTTCAGGATGGTTGAATAGGAATTCATTTTTTCGCAGAACGATTAGGCTCTGCGGACCCGAGGTACGAGGGTTCGCAGCCGCCTCTTGTTGAATTAATTTTTACTCTGTGCTCGTTGAACTTCGCGTGAATGTAGATCAAGTTTATAATGGCGATTACATTCATCGACAATAAAAAGATGCTCATTATTTATAATCATCGATTTGATATAGACATGTTGAACGTCTTCTTCTTTGAAAGGGATCATGAAAACTCTGAAGATTGTTTTTTCCCAAATGATTTGCTGTGTTTCGGGATTTCGCGCCACAATGTATCCACGCCTGCCGTTGTCTAATGGCGCTGAGTATTCTACTCCAGCGTGAATAACCGACGGGACAGGTGCTGGACTGGGTCGCCTAAGATGAACGCATGAGACGGTTCCAAAAAACAGAATGAAAATGATTATATTGATATTGGTTTTCATTGCATTCAACGGCTAAACGCTGCGGACCCGCGGTACGAGGGTTCGCAGACGTTTTTTGTTGAACTTGTAAGTTTAGATAAATTTCTTGAAATTTCTATGAGTGCTTCAGGGTCTTTAGATCACCAGCAGGAGTAAACAATGGGTTCGAACAGACTCAGTTGTTTCTTGGAGTTGGCAGGGTAGGTAGCCCCTCCCTAATGGCATCGCGTTGTCGTTGCTGCATTTCCTTCAAGACATCTTCTGTAACAGCAGGGGCGATAGGCTCCCGTGGAGCAAGCTCTGGGTCGATCCATGCCGCGACCATTCGATCTTTGCCGATTGGAAACAGGCCGACGTTGGCCTCATTCAATTTCTTTTCAACGAGTTGCATACATTCATCCGCAGTGAGAACCCCGTCGTGTGTAATGGTTACAGAAAGGCGAACCCCTTGTACAAGGTCAACCTGTTTAGCTGATATTTTGGCGTATTCAGCCAAGACAATCTCAACAGGAGTATTCACAAAGTGTATCTTATAACGTGCACCTTCTTGTGCCAAGACTCCGGTGCTCATGAACAGCGCCATCAATGTGAAAAGCTTTTTCATGTATCCTCCTTGTTCAACGTTTAAATGAGCGGACCGAGTACTCTCGGTTCGCTCAATGTTTTTGTTCTGTGTATTCAGTCCTTTAGGATTAAACCTCACAACTAAAGCTTTGTATAAAACGCATGAAGCTAAAACTAGTGTCTCAGTTTCTCTGTATTTTGTTTTCTTTTTCTTTTTCAAGTTTCTCCTGATAGGAGCGAAAATCGGAAATTATCGCATCGATCACATTCTGCATGGTTAGTAAATTTTCATACCCCAACTGGGCTTCAAGTTCTTTCAGTCGGTCTTTCTCTGTTAAGTTCGAATAACTGTTATATGTATCAAATATTTTATTTGCGACAGCATATTTATTTACAAGACAGGCATCAGTGTGAATTTTAGGAAATGAAAAAAATTCAAATGATCTATGACCTCTAATTATCGACTGAGAGGGGCTAGATAATTGAATGGTCCATTTTTCTTGTGAACAAAACTCTGGCAGAACAGTAAAATTAAAGTCATCCATTGATGTGTGCAGCTTTCCAATGGCATGATTGTCATGCTCAAATGGCCCATGAATATCTGAAACTGAAACGTGCCAACCACAATAAACCACTAAATCATTTAGTAAATCAGCTAAATCATCCTGAGTAAAATTTTCCATGATTTCTAATTTGATGAAAGGTTGTCACCACGTGTACTTAATTGGATTTGCAGCCCCAGGCTTTCTATATCTATCTGGGATACGCTTTCCCGCATACTCTTTTTGATAAGCATCAGATGCGGTTTGGCCCACAAAACCAAAACGCCTTCCGTCATGATCTGTATCAGGGAAAATTTCAGGTGTCGCCTCCATCCATTCATGTGCAATAAATGCTCCAACTATTAACCCGTTTTTAACGGGTAAAATAACTTCAGCTTTTCTTGCTCTCTTGACATCCAACCTCCAAGCATACCTTGTTGCATCATACAACGACTTCTGACCTGCACTTCTGTTAATTGAAATGAGCAGAGCTTTGTGTTTAAACACAGCTTCTTCTGCACAGTATCTGTGAATGATTTCATCAGCGTGCATAACGCCAAAATCTCCACTTCCATGACCATTCATGATGTTTGACAATCCCGGATAAGCATCGATCAAAGCGGTTTCAACCACAGATGCTGTTTTCTCATTCATGCCATGCCTATGGATGACGTGCGCAACCTCAAAACCTGAAATCCTGATCTCCCTGATTCTGTTGATTTTTTCATTTACTTCATCCTGATCCGCTTCACCTTTCACATGAGAGAAAATGCGATTTCCCTTACCCTTCCCAATGTAGAAGGTCTCTCCATTTCGGGGGTCAATGAGCCTGTAAACGTAGTTCTGGAGTTTCTCAACGACTTCGGGCGGAAAAGTATGTTTCGTATTATTTGGCATGATTTCTCCTGACAGAACGTTACCCTGACCGGACCGAGTGTCAACGAGGTTCGGTCAAGGGATTTTGTTCGGTTTTAGTTTTGTAGAAGTGTGCGATTTCTGGGTATTTTCTTCTCCTATGGTAGAGCCTGTCCCAGAAACCCAATTTTCCGGTGAAAATCATTCATGCCACTATAC
>JAFIGC010000098.1 GCA_020831635.1 Verrucomicrobiota bacterium | reverse complement strand
TCCACTGCCAAACGGCCAAGGCTCTGCAAAGCGGTAGCTTCGTTGCACTCGCTACACGCACTCCAAAGACGCTCCGCGTCGCAAATCCTCCGCACCCTTCCTCTCTGCGCCCTCCTGTTCAAAACCAAACCGGTGGATTGGAAACCTCAATTTCCGTCCGCGGAGACGGCTTTGATCAGGGATCCGGCGGATTTTCCGGAGAGGACGTCGCCCAACCAGCGCAAAAATCGGAGTTCGGCTTCGGCTTCGATGAAATGCCAGGTGTCTTCGCGATAGACGATTTCCAGATGGAGGGGCTGGGGTTCGAGTTGGTTCTGCCGCCGCATTTGGTAGCGTCCTTGGACGGTGTAGCGGGTGGCGGGAGTGACCGCGGGATCGCGTCCGGGGTCCATCCCGATCCTCAAGGCCATGAATTCGCATTGCTTGGTGCCTTCGGCGTCATATAAACGGATGTTGACATCGGACAGGGTGACGAGCATGTTTTCGGGGTTGATGACGATTCGATTTCGTTTTTCTTTCGATTCATCGGCGGGCTCCTCGGTCTGTTCAGCGGGGGTGCGGAGGCGGTCCAACACCGTCCCCTCCCCTTCGCGGTCATGGTTGTCGCCCCATTTGTGGATTCCGATCAGGGAGGTCAGGCTGACGGGCTCGCGCAGGCCTTGCTCGGTTTCCGTGAGATCCAATTCCACGCCGTCAACTTGCAGCCGGTCAAAAACCCAGGCGCGGGCTTTGCGAGAGGCGCGGGGGGCGAAGTGCAGTTTGATGTGCTTTACGCGGAGTCCAGCGGTTTCGCTTTCGGGCGTTTTCACCACCAGGCTTTCCAGGACCATGTCCAAGGACGCGGTAATCTTGAGTCCGCCCAGGCTTACGGGGGCGTCCAACTCGGCGGCAATGTGGTCCGCCACCCATTGCCGCACCCCTTCGGCCCGGCCCGCGACCAGGATCAGCGCGTAGAGCATGACCAGGGTGAAGCCCAGAAGAAACAGACAGGAAAACAGGCCGCGCCAAGGACGGAAAGTCTTCCGGTTCCCCCTGCGGGTAATGCCGCGCAGGGTTTTGGATCGCTCCGCTTCCCGATGGGGGGTCTCGTTCATCCGTTCTCCGCCAGTTCCCGGGAGCGCGCTTCCGCGGCCAACAAGCCCGCGGTGATACCTTCACCGACGGCGGCGGCGTCGAAGGCGGCCACGGCGGCGGCGGTGGTGCCGCCTTTGGAGGTGACTTTGGCGCGCAGGGCTTCCGGGGCTTCGCCGCTTTCTTGCAAAAGGGTCCCCGCCCCCAACACGGTTTGAATGGCCAGTTCGCGGGCGGTGTCGGGATCAAAGCCCAGTTTTTCCGCGCCCTTGAGCATGGCTTCGACCAAGTAAAACACGTAGGCGGGTCCGCTGCCGCTGATGGCGGTGACGGCGTGCAGATCCTCCTCGTCCACGACCACGCAGGTCCCCACGCTTTCCATGATTTCGCGGACGGCGTCCAAATCGGCGGGCATGGCATGGGTGCCGGGGGCAATGCCGGCGGCGCCTTTTTGCACCAGGGCGGGGGTGTTGGGCATCACCCGCACCACCCGGGCGCCGGGACCGAGATTTTTCTCGATGCGGGCGGTGGGCACTCCGGCGGCAATGCTGACCCACAAGGCCTCGGGATTCACTTGGTGCAGGGGCCGCAGCACTTCGTCCATTTGTTGGGGCTTGACGCAGAGAAACACCATGCCCGCGTCCGCAATCGCGTCGGCATTGTCGGTGGAGCCGCCCGTCCCGTATTTTTCCGCGAGTTCATCGAGACGGTCTGGGCGAACGTCGGTGAGCAGAATGTCGGCGGGGGCGCGGATTTTCCCGGCGATCACCCCTTTGAGCAAGGCTTCGGCCATGTTGCCGGCCCCGATAAAGACGGTTTTTTGATTCATACGTTTTTCTCCCTGGCGCCGAAAATATCCGTGCCGACCCGCACAAAGGTGGCGCCTTCGCGGATGGCGACTTCGAGGTCATGGGACATGCCCATGGAAAGGGTTTCGAGCGGAAATCCGCTGGCTTGGGCGGCTTCGTCGCGCAGGGTCCGTAGACGCGCGAAATGCGGAGCCGCCTTTTCGGGATCTTCGGTCAGGGGCGGAATGGTCATGAGCCCCTGGACCTCCAGATGCGTACATCCGGCGGCGGTTTCCAGCAGAGGGAGCAATTCCTGGGGCGGGAGCCCGAATTTGCTGGCCTCGCCGCTGACATTCACCTGCAACAAGATGGGCTGGGTGCGCCCCTGCTCTTCCGCCGCATTTTCCAGAGCCAACAACAGGCGTTCCGAGTCCACGCTGTGGATCAGCGAAAACTCGCAGTGAATGACCTGCTTGACCTTGTTGGTCTGCAAATGGCCGATGAGATGCCAGGAAATGCCGTTCGGGAGTTCGGGGATTTTCACCATGGCTTCCTGCACCCGGTTTTCGCCGAAGACGGAGAGCCCGGCCTCGTACGCGGCGCGGATGAGGTCCGCGGGTTTCTTTTTGCTCACCGCCACCAGGGTCACCTCGTCACGTTTTCGGTGGGCGGCGTCACAGGCCGCCTGGATGCGGGATTCGACCGCGTAAATGTTTTGAATGAGATTTTGCATACCGTTACCCTCTACAATGCTCTGCGCAGGGTGCAAATCAAAAAGCTTGCACGCCTTCTTTGCAAATCTCTCACGGAGTCTACGGCTGATTTTTTGAGAGTTGGAAGCTGCTTAGTTGCTGACTTCCCGCCGCCCCTCCGCTTGTCGGAGGGGAGCGACGACTCTGTGCCTGAACCCTTCCCCACTCGCCCCAAAGCCGCCCCCGTGCTTGTCGCGGGGGTGTCGCTACGACTGAGCGTGCAATTTTTGACTAAACCGCCTTCAGTCGTTGCGACACCCCTCTTGCAAGCAGAGGGGCGGCAAACTTCCCGTGGAGAACGATTCGGGCACAAAGTCGTCACTCCCCCGTGGCAAGCACGGAGGCGGCGTAAAAAATACGGCAAAATACCGACATTCCATTCATCCAGTATCCGCATTGGTCGAATCTCAAAAAATCAGCCGTACAAGGAGTCAGAAAAAAATTAAACCGGGGATTGACAAACCCCACTATCTCTACCAATGTAGTAGTGATTAAACGATTTCACCACGTCAACCCGAGGAATCACAGCCCGAGGAAACAGAACTTATGACGCAACCAACACAGAGCCCATACCATCAAGTTGACCATTTCGTGGGCAACACGCCCCTGATTTACCTGAAAACGCTTTCCGAACTGACGGGCAGCACCATTTTGGGCAAGGCGGAATTCATGAATCCGGGCGGATCGGTGAAAGACCGGGCCGCGATCGGGATCATTCTCGATGCGGAAAAGCGCGGACAGCTCAAACCCGGCATGACCATCGTCGAAGGCACGGCCGGAAACACGGGCATCGGCCTCACCGTGATTGGCCAGGCCCGCGGCTACAAGACGGTGATCATCATTCCCAACACCCAGTCTCCCGAAAAAATGGAATTGCTGCGGAATTTGGGCGCGGAAGTGATTCCCGTTCCCGCCAAACCCTACAAGGACCCGGACAATTACATTCACATCGCCCACCGCAAGGCCGATGAGAACGGATGGTTTTGGGCGAACCAATTTGACAACGTCGCCAACCGCGACGCCCACGAACAGACCACCGGGCCCGAAATTCACCGCCAAACCAACGGCGAGGTCACCGCTTTCGTGGCCGCCATCGGTTCCGGCGGCACCCTCGGGGGCGTTTCCCTGGCCTTGAAAAAGCTCAATCCCAAGGTGAAAGCCGTGTGCGCGGACCCCTGCGGGGCGGCCATGTGGAATTGGTTCAATCAGGGGGTCACCGAAGCCAGCGAAGGCGATTCCGTGGCCGAGGGCATCGGGCAGTCGCGGGTGACCGCCAATGTGGCCGACATTCCGGTGGACCACGCCTACAAAATCGATGACCAAACCGCATTGACCATCATCAAGCATTTGGCCCGGGACGAAGGCATTTTCCTGGGCCTCTCCAGCGGGATCAATGTCGGCGGCGCCGTGCGGCAGGCCCTCGAACACGGTCCCGGCCAGGTGATCACCACGATTTTGTGCGACACCGGCGTCAAATATCAATCCAAACTCTACAACCCCGAATGGCTCGCGGAACAAGGACTGTCGGACGATCTGCCGATTGAATCCATTCTCGATGCCTGAATTGACCCCTTCCCTTCTTATTCTTAATCGTAATCATACTCTTAATCCTAATCGACGACCGGGGATTTCTTTAGATTACGAGTAGGATTAGGATTAGGATTAGGATTAGGATTTTCGGCAGATGAAGTCTCGGACCTCAAACTTTTCACCTTCAACAGACACACTTTTCAGTCAATCTTCCTTCGGAAGATTCCAAGTCACACCTACAACAAAGGACAACAACATGAAGATCAAAACCCTCCTCTCCAGCGTGGCCGTGATCGCGGCCTTCGCGCAAGTAACCGCATCCGACGCGGTGGTCACCACCGACTGGTTGGCCAACAACCTCGAAAGCCGCAACATCCGCGTGGCGGAAGTCAGCATCGTGGACGGACTCTACGAAGAAGGCCACATTCCCGGCGCCGCCAACATTTCCTGGCACACCGATTTGGTGGACAACCCCAACCGTGACATCGTCACCAAAGAAAACTTTGAAAAACTGATGTCCCGTCTGGGCGTGACTCCCGACACCACCGTCGTTTTGTACGGCGACCACGACAACTGGTTCGCCGCCTGGGGCGTGTGGATTTTCAAAGTCTACGGACACGACAACGTCAAATTGCTCGACGGCGGACGCCGCAAATGGCTGGCCGAGGACCGTCCCCTGGACACCATCGCCCCGGACATTCGCCCCACCGAGTACAAAGTCACGCAAGTGAACCTCGAAACTCGCGCCCGTCTGACTGACGTGGTGGCCGTGGCCGAAGGCCGCGAAGAAGCCCATTTGGTGGACATCCGCTCTCCGGATGAATTCCAGGGCCGCGTCTTCGCCCCCGCCGGCATTCAAGAACTCTCCATTCGCGCCGGACACGTTCCCGGAGCGGTCAACGTTCCCTGGGTGGCGGCCGTAAACCCCGCCGACGGCACCTTCCGTTCCAAGGAAGAGCTGCAGAAGATCTATGCCGACAAGGGCGTGGACGGCTCCAAACCCGCGATCGTGTATTGCCGCATTGGCGAACGTTCCGCCCACACTTGGTTCGTGCTCAGCCAGATTCTCGGCTACGAAGTCAAGCAGTACGACGGTTCCTGGACCGAATACGGCAATGCCGTGGGCGTGCCCATCAACAATCCCGCCGGCACCGTTTGGACCGGAAAATAATCACGATACCGATCCAAACATGAGTGACGCATCTCCCACCGAATTGCCTGCCGAAGTGCCTGCCGGCGAATTGCCCAAAAGCGAACGCACGCAGGCCCGCGAACCCGAACTCAACACCCCGCTCCTGCGCGTTTTCGCGCTGGGGCTGGCGGTGGTCGCGGTTTACATGACCTTTCGTTTGCATGGTCATGAAAACTATGGCCGCACCGCCTCTTGGGTTTTTCTGCTCGGCCTGGCCTTCGGCTGGGTGATGCAACGCGCCCGTTTCTGTTTTTTCTGCATGCTGCGCGACTTGTTCGAGGGCAAGGACAGTCGGGCCGCGCTGGCCATGATCCTGGCCCTGATCGTGGGGGTGACCGCCCACACGATCCTCTTCACGGCCTGGATCCGCAATCCGCTCGCCGGTCATCTCCCGCCGCGGGCCTTCATCGGCCCCGTCAGTTGGGTGGTGGCCTTGGGCGGCTTTGCCTTCGGCGCCGGCATGTCTATGTCCGGATCCTGCATCAGCGCACATTTATACCGCCTTGGCGAGGGCTCCTTACTCGCCCCCATTTCCATTTTCGGCGCTTTTCTCGGTGCCATTCTCGGTCTCAAATTCTGGAACCCGCTCTATTTGCGGGTTCTGCAGGACGCCACCATCACTTGGTTGCCCTCCTGGAAAGGCTACACGGTGGCCTGGGCCATCGTGGCCGTGGTTCTGGGACTGATTGCCTGGCTGCTGTTGCGATGGGTGCCCGATCCGGACCCCGCCCAAACCCGGCAACGCCCCACGGCCCGCTCCGTCCTCCATGCGGTCTTCAGCCAACGCTGGCCCGCTTGGGTGGGCGGACTCATGGTCGGACTGCTCTCCACGGCCGCGCTTTTCCGGGGTCAGCCCCTGGGCGTGACCGCCGAACTCAACCGTCTGGCCCGCGTGGCCGGGAACGCCCTCAACTTCCTGCCGGAACGGCTGGAAGGTGTGGACACCTTCCGCGGTTGCCGCATCGTGGGCGATGATCCGGCCCTTTCCATGAACGCGCTTTTCGTCATCGCCATTGTCGTTGGCGGTTTGATCGGGGTCGCGGGCACGGGCGTGATTTCGCCGTCCCAACCCAAGCTCAATGCCTACCCGCTGGCGTTGCTGGGCGGCATTCTCTTGGGCTGGGGGGCGTACATCGCCTTGGGATGCACCATCGGCACCCTGCTGTCCGGCACCCACGCCGGGGCGGCATCGGGGTGGATCTTCGCGCTCACCATGATCATCGGCGTCCGCGCGGCCCTCCCCCTCCGCTGGTGGGCCGAGCGTTAGTTTCCCTTTTTCTGGGCTTTTTCCTGCCTGTACTCATTGGATGGAATATCCATGATCATTTTGTCAATATTCTCTTTAAGCAAACGAATGGCCTCCCCGCAATCGGCAAGGTTGGCATCGCGTTTTAGTTGAATCAGACCATCGCTTTTACGTAGCAAATCTCTGAAATGCCGCCGCTTTAACCGATGCTGAACGAGGCTTGGATCATTGAGGCCCATTACAAGTATATGAAGTTTACCGGCGGGGGTTTTCCCGACCAGTCGTCCGGTTTCGGGTTCTTCAACGATATGTTCCGGGAATTCGTTTTCACGGCAGGGATTGAGAAGTCGGAGCCCCGCTCTTTTTTCTTTCTCAGATGGCCAGAATTCCCCTTTGGATCCGTTGCAATGTCGGGTGGCCAAAAAGAGATTGCTGTATCGCTGATTGACTTCTTTTTTAAGTTTGGGGTTGAAGTGGTCCACATCCATGGCATCAATGCCGCCCGCATCGTCAACATGCAGGTCTGAGTAAGCGCATCGGTCCTTGAAATCCCTGCGGAGCGAGGGAAGCGCTTTTTTGCGGTAGTTGTGCCGCTTGATGCTTTTTGGGGCAGGTCCCCGCTTAATGCGTGGTTTCGAGGTAGTCATTCAAAGCGTGGATGAGTTTGTCCGCTTTTTCGAAACGGCGTTTTTCCGCAAGAATTTCCCGGTAGCTCCGGTTTGAGTTCAAGGAATACCGTATCCGCTCCATCTGCGCCAGCTTGCTGGCTTCCTCGGGGGTGACCGTACCCAAAGCTGATTTCTTAGCCAGTTCGAGAAAACGCCGCTCATCCCGCTTTGTCCATGATCTTTTTTGATTTGTTGGCAAAACGTATGTGGATGGTGTGCCAATCACTTCACCTTGGCTACTACTGGATGCAGGGGGAGCAATGCTCACATTGCGGGACTGAAACCGATTTTTCTCAGCGGATTCCCCTGACTTGGTAACAGTCATTTCCACCCTTGGCTTGTTGGGTGTGGCGTGAAGAGAAGCGCCAGACATTGAGTATAAGATCATAATTGGCCCTCTTTTGTATGTGGCAGAATCTCTAATACCAAAGCATAGTGTACATTCAGATTGGCGTGAAGAATCGCGACGGGTTCCGCTTCAATCCTTGTTTCGGTTTGTGTTTCCCGAGTGCTGTCTTGGAAAGCGCAAAAGCAAAGACATTATCCACAACAGAACACCCCAGCTTTACAATAATGTGTGTTTGGGTCTCTTCCAGGGAAAACTGGTCAAACCATATCGCAGGGACACCCTTGGGATTCGGGAAGATAATATCGTAGTGTTTTGCCTTCCCTTTGGGCGTTTTGGGTGGATTTTTAGAAGAGGACTTGGCAGAGGTTATGATGGTTACAGGACGGAGGGGTTAAAATCAGCTAAATCTATTGGCATATATGACGCAGTAAGGTCAAGCCGCAATATAGCCGATGCCGGGATGAAAACAAGTTCCCTGTCTAACGCAATCCACAGGGCAAGCCAATGGGAAAGAAGGGCATGTGAGTGCTTTTTCGGGCGGAAGACGGCCCGTTCCGAGGCTCGGAAGACGGTTTTGCGGGCGTTCCGACGGTCGGAATCGTGAAATTTCGGGCCGCAGGTCCGTACCGATATCAGCGCGGACCGTCCAAAGGGGACCGCGCGAGCGGGACACGTGGACGGGCCAGGCGAAGGGGGCATTTGAGTGCGGAGTGACGAATGCGGAGTGCGGAGTGTTGTAAGCGAACGCCGAACATCGAACGTCGAACTTTGAAAAATGGGATTGGACCAAATCCCGAGTATTCATGAAATCGGGAGGAGTGGCATCCCGTTGGGATGCGCGTTCGTGTGGGGTTCTAAACACCCGGGGGTGCCCCCCGGGCTCACGAGTGGCATCCCGTTGGGATGCAATTTACGCGGCGAATTCAGGTTTTGGACATGATTCCAAATTGACCCCAACGGGGTCTCACCCATCAGCCCGCGGGCACCGCCCCGGGAAACGTATCCGTCCTCGTTCTCCGACCCCAACGGGGTCGCACCCTACATTGGCACGAGCTTTGTCGTAAATTTTCTCCGGATTATTCCCTTGGAAACCCATTTGAACTTGCGGTCAAATCATGTCAAAATGTGCAATAAATTGAGGTCTGGTGGTCGCGGTGAACCAGGGGCAAGCGACGAAGGAGCGCTGCGCGCGTAACTCCGCGTAGCGGCGCCTGACGGTCCCGGGGGAGGCAACCCCATCTGAAAGTGATTCACGGGTTTGGGTTGGACCTTGCGTTGTTGTCATGCGGTTTCCACGAAGGTCCTCAAGCTCAGGGCCACGGAGGGGAAATTGCGAAGAATTTGTTTGTCAGACGTCACAAGGGTTACGCGCAAATCATCTGCAAGCGCGACATATTCACAGTCATAGGCCGAGCAGGCGGACTCCGCAACCTTGACCATGACGAGTGCCGAAGGAACCAGGTACTCATATCCGGCGATCTGGGATTCAGCGCCACTGAGGCAACGGTCGACCTCGGATCGGTCGAGTTGACCGCGCCTCAAATACCCCGCAAGGACGTTTCGGAATTCAGAACGCCATAGAAACGGGGAGACCCAATGAGGATCTTTAACCAACGCCCGTTCCGCAAGGTCGGTCATCTCGCCCGGAATCCAAAGATAGGCGATGGTATTTACATCCACCACAATCACCGGCGGCCCGCTTCCTTGAACTCATTCAGATCCTGCTCCGTCATGTAAACACCCAGTGATTCGCGCACGGCGCGGGCATGCCTCCCGATCGCATCCCCATCAATCGGGGAAGCGTGCAGAGACCCCTCCAAGGTTGCGATCACTTCCTTGTTAAGGCTTCGCCCGTGAACCTTGGCTCGCTCTTTGAGTATCCGATGCATCGCGGGAGGTACATTCTTGATGGTAATTGTGTTCATAACACATCCATAACGCATCCATTTCGAATGTCAAACTCGGGTCTCCCCCTCCGCCGGTGGGCCGAACGTTAATCGCCCTTTTTCAGGGCCTTTTCTTTGATGTACACTTCGTCGAAGTAGCAGCTTTCTTCGGGGATTTCGTCCAGTTGACTGCAGATCTTGCGCACGGAGGCTTCGATGATGTCGATGCCCTTGGTTAGGGATTCCATGCTGATGGTCAGGGGACACAGCAACTTGATGATTTCGTCGTTGGTGCCGCTGGTTTCGATGATGAGACCGTTTTTGTAGGCTTCATGGGTGATTTTGCTGGCGATTTCGCCGTTCACGCAGTTGATGCCCTGAAACATGCCGCGTCCCTTGGCATTGAAATTGCCTTCGCCGTATTTCTCGACAATGGCATCCAATCGTTTGGCGATGTAGTCGCCCTTTTCGCGCACGGAGGCCGCGAAGGTGTCGTCTTTCCAGAAGTGATTCAGGGCGGCGGCGGCGGTGACAAAGGCGTGGTTGTTGCCGCGGAAGGTGCCGTTGTGTTCGCCGGGACTCCAGACGTCCAACTCGGGCCGGAACAACACCACCGCGCAGGGCAAACCGTAGGCGCTGAGGGATTTCGAGAGGGTGATGATGTCTGGCTTGATGCCAGCTTCCTCGAAGCTGAAGAAACGTCCGGTGCGTCCACACCCGGCCTGAATGTCGTCGATGATCAAGAGCACGTCGTGTCGCTTGCATAAGTCGGAAAGCTTGCGGAGCCATTCCATGCTGCAATAATTGACCCCGCCCTCCCCTTGGATGGTTTCGACGATGACGGCGGCGGGCAGATCCACGCCGCTGCTGGTGTCGGTGAGCACTTTTTCGAGATATTCGGTGGTGTCCACGGAATCGCCCAAATAGCCGTCATACGGAACACGGTGGGCCCCGGAGAGGGTGATGCCGGCGCCATTCCGGTGATGGGAGTTGGCGGTCATGGCGAGCGCGCCGAGGGTTTGCCCGTGCCAACCGTTGGTGAAGGCCACCACATGGGTGCGGCCTTTGATTTTGCGGGACATTTTCAAAGCCGCTTCCACGGCGTTGGTGCCGGTGGGTCCGGTGAACATCATGCGATAATCCATGTCCCGGGGTTCGAGAATATGGGTGCGGAAGGCCTCCATGAAATCGCGCTTGGCATCGGTGTGCAAGTCGAGGCTGTGGGTAATGCCGTCGGCTTCGATGTATTCGAGCAATTTCTTCTTGAGGATAGGATGGTTGTGACCATAGTTCAACGCCCCGGCGCCGGCGAGAAAGTCGATGTATTGCTTACCGTTTTCGTCGTAGAGGAATTCGCCTTCGGCCTTGTGAAAGACCCTGGGGAAATTGCGGGCGTAGCTTCGGACTTCTGATTCCAGTTCTTCAAATATTTTCATGGGTTCGTCTCCTCTTGATGTTCATTATGTGGTTCGGGATAAATCGGGTTCCTTCAAACCTCCAGCACGGACTTCAGGAACTCCCGGGTCCGGTCATGGGTGGGATGGGTGAAAATGTCGTCGGGTTTGCCGTCCTCGAGAATGACGCCGCCATCAAAAAAGAGGACGCGGTCGGAGGATTGCCTGGCAAAATTCATGTGGTGGGTGACGATGAGCATGGTCATTTCCTTGCGCTTGCCCAAACGGTCAAGCAAGGCCAGAATACCGCCCACGAGTTCGGGGTCAAGCGCGGAAGTAATTTCATCGAACAGCATGATTTCCGGGTGCATGGCCAAAGCCCGGGCAATGGCCACGCGTTGTTTTTGTCCGCCGGAAAGCTGGGCAGGATAGGCGTCGGCTTTTTCGGCCAGCCCCACCTCGTCGAGGTATTTCATGGCCTCGGCTTTGGCGTCCTTGCGAGAGACCCCGAGCACGCGGACGGGGGCTTCGGTCACATTCCGCAACACGGTCATGTGCGGGAACAGATTGAAATGCTGGAAAACCATGCCGATTCGGTTGCGCAACGCCCGGAATTGGGCCTTCGGGGGTAAAGTCGTGTGCCCCTCCCCGTCCATGCTGTAAAGGGGCTCCCCGCCAATCAACACTTCCCCTTGTTCGGGGCGTTCCAGGGTCATGAGTACCCGCAACAGGGTGGACTTCCCTGAACCACTGGGGCCGATGACGCTGACCATTTCCCCGGCGGGAATGTCCAGGTTGATGCCTTGCAGCACCTTCAGGTCACCAAAGGATTTGTGCAGATCGCGGATTTGAATGAATGGTTCGGGCGAATCGGTCATCGTTTTTTCTCCAGATGGCGTTCCAGACGCCTAATTCCGGCGACGGAAATCAGGCTGACAATTAAAAAAAGGACACCCACCAAGGTGAGGGGTTCGAGATAGCGAAAGCGGTCCGACCCGATGTCATCCCTGGCGGTATACAGGACTTCGGTGACGGTGATGGTGGACAAGAGGACGGAATCCTTGAACATGGCCACCAGATAATTCCCGGAGGCGGGAACGATGGGGGGAATCGCTTGGGGCAGAATCAGGGTGAAAAAGGTGCGCTTGGGCGGGAAATTCAAGGCCGTTGCCGCTTCCCATTGTCCCTTGGGCACGGCGTCAATGCCAGCGCGATAGACTTCAGCCATGTAGGAACTGTAGTGCAGGCCCAGGGCCAAGACGCCGGTGACCATGGCGCTTTGTTGGAGACCATATTCCGGCAGCACGTAATAAAAGAAATAAAGCTGGATGAGCAAGGGCGTGCCGCGGATAAATTCGATGGTCCAGTAGCCGCTCCGGGACAGGGTTTTGATGTGGGATCGACGCATCATCACCAGCAACAACCCGCCGAACACGGCCAGGGACATCCCCAGAAGCGTGGCGGTGACGGTGACCCGCATGGCGGAAAGCAATTGGGGCAGGATTTCCCAGGCGAAGGCCCAGTCCCATTGCGCGCCGGTGGCGAGGGACAGATTCATGCTTTCACCCCTCCAAGATCCCGTCCGCGGGACAGGCGTTTTTCCAGGAAGGACATGCCACGACTCAGCCCTTGGGCCACTGCGAAATACAACACCAATACAATCGAAAAGATCGCGGTGGTGCGGAGACTGTCGGCCCGGTGAATCTGGGCCACAAAAGTCAGGTCGTGCACCGAGATCACGGAGACCAGGGCGGAATTTTTCAGCAGTTCAATAAAGACATTGCTCATGGGCGGCAACATGGAGACCACGGCCTGGGGGAGGAGAATGCGCCACAGGGTCTGCCGGGGGGTAAACCCCAGGGCGGTGGCGGCTTCCTTTTGTCCGTGGGAAACCGCTTGAATCGCCCCGCGAACCACCTCGGCGCCATATGCGCCGGAATTCAAACCCAGCACGAGGATGCCCGCGAGCATGGGTTCCAGCGAGACCCCGAAAAAGGGCAACACGAAAAAGAACCAGAACAATTGCACCAAGGCCGAAGTACCGCGGAAAATCTCCACATAAATATTGGCCAGCCAGCGCAGGGGCGGAATTCCGGACACCTTGCCCAAACCGGCGAATAGCGCCAACAGGACACAAAGCAGGATGCCGCCCGCAGTCAGTTGCAGGGTCTTGCCCAACCCCACCAAGAGAGGGGGCAAAAGATCAAAAGGGGGCGCGAAAGACATTAATCCGTGGTGCGACCGGCACAAAGGTCGGCGGCAGTGACGTCTCCGGGAAGGTTCGTTTCGGTAAAGCCAAAGGGCTCCACCAAAGCCAAATGGGCTTCACTGCCAATAAAATCGGCCAGTTTTTCGTTGAAGGCCTCAACGAGTTCCGTGTCCGCCTGGCGGAAACCGAAGGCGCCGTAGCCCCGGACGGATTCCCCATCGATCACGGGGTCCGTGAAAGGATCGGCCTGTTCCAACTCACCGCTGGTGTCCTTGGACAGCAAATCCTGTACGGTCAGACTGGTGCCGCCATAGGCGTCCACCCGTCCGGCCCGAACCGCCGCGAGGGCGGCGGGGGCATCGGGAAACGTCATCACGCGGTCATCGGGGATGCCGATTTCGCGGGCATAGCGGCGTTCGATGGCCCCGGAGACCACGCCCAAAGTCGCATCTTCGTGATCTCGGATATCCTCGTAGGAATGCAGGCTCTTGGGATTGCCCACCCGCACCGCGAAGGCTTCGCCAATGACGTAGGTGGGGTTGGAAAAGGCAATTTGTTGGCAACGTTCGGGCGTGATGTACATGCCGGCGGCCACGAGGTCGAAACGCCCGGCTTGGAGTCCGGGGACCAGGGAACCAAATTCCGTGAGCACGGCTTCGACTTCCGTTACCCCAAGCTCTTGGAGAATCACTTTGGCGATTTCCGGCGCTTCCCCGGTCAGTTCGCCGGTTTCGGTGTCCATATACCCGTAGGGGGCTTCGTTGGCATAGCCAATGCGGACCACGCCACGTTCTTGGATGCGCTCCAAGGTGGACTGGTCGGATGCGGGGCCGCAGCCCGCAAACAGGGCCAGCAGACCCATGGGGAATATCAAATTTGCAATTAGGGTTTTAGCGGTCATTTTTTTCGCCATAATTTTTTTCATGGGGTGTCTCCGGTCGTTAAGGGTCATTTACGAAATCGATTCGGCTTCCAAAGGATAAACGCCATTTTCGTCATGGGTTTCCTTGCCGTGCAGAGGGGGATTGAACACGCAGGCGAGTTTCATTTCCTTGTGGGCGCGCAACAGGTGGTTGTCGTGCTTGTCGAGGATATACACGGTGCCGGGACGGATGGGGTAAATCTTGCCATCGTCCACGGTTTCCACCTCCCCTTCACCGGAAATGCAATAGACGGTTTCCAAGTGGTTTTGATACCAAATCGGGGTTTCGGTGCCCGCGTAGATGGTGGTGATGTGAAACGAAAAGCCCATGCCGTCCTCTTTGAGGCTGAGACGGACACTGTTCCAGTTGTCTGACTCGATTTTGCGGGGACTGTTTTCGGCTTCTTGCAAGGTGCGTACGATCATAAAATAAGTTCTCCAAAAGGTTAAATCAAAGGTCAAGCGGATGTTTGGCCGGGCAGCGGGCCCATCCTGAACAAACATTCGGCCTCGTGTGCGGCGTCGTCCCCGGCGGGGGCGAAATGTTCGGGTTCCAAATAAGTTTTTTCCTCAATGCCGATCTTCCTGGATTCGGCCCAGGAGGCGAACAACCGGCGGCTCGGGGCGTTCGAAGGGCTGATGGTGGTTTCCATCCATTTGGCCTTTGCTGCGGCGGGACGGTTCGCGACTTCATTTAACATCCGTTTCGCCAAGCCTTGCCCCCGGGCGTCGGCATGAACCGCCACCTGCCAGACAAACAACACGTCCGGTTGATCCTGACGCAGATACGCGGTGATGCACCCGACGAGCTTGCCTTCCGATTCGGCCACCACCGTGGTGTGCCGAAAATGGTCGCTCAACAAAAAATACGCGTAGGCGGAATTCACGTCCAAAGGCGGACAGGCGCGAATCAAGGCGTAAACCTTGGCCCCATCCTCCAAGCGAGGTTCGCGGAATTGTATCGGTATGGTCATAGAATATGGGTGTTTGGTTTTGAGGCCGACAAGGGTAACGTAAAAATCGTTAGTGTGCAAACGATTTATACAGAAAAGTCTGTTGGGCAGGGAAATGAACACTTTGAACACCCGAATTTCCCGAATTCAAGGTCAGCATCTACACCCCCTCCAAAAGATAACATTTTTGTAGTCATATTTTTTGATGTATACATTTTTGAATTATTATATAAACGAAAAACCTTTATGATTATCCTTTTTAAATGAATTATAGTTAATTTATCCGCCTTGGCATTCCATTTGCTATAATGAATCATATGAACCAATCCCAGAACCAGTCCCCCACCCCCTCCATTCTCGAATACGAGCCGGAAGCTTCATTTTACAACGAGTTGTTTTCAGGAAAAGGACGGGTACGCCAACCGATGCGGGTTTTGGGGGATGCCCTGGGGGAAATGGGCAGTCCTGAATTATTGCGGCGCCAACAGGCGGCGGAACGCGCCCTGCTTCGCATGGGCATTACCTTCCAGGTCTACGGGGACGAAGGCCAGGGCGAAAGGGTCTTTCCCTTTGACCTCATCCCCCGGGTCATTACCAGCGAGGAATGGGATCAAGTCGAACGCGGACTCAAACAACGCATCACCGCTTTGAATTTATTCGTGGCCGACATCTACGACGAGAAAAAAATCATCAAAGACGGCATCATCCCCGATTCGGTGGTCTATTCTTCCTCCGGCTATTTGCAACCCTGCGAAGGCTTGAAACCGCCCCATGGCATCTGGTGCCATGTCAGCGGCTCCGACCTCGTGCGGGACGGCAAGGGCGACTTTTTTGTCTTGGAGGACAATCTCCGCTGTCCCTCCGGGGTCTCCTACGTGATGGCCAACCGCCTGGTGATGAAGCGGACCTTTCCGGAGGTTTTCGCCCGCATGCAGGTGCGGCCCATCTCGGATTACCCGGAAATGCTCCTCAACACCCTGCGCTCCATCAGCCCCCATACCCAGGGAACCCCCAACACCGTGGTTCTGACCCCGGGCATCTACAATTCCGCGTATTTCGAGCACGCCTTTCTGGCCCATCAAACCGGGGCGGAACTGGTGGAGGGACGGGATCTGGTGGTGTCCGACGGGTATGTCTGCATGAAAACCACCCGCGGACTGAAGCGGGTGGATGTCATTTACCGTCGCATCAACGACGACTACCTCGACCCGCAAATGTTCCACCCCGATTCCGTGTTGGGCGTGGCCGGGCTCATGGATGTGTTCAAGGAAGGCCGGGTGGCCATCGCCAATATGCCCGGCACCGGAGTCGCCGACGACAAGGTCGTCTATGCCTACGTGCCCGACATGATCAAATATTACCTCGACCAAGACCCGATTCTCCCCAACGTGCCCACTTATCTGTGTAGCCGCGAGGACGAAAAAGCCTACGTCCTCGACCACCTGCACGAATTGGTGGTCAAAGAAGCCGATGGCGCAGGCGGGTACGGCATGTTGATTGGCCCCGCCTCCACCAAGGCCGAACAGGACAAATTCGCGGAACTCATCAAGGCCAACCCCCGCGGCTACATCGCCCAACCTACCCTGGCTCTTTCCACGGCGCCCATTCTCACCAAAGAAGGGCTTTTGGACGGACGGCATTTGGATTTGCGGCCCTTCGTCCTCTATGGCGATGACATCAAGGTCTTGCCCGGAGGACTTTCCCGGGTGGCCATGCGCAAAGGGTCCCTGGTTGTCAATTCCTCGCAAGGCGGCGGCAGCAAAGACACCTGGGTGCTTTGCGAAGAAGGAGGTGTGGCATGAGTGACGGCACCCTTCTCAGTCGCGTGGCCGAATCCATTTATTGGATGAGCCGCTACATGGAACGCGTGGAAAACACGGTTCGCCTCATGGATGTGAACTGGCATTTGATGCTCGATCTCCCCCAAGTGCAAACCAACGAATGGGAGTCCCTCCTGCACGTGAGCGGAGACTTCGATCTCTTCAAGAGCGCCTACGAGGAGGTCAACGCCGAAAATGTCATGCGTTTCATGACCTTCGACCTGCTCAACCCCAACTCCATGTACGCCTGTCTGACCGCCGCCCGCGAAAACGCCCGGGCCGTGCGCGACGTGGTCACCCCGGAAATGTGGGAACTCATCAACAGCATGTACCTGATGGTCAAGGCCTACGACTCCAACGCCCGCGGCTTTTACCGGAACCCCTTCGAATTTTATCGCGAAATCCAGGACAACGTCCTCCACTTCTACGGCGTGCAACACGCCACCACCTTTCGGGGACAGGCCTGGCATTTCAATCAGCTCGGACGCATGTTGGAACGCGCTGACAAAACCAGCCGCATTCTCGACGTGCGTTATTTTCTCCTCCTCCCCAGTCTTCGCGAAGTGGGCACCGCCCTCGAGGATCTGCAATGGGCGGCCATGCTCCGCTCCGTCAGCAGCCTCGAACCCTTCGTGAAAAAATATGGCCCCGTACACGCCCGGGGCATCATCGAGTACTTGCTGCTCGACTTGCAGAACCCCCGATCCCTGCGACATTGCCTGAAAATCTCGGATCACTCCCTCCGGGACATCAGCGGCACCGCTTCGGGCAACCATCACAACGACGCCGAACGGCGTCTGGGGCAACTCTGCGCCGATTTGAATTACCTCACCGTGGACGAAATCATCCGCCAAGGCCTGCACGAATGCCTCGACGACCTGCAAATCCGCATGAATCAGGTCCATACCGCCATCAGCGAAGCCTATTTCAATCCTGATGCCGGGGAAACGACCTGATGTCGCGGACGCCACGGAAAATTCAAACCCATTTGGCCGGGTGCGCGTCTTTTGAAAGGCCTGTTCCGGGGGCCTTCGTGTTCGAACTTGGGTGGGATCAAGTCCCGGGGCAGTTCTCATCACGTTGCGCATCCGGCCATCTTTTCTTTTTTTTCCTGAATCCGCGGGATATTTGCAATCGTCAGATGTCGTTTTCCATGACATGAGGGAATACATGGTCGCTTTTCCCAATGAAACCCAACAATACGCCGCCCGTGTGTCCGGATACGACGAAGCCATTACCGGCAGGGGCGAACTCCTGCCCGCATGGCGAAATTTTCTGCCCCGCGTCCAGCGGGCCGACGAAGAGACCCGCCGCGCTTGGAGCGCCTCCATCCGCCGCGATCTACGCGACGACGGGCTCACCTTCACCATGGCCTCCGAGGCCAACGGCAGCCAAGGACGCGGCCAGAAGGGACGCGAGGATTTGGATGCCCTCCCCTGGGTCTTCAGCTCCGACGAGTGGGCCCAAATCGAAGCCGGGGTTTCCCAGCGCATGCGTTTGCTCGAAGCCGTGGCCCACGATCTCCTCGGTCCCCGCAAGTTGGTGCGCGACGGCATGGTGCCCGCCGACCTGATTTTCGCCCATGCCGGCTACCTGCGCGCCTGCGTCAACCTCCCCGCCAATCTCGGCGCCCATCTCTTTTTTTATGCCGCCGACCTCGCCCGCGGCCCCGACGGTCGCATGTGGGTGCTCGATGACAAGACCCAGGCCCCCTCCGGCGCCGGATACGCCCTGGAAAACCGCACCATTCTCGGGCGCGTTTTTCCCGACATGCTCGGCGGACTGCACGTGCGCCGCCTGGCCCCCTATTTCCGGACCTTTCGCGATTCCATGATGCAAATGTACGAGGGCCGCCGCCTCGAACCCCGCATCGTCGTGCTCACCCCCGGCCCCTACAGCGCCACCTATTTCGAACACGCCTACCTCGCCACTTATCTGGGCTACACCCTGGTGCAAGGCGACGACCTGGTCATGCGCGACGGCGCCTTGTGGCTGAAAACCCTCGAAGGTCTCCAGCCCGTGGATATCCTCATCCGCCGTCTCGACGCCGAATTCTGCGATCCCCTGGAACTCCGCCGCGACAGCTATCTGGGCGTGCCCGGACTCTTGGGCGCCATGCGCAACGGACGCGTCGCCTGCGTGAACCATCCCGGCTCCGGCGTCCTCGAAAACCGCGGGCTCATGCCCTTTTTGCCCGGACTTTGCCGTCATCTCCTGGGCGAATCCCCCCTGCTCCCCTCCGCCGCCACCTGGTGGTGCGGACAACCCCGGGAATGCAGCCACGTGCTCGCCCATCTGCGCGAACTGGTCATCAAACCCATTCACCGCAACTCCGGGGAAGAAACCATTTACGGCTGGACCTGTTCCGAAAAAGAACTTCAGGCCCTCAAAACCCGCATCCAGTCCCGCCCCATGCAATACATCGGCCAAGAGCACATCGGCTTCAGCACCGTGCCCCTTTTGTTGGACGGACGCCTGGAACCCCGCCGCTCGGTCTTGCGCACCTTCGCATGCGCAACCCCCAACGGCCCTGCGGTCATGCCCGGCGGACTCGCCCGCTCCGCCGCAGAACCCGACTCCCTCCGCGTTTCCGTGGGCGAAGGCGGCATCCTCAAGGATGTTTGGGTGTTGGGGAAAAAAGCGGAAACCCATCGCAGTCTCTGGCACGAAACCGACACCCCGAAAGATCAAGCTTGGTTCGGCGGCGTCTTCACCAGCCGCAGCGCCGATCACCTGTTTTGGGTGGGACGCTACGCGGAACGCATTGGACGGCAGTCCCGCCTGGCCCGCGGCATCCTGCAAACCCGAAGCGCGCTCACCGATGACGACGACACCACCGAAGTTTGCCTCGATCATATGGCCGATCTCATGGACGTCTATTGCGGGCGCGAGCCCGAGGAAGAGGTTCAACCCCTTTCCGCCCGTCTCAAGCGGGCCATGAAAGGCAAAAAAGATGAACCCGGCTGCGTGCTGAGCAATCTGCGCGCCCTGCTCTACGCCGCCTACAACGTCCGCGACATCTGGTCCCAAGACACCTGGCGCGCCCTCACCGCCATCGAAAATACCGGAGAACGCTGCTGCCGCGAACTGGACTCTCCCTTTGTTTTGGGGGAAGATCTCGACGAAATGGTGGAAAAACTCTACGCCTTTTACGGACTCAACGCCGGAGGCATGACCCGCGAATCGGGCTGGCACATGCTCATGCTCGGACGCACCTTGGAAGCGGGGCTCGGCCTCTGCGATCTCACCCATCACCTGCTGCTTTGCGACAATCCGCCCGAACAAATGCAAGCCCTCATGGAAGTGGCCCTCTCCCAAAACGAAAACCTCATCACCTACCGCCGACACTACCGTACCACCCCGCGGCTGCATTCCGTACTCGACCTCATGCTGTCCATGGAAGCCAACCCCCGCAGCCTGGTGTTCCTCCTTTCCCAAGCCGCCGAGTATCTCCATCAACTGCCCCCGCCGGTGCATCCCGAGGTATTCGACGAAATCCTCCTTAATCTCAAGCAACTCCGCAACCAAACCCTCCAGCGGGCTTGGCACGACCGCGAGGCCCGACGACAACTCCCGGAATTGTTGTTCGAAGCCCGGTCGGTCATGCAGCAATGCGCCATGGTCATCACCTCCGCCTACTTCACCCACACCTCCACCCACGCATTGGAGGCCTATTGATGAGCGAAACCACCTACCTCGTCCGTCATCACACCGCCTACCAATACGAAAGCCCCGCCCAACAATCCCACAACCTCGCCTGCCTGAGTCCACGGAACTTTCCCGGTCAAACCGTGCATGGGCTCCGTCTCGACATCCATCCCAAACCGAATTTCCAACTGTCCTGGCTGGATGTGTACGGCAACGCCCGCGAATTTTTCGAACTCTCCACATCCCACGAAACCCTCGAAGTCACCCTCTTCGCAAAAGTCAGCCGCACCCCGCCGGAGGCCGGCCCCTGCACCCTGAGCTGGGAGCAATGCGTCCTGCCTGACGGCAATGCCTGGGACGCGGCCCAATCCCTCGGCCGTGAATTCCGTTTCGCCAGCCCCCTGCTGCCCCTTCCCGAAGTTCCCGGCTTCGAGGCCGACGACCTTTTCACCCCCGGACGCCCCGTGCTGGAAACCTTGGACGCTTTCATGACCCGGGTTCACGAAAGTTTCAGTTACGACCCCGAAGCCACCACCACCTTCACGCCCTTGGCCGAAGTCTATGAAAAGAAGGCCGGAGTCTGCCAGGATTTCGCCCACGCCGCCATCGCCGAACTCCGTCGCCGCGGCTTCGCGGCCGGATACGTGAGCGGCTATCTCGAAACCCTCCCCCAGCCCGACAAGGAAAAACTACGCGGCGCGGACGCCACCCACGCCTGGTATTCGGTGCGCATCCCCGGCTACGGCTGGGTCAATTTCGACCCCACCAACAACATGCGCGTCGGCACCCGTCACCTCCTCACCGCCTGGGGACGGGACTACGGAGACGTCGCCCCCCTCAAAGGCGTCCTCCT
>JAFIGC010000306.1 GCA_020831635.1 Verrucomicrobiota bacterium | reverse complement strand
AGGCCCCAACCTGCACGGCTTGTCATTCTATCTCATCAAATATCCATAGAACCGGTATTCCGGAGACAGAGGTCTTTTCCGTGGGTCGTTTTGACCGCTTCCGAAGCGTATCGCACCCTAAAGGGTGCTCGATGACTTCCGACTAAAGTCGGGACTTCGACTTCGACTACGACCCTTTCCGACCGTCGGAAGACTTTTCAAAACATCTTCCGACGCTCGGAAAGCCCATAAAAAAAGCCCCGCAAGATGCGGGGCTTTCTTTTTACAAGGGTGAGGTCACTCAGTTGATACGGTTCCGACGACGCTTGACGGTAATCACCGCACTCGCAAATCCCACCAGCATCAGCATAACCGTGCCGGGTTCGGGGATTACGGTAGCTGTCATTACCCCGCCAAATTGCCATGTTGAGTTCACAGGTGTTACAGGATCTGCGTTAGCAGCAGAAACTGTATAAAATGTTGAGGTATCTCCATAATACATTCCAAATCCACCATTATAAGGAGTAGGAACTAATCCCGATGAGTAATCAGGAGAAACCGCATCAAAAAAACGAGCGAAAATCAACGATCCTTGGGGCAAATTTATACCACTTGTTGTAGCATTTATGTTACCGTTTACTGGGTCAAAACCCATATTTCTCCCTACGTGACTATACCCAATTACAACATTTTCCCCTCCAGCTCCGTCAGCAGAATTCAAGTCAAGTGGGCTTATTATTCCACTAGGACCTGCATATATAAGTTGGGCAAAATAACCAACGTTTCCATCAGATTGAGCACCAATTAACGGGTCACCAACTGAATCCAGTAGGTTATTCCCTGATGCGTTATTCCATGACAACGTAAACGCTGCATAGATAAACGAAGTTGGAATAAACATCATTAGTAAAAAAAATTTTTTCATTTTTTGCTTTCTTTTTAATTTAAATTTATAGTTTAAAGGTATGATTCCTGTTGATTAAACTGGGACAATCACGGCCAAGGGTAAGGTTTTGGAGAACCCCAGTCTATAGATTGACTGTTTCGTCGTTCGAACCAGAACCCCATACCTGGCTTCACAGTTATTTCCGCACGGGTTGGAGGGAATGTTTCATCATCATAATGCCAGAAGCCATCAAAAGTTTCATTTCCTGTTCCGTCAACTAACCATAATGGAACATACGATTGTGCGTCAGCGTTCCAAAAGATCAATCTATCAGATGACCCGCTATTACCAGCACCTGTAGCGACTTGATTGATGTCGAAATTTGGAGAATTAACATCAAGCTCTACTGGGTATGGAAAACCAATTTGCTTTAAACCTTCTGGTAATGTAATTTCGACGACTTCCGAGGGAACCTCACCACTAATTATTAGATCTTGCGCTGCGCTGTTGCGGCTTTCAACCCAAAAACCGACACCTGTTTGTATGTTAGCATTCTCAGGATTAGGAGGGAAAACTTCATCATCAATGTGCCATTTTCCATCAAATGAAGTCCCAGTTCCACTAACTTTCCAATATGCAGTATACGATTGAGTTTGTTCATTGAAAACAATGATTCTATCAGAAGTGCCGGAATTGCCTCCACCTGTTAATTGGTTACCTATTACTTCATCGAGTCCTGATCCTGCTGTTACAAACGGCAATGAGACAAAAGTTAATTGATTTGGAGCAATGGATATCCTCACCATCCCCACAGCATTAACAGAAGTGACGGATTCGGCGTGAGTAAGGGCGAACGGTGCCGCCATGGCCATGGCGGCTAAGATCGGGATGAGACGTTTCATGATGGATTCTCCAGTTGTTTTCATAATGGTGATGACTTTCAAAACTTGGTCTGTGATCTCTGTGACTCTTACATTATACCCGATTGTCGGGCGATGTTAAGCAGAAATTTCACGGCTTGCGTTTTTCTATCCTTCAGTGTACGACAGACCTGTCACTCTGCACAAGGCCTATTTTCATTTTTTTTCGATTTTTTTCACACAAACCCATAAAATGAATCAAATAACGTTATTTATTTTCGCTTACCTCCTGGGCTCGATTCCATTCGGGTGGTTGATTTCCCGCTTTCGCGGCGTGGAAATCCGGGATCACGGCAGCGGAAACATCGGCGCGACCAACGTTTTTCGCGTGGTGGGCAAGAGCTGGGGCCTGCTATGCTTTTTTCTGGATTTCTGCAAGGGCCTCATCTCGGCGGGGCTTTTGCCCCTGCTATTGCTCACCGAATCGCAGTTTGCCGAACTTCCCCAGGCGGGGCTGATCGCGGGCGCCTGCACCATCGCGGGCCACAATTGGACGATCTGGCTGAAATTCAAGGGCGGCAAGGGCATCGCCACCAGCGGCGGGGTCATTGCAGCCGTGGCTCCCTGGGCCATGGCCGCGGGCCTGGGCGCATGGCTGATCCTGATGTTTCTCACGCGGATCGTCTCGGTCAGTTCCATGGCCGCCGCCCTCACCGTGGCCGCCATCGGCTGGTTGGTCTATGGAGACGATGTCTGGGTGGCGGGGGTGCTCACCCTCTTGGCCGCAGTCGCCATCTGGCGCCACCGCTCCAACATCGGCAAGCTCCTCAGAGGAGAAGAGAATCGGTTTGGGAAGAAATAAAGCGTCGAAGTCCCGACTTCAGTCGGAAGTCCAGAGGACCGTTTACGGTCCGGGATTCCAGAGCCCGAGGCCTTCACATGCTTGGCTTTCCATTCTAACTTCCCAAAACTTCAGCCGCCCGTTCACGGTCCGGGTTTTCGGAGGCCGAGGTCT
>JAFIGC010000097.1 GCA_020831635.1 Verrucomicrobiota bacterium | reverse complement strand
TGCCCAAATGGGATCACATCGCCCTGCGAAAGATGCGGGAACTGCGCCATAGCCCACTCTGGGAAAGCGGGGACGCGGACGGTTCCGCCGTGGCTCTCAGCGCCATCCTGCGCGAATACATCGAAAAC
Source organism: Verrucomicrobiota bacterium (assembly GCA_020831635.1). GTDB lineage: Bacteria > Verrucomicrobiota > Kiritimatiellia > SS1-B-03-39 > UBA6053 > PXAS01. The sequence continues at coordinate 21,184 of JAFIGC010000097.1, read as the reverse complement.
CGCTTCAAAATCCACGCCCCCGAACTCACCACCGAGGAATTTCTGCAAGAAGCCGCCGAACGGCAACCCTGGAGCGATGAGGACCAAACCGAACTGATCGGATTTTTCACCGCCGTGGACCGCATCAAATTCGCGGCCGAGCGCCCGGGTCGGGAAGCCCTGGACGCCCTCATGCAGGCGGCGGAACGCTTTGTCCTCGTCACCGGCGAATCGGAGGTGTCCACATGATCCGTTTCGCGCATCCCTGGGTGCTGTTCCTCTTGTTGTTGCTGCCCCTGTGGCTGTGGGCCCGGCTTTCGCCCAAATTGCTGCCCGCCCTGCATTTCAGCCGCAGCGATGCCCTCAACGACCTGCCCCGCACCTGGCCCCAACGCCTGCATTGGCTGCCCCACGTGCTCGCCAACCTCGGCATGACCCTCCTGATCGTGGCCCTCGCCCGCCCCCAACTCGGCATGCAACAGCGCACCGTCACCGCCGAAACCATCGATATCGTCATGGTCATCGACGTGTCCAGCAGCATGGAAGCCGTGGACTTCGCCACCGAAGGCAACGAAAAAAACCGCCTCGACGCCGTCAAGGAAGTGGCCCGCGATTTTATCGCCGCCCGCGAGGGGGACCGCATCGGGCTCATCGCCTTTTCCGGTCAACCCTTCACCATGAGTCCGCTCACTCGCGATCACGACTGGTTGTTGCAGCGCGTGGACGACCTGGCCACCCGGGAAATGCCCGACGGCACCGCCATCGGCACCGCCCTTGCCAGCGGCGTGAACCGTCTGCGGGATTCGGATGCCGACACCCGCCTCATTCTCCTCCTCACCGACGGCATCAACAACACCGGCGACATCACCCCGCTCAACGCCGCCCATCTCGCGGCAAAATACGGGTTCCGCACCTACGTCATCGGCGCCGGCTCCACCGGACCCGTCCGCTTTCCGTTCCGCGATCCCTTTGGCCGCACCATTTATCGGAACGTGGAGATGCCCATTGACGACGCGGCCATGGAAGAAATCGCCGGCATCACCGGCGGAAAATATTTCCGCGTGCAAGACATCGAGGAAATGGAGGCCGGTTTCGCGGAAATCGACGCGTTGGAACGCTCTGAAATCGAAATGACCGAATACATGATGTTCGAAGAACGCTTCATGGCCTTTGCCTTGGCGGGCCTGGGCCTGCTCCTCTTGGAACGCCTGCTCTCGGCCACGCGACTGGGGAGGACGCTGTCATGACCTGGGCCGCCCCCATGATGTTTTTCCTCCTGCCCGCCACCGGGGTGATCCTGGTGATCGCCGGCATTCTCATTCATTACCGCAAGCTCCGTCTGCAACGCTTTTTTCCGGAACAGGTCCGCAGGCAAATGTCGGCGGGCACTTTGGGCAACCTCAGCCTTCTGCGCCAAATCCTGGCCGCCCTGGGACTGATCCTGGTCTGCCTTGCCATCGCCCGTCCCCAATGGGGTTACACCTGGCGGGACGTGGAACGGTACGGCCTGGAAATCATGGTCGTGCTCGACACCTCCAACAGCATGCGCGCCAACGACATCACCCCCACCCGCCTGCAACGGGCCAAATGGGGCGTCGAGGAACTCGTACGCGCCCTGGACGGCGACCGCATCGGCCTCGTCGGCTTTGCCGGAGACGCCCAGGTGCTCTGTCCCCTCACCCTCGACTACGGCGCCTTCATGATGCACCTCGACGACGTCTTTCCCGGCATCATTCCCCGCGGCGGCACCAATATCGAGGCAGGACTGCGCCGGGCCATGGACAGTTTCGATGATGAACAGGGCGAAGCCGACCGCGTGATCTTGCTGATTTCCGACGGCGAAGCCCACGAAGGCGACTTGGATGCGGTGATCAGCGAATTGCGGGCCAAAGACATTCGCGTCTTTGCCATTGGCATCGGCGATCCCGAGGGCGCCCTCATCCCCCTGCCCGATGAAGAAGGCGGCGGTTACCTGCAAAACCGACAGGGGGACGTGGTCATGACCCGCCTCGACGAAGCCACCCTCCTGCGCCTCACCCGGCAAACCAACGGTCTCTACACCCGCGCCACCCAGCAGGAATTTGGCGTGGAGCATCTCATCGAACAAGGCTTGGCTCCCCTGAAACGGGCCCAACTCGAAGAAACGCGCATCCGCCAAATGGAAGACCGCTACCAGATTTTCCTTGGCCTCGGCCTTTTCTTCCTCTTTTTGGAAGGATTCGCCCGCCTGCCCGCACTCTGGACCCAAAAAACAGAAAGGAGGAACGCATGAAAAGCTGTTTGCTCCTTCTCTGTTTGCTGGCAGGTCCCACCTTTGCCCAAAACGGAACGGCGGGAGAACAAGGAATTCCCCTTGAAGCCGCCCAAGCCGAGGACCTGACCCCCTTTCAAATTCGCCACGTGCTGCGCGAAGCCCGCAGACTCTACGAAGCGCATGACGAAGAATCCGACCCCGCGGCTTTGGCCGAAGCCGCGCACGCCTTTGCCCTCGCCGCCGAAAAAGGCGAGCCCGGAGAAGTCAACCTCGACGCCGTCCGCCTCGCCGAAGCCATGGCCTGGATGCGCGCCGACCGACCCGAAGCCGCCCTCGAAGCCTTTGAAAAAATCCAAGGCTTCGACGAGGCCGCCGACCGGGCCCGCCACCGCCTCCTGCGCGGCAACGCCCACTTGGCCGCCGGCGAACGGGCCTTTTCCCAAGAGGATTTCGATGCCGCCAAGGAACAAATGGGCGAAGCCATCGAATCCTACATCGCATCGCTCATGGACGACCCCGCCTCCGAAGCCGCCAAACAAAACCTCGAACTCGCCCACCGCAGGCTGAAATTCGTGAAGGATGAGGAAGGAGAATACGAGCAAGAAATGCCCCAGCCTGGTGACGATGAGGAAGGTGAAGAGGGTAAAGATGAAGAAGGCGAAGACGAAATGCCGCCCCGGCCCGTCGATGAATTGGAAGGTGAGGAAGATGAGGACGGTGAACAGGTTATGGAACCCGAACCCGACGACCAACCCGGAGAAGAGGGGGACGAAACCGAAGCCGATGAACGCGACCCCGACGAAGACGATCCCGAAGGAGACCCTGCCATCGCCGACCCCGGAGAAGAGGATGAGCCCCTGGAAGGGGAGATGGCGCCCGAAGTGGATGACTTGACCGATGAAGAAATCGAAAGTACATTGAACGCGCTTTTGGAACAGGAACGCCGGCTGCGCGACGAAATCCTCCGCAACCGGCACCGCCGCCAAATTCCCGTTGAGAAAGATTGGTAAGTCCAAACCCAGCCTAGCATGAAGAAAACCTTCTTCCCCATTTTGTTGATCGCCTGCCTCGCCCTCACCGCCAGGGCGCAGGTCAGCCTGTCCCTGTCCCCCCGGGAAATCAGCATGGACGACACCGCGCAACTCACCTTGGAAATCCAGGGAAACGTCAGCGGGGGAACCCCCAGACTCGACCTGCCCGAAGGCCTCCGCGTGCGCGGCACCTCTCGCCAGTTCTCCATGGTCAACAACGCCCAGACCACCTCCTTTGTCTACGAACTCCAGCCCATCCGCACCGGGACCTTCACCATCGGGCCCTACGACATGACCGTCAACAACAAGACCACTGAAGTCGGCCCCGTGACCCTCAAAGTCAAGGAAGCCCGGGTGGTGCGGGCCACAGAAGACCTGATCATTCATTTGGAAGCCAGTCACGAGCGCGCCCTCGTCCACCAGCCCGTGCAACTGACCGTCACTCTCTACAGCGTCCATCAACTCGACGACATCCAACTGGCCCAATTCGACACCAGCGGATTTGAGGTCGGTGATTGGCAGTCCTACCAACAGCGGGACCGGGTCATCGACGGCACCCGCTACATCACCCGACGCTTCACCACCCACGCCGTGCCCGTCACCCCCGGCACCCGCAGCCTGGCGCCGCAATTCATGGTGCAGGTCCTGGAACCCGATGAAGAAATCACCCGCGGCACCCGCGGCATGTTCACCCGCCGCATGACCCGCCGCAGCGTTCGTATTGCCCCCGACCCGGTGGAAATCGTAGTCGAATCCCCGCCGCGTGAAGGCCGTCCCGACGATTTCACCGGCGCCGTGGGACGCTTTGTCTTCGAAGGCTCCGCCTCCCCCCGCCAACTGCGCGTCGGCGAACCCATCACCCTCCGCACCCAAGTCAACGGCACCGGAAATTTGCGCAACTTGCTCCCCCCCAGTATGCAGGAAAGCGACGACTTTCAGGTCTTCACCCCCCGTCTGGTGGAAGAGGACCTTGCCCGCGACGGACTGCGCGGACGCAAAACCATCGAACAGGTCATCGTCCCCCGTCATCCGGAAGTCTCCCAAGTCCCCAAACTGCGCTTTTCCTTTTTCAACCCCGACGATTGGAAATACGAAACCCTCGAAATCGGACCCTTCGACCTCGAAGTCGAACCCGCCCCGGTTCGGGACACCGGCCCCATGCTCGGTGGCACCGGATCCCTGCGCCTCGGGACGGGTCCCACGATTTTGGGACAGGACCTCGTCTACCTCAAACCCGCCCCCGGCCGCCTGCGCCCCCTCTCCGGCGGCAGCGTCCTCGCGTTCACCACCCTCAGCGGACTGCCCCTGATGCTTTGGGCCCTCGCGGGCATTTGGGTCCGACGCCAGCAACAATTTCTCGACGACCCCGCCCTGGCCCGTCAAAAGCAGGCCCCCCGCAAACTGCGCCAACAACTCGACGACTTGAAAACCCACACCCGCGACGGTGCCGCCCTGCACGAGGCCATCTGGCAATGCCTGGCCGAATATTTGGGGGACCGCTTCCGCATCCCCCCCGGCGAAGTCGATGCCGCAAAAATTTCCACCCACCTCGACCAGCGCCTCGCCCCCGAAACCCTACAAAACCTCCAAGACTGGCTCAAACGCTGCGAACGGGCCCGCTTTGCCGGGGAAGGCAACGCCGAAGCACACGGCGAAACCGCCGAATCCTTCACCCAATTCATGCTCAAATTGGATGCGGAGGTGCGATCATGAAAAAATTCGCTCTCTTCCTGGGACTTGCCCTGTTGATTTTCGCTCCTGTCCGGGCCGATTGGGACGCCGACTGGGTTACCGCTTCTGCCGCCTACGACAACGGCGAATACGCCGAAGCATACGCCCTGTTTTCCGAACTCCGTGGTGACGGCAAAACCTCCGCCGCCCTCGAATACAACCTCGGCAACAGCGCCCTGCGCATGGGACGTCCCGACATGGCCGCCGGACATTACCGCCTCGCCCAATGGCTCGCCCCCGGCGACCCCGACCTCCGCGCGAATTACGAACTGGCCGTGGATGTGCTCGGCGCGGAATTGGCTCCCCTTCCCTTTCACCGACGCGCCAGCGCCTTTCTTCCCCAAAGAATGTGGCACAACATCTGGTACCTGTCCCTGTGGACGCTCGCCCTCTTCGGCATCGCCCGCATGAAACTCGACAAAATTCGAGACGCCAGCCCCTGGGTCTTTCCCTTGTTGGCCTGTTTGCTCATTTTCAGCGGCTGGGGCGTCTGGGCCTCCAGTCCCCGTCCCGCCCAAAAAGAAGCCGTCCTATTGGGCGAAGAAATCACCGCCCGCTTCGAACCCCACGAAAACGCCACCGCCCACTTCGCCCTCCCCGGCGGATCCGTGGTGCGCGTGGAAGAAACCACCCGACAATGGACCCGAATCCGCGCCAACGAAAACATCGGCTGGGTCCCCAGCGACAGCCTTTCCCGTCTAATGCCTGAATCTTGAAAAGCGTTGGGGGTTGCGGGTTGCTGGTTGCTGGTTGTGGGTTGCGTGTTGTCGGTTTCCGGTTCAAAGTTCGAAGTTGGATTTTCGACGTTCGCTTTTGCTGGACGAAGGGGGACGGGAGCGCCGGTCTCCGCACCGGCAGGGGCGAAGGGGGAAATGAAAGCGAACGTCGAACATTGAACGTCCAACTTCGAACGTTGAAATGATGGGGCGAAGGGGGACGGGAGCGCCGGTCTCCGCACCGGCAGGGGCGAAGGGGGAAATGAAAGCGAACGTCGAACATTGAACGTCCAACTTCGAACGTTGCAATGATGGGGCGAAGGGGGCCAATTCGGTTTGGCCAAAAACGACGACAAAGCTCCAGACAAAGCTTGAGACAAAGTTTTCGGTAGAACTTTGTCGATGATTCCCACATCCCCTCCGTGCCTTTGTGCCTCTGTGAGAACCAATACCCAAAGATGAGCGCATCCCAACGGGATGCCACTCTCACGGAGCCCCAACGATTTCACGTTGGTCCGGCTGATTTCACCAAACCGAAAGTGAGTCGGACAAAACCGGACAAAGCCCCCCATACATCAAATTCATCCTTGGCATTCCCACAAAAACCCGCCATAAAACCCCAATGCCACAATCCCTTTTCCACGGCAGTATAAATCGCATATCCTTCTCCTCCGCCGATGAGTGTTTGATTCGCTTTGGGGTCCATGGTTTTACCTTATAGGCCTTTTTGGGTAGGAAAAGGCTTATCGCCCGCGCCAGTAGTTTGGCCGTCGATGCAGGTGCATCGTCGCCTGGATGACGATCTCCTCAGGGTCAATTTGATACAGGAGGGCAAATGGGAACCTGTGAACAAGGCGGCGTCGGATGTTCGATTTGACAATGGGCCAACGTTCAGGGTTTTCACGTATGTCTTGAATGGCGGCCTCGATTTTGTCCAGAAACTCTAGCCCGAGACCCGTTGCCTGCTGTTCGTAATACTGGGCCGCATCGAGCATCTCGAATTCAGCAGGACGTAAAAACCGGATTGGCTTCATGCAAGCACAGCCCTGGCATCGCGAAGAACATCCTCCGCAAATCGAGCGGGAACCGTTCCGCTTTTGTAATCCCGGTAGCGGCGTTCCGCTTCTTCGAGCCAAAGTTGTTCATTTTGTTCAATACTCAGTTCATCCAAACTGGCAATCAGTTGTTCTGCAAGCGCGGCCCGATCACACGGAGGCAATTTTAAGGCTTGTTCTTGGAATTTCAGTAGTTGGGGGGACATGGGATATTCTCCTTTGTTGGCCTTACTGTAATGCATCGCCTCATCAGAATCAACTCACTTTCCCTGTCAAAGTCAAGTGGATTGTTCCGTCCCAAAGCCCCCCCCCGGAGGGGCAGATTGTGGATTGCGAGTTTCGACAAAGTTCAAGACAAAGCTTGAGACAAAGTTTTCGGTAGAACTTTGTCGGAAGCTTTGGGGATTTTTTTAACTTCCCGCCGGAATGTGGAGTGCGGAATGCCCCCTTCGCACCTGCCGATGCGGTGATCGGCGCTCCTGTCCCCATGGCCCCGAAATGCCATGCCCAATACTAACTTCAACTGGGTATCCCGCCAGGGGTGGCGGGTGTAACTGGGAAAAGCCTTCGGGATCTTTCTCTTCAATCCATCATGCCTATGGGAGGCCGGGCTCTTCAGCTTGCGTCGGATTTTGCGATTTCGGGGGGCGAACGCATCTTCTGATGGTGACGTCCCGCCGAAAGCGTGAAAAGTTGTCTTACACAAAATGGCTTTTCGAACCGGGTTGTTGTTCGAAGTTCCAATTTTTCATTGCGGCTTGAAACGAATTCCCCTAGAAAAACGGCTTCATGCCGAACGATTCCCCTCACATTCATGCCGATCCACCCGTCGCCGGAGCCACGCAAGCCGCCGCCCCGTCGGAATTCGCGGACCGCGAACAGGGCTCCCGTCATGTTCCCGGCCTCCTGCGGCACCTCATCACCGTCATCGCGTTCTCTTGGTCCGTTTTTCAAATGCTGATTGCCCGGGCGCTGACCCTGAACGCGGAAACCGTACGCGCCATCCACCTCGCCTTTGCCCTGGCACTGGTGTTCCTCTCCTTTCCGATGTTCCGCGGCAAACGCTTTTCACGTTGGTTTCCCAAGCTCGCCGACACCCGCCGTCTGCCCTGGTGGGATCTCTTCGCCGCCGTCATTGGCGTGGGGGCGGCCCTTTATTTCGTGATCGATTACGAAGGACTCGCCGGACGCATCGGCAATCCCCTGTCCCGGGACATCGCCGCAGGGTCCATCCTGCTGATCATCCTGCTCGACGCCGCCCGCCGCGCCCTGGGTCCGGTGCTCCCCACCGTGGCTGGCGCCTTCATTCTCTACAGCCTCTTCAGTGAATCCATGCCCGGCGTGCTCGCCACCGCCGCCACGCCCCTTTCCCGGGTCATCGAAACCCTCTCCCTCGGCACCGAAGGCATCTACGGCATTCCCCTCGAAGTTTCCGCCAACACCGTCTTTCTTTTCGTCCTCTTCGGCGCCCTGCTGGAAAAGGCGGGGGGCGGACAATACTTCATCGACCTCGCCTTCAGCCTGCTCGGCGGCTTCCGGGGCGGACCCGCCAAGGCCAGCGTTCTCGCCAGCGGACTCACCGGCATGATCAACGGCTCCAGCATCGCCAACACCGTCACCACCGGCACCTTCACCATTCCCCTCATGAAACGCGCCGGATATCCGGCCGTGAAAGCCGGTGCCATCGAAGTCGCGGCCAGCACCAACGGACAACTCATGCCCCCCATCATGGGCGCCGCCGCCTTCATCATCGCCGAAACCTGCAACATGCCCTACGTCGAAGTCGTCCGCGCCGCCTTCGTCCCCGCCTTCATTTCCTACATCGCCCTCATTTACATCACCCACCTCGAAGCCTGCAAGCTCGACATCCGCCCCATTCCCCGCTCCGAACTCCCCCCCTTCCGCAAAACCTTTTTCCAGGGCATCCACTTTCTGCTCCCGCTCATCGTCCTCATTTATCTGCTCATCATCCAGCGCCGCTCCGCCAGCCTGTCCGCCTTGTCGGCCATTCTGACCCTCATGGCCGTGGTGCTGATCCGGGAGACGCTTTCCGACGGTCGGAACATGTGGCGCAAGGCCCTTCCGATCCTCGGAAACGGCATGGTGGCCGGTGCCAAGAACATGATGGGCATCGGCGTGGCCGTTGCCAGCGCCGGCATCATCGTCGGGGTCCTCAGCCTCGGTCTCAGCAGTCAGGTGACCGAAGTGATCCGCATCCTTTCCGGCGGCACCCTGGTGGGCATGCTGCTGATTACCGCCCTGGTGAGCCTGATTCTCGGCATGGGACTGCCCACCACCGCGAATTACATCGTCATGGCCAGTCTCACCGCCCGGGCCATCGAAACCCTCGCAGGCGATTTCGGGTACACCTTCCCGCTCATCGCCATTCACCTCTTCGTTTTTTATTTCGGCATTTTGTCCGACGACACCCCGCCCGTCGGCCTGTCCGCCTACGCGGCGGCGGCCATCTCCAAAGCCGACCCCATCCAAACCGGCATCCAGGGCTTTCTCTACGACATCCGCACCGCGATTCTGCCCTTCATGTTCCTGTTCAACAACCGCCTGCTGCTCATCGACGTCACCGGTCCGCTGGACATGGCCTGGGTGTTCGGCACCGCCCTCGCGGGGATGTTCGCCTTTGCCGCCGCCACCCAGGGATGGCTGGTGCGACGAAATCGCATCTGGGAAACCGTCACCCTGCTGGCCGCCACCTGGATGCTCTTCCGCCCCGCGTCGTTGGACGCGTTTGTCCCCCTCGGCCCCTACGGCGGCGCCGCAGCGGGCCTCCTGCTCTTCGCCTTGGTTTACGGAAACCAGAAGCGGGTGGCGATCTCGGCATAAACATTCCAAGGAACTCAACATGATCGCATCCACACACCCCATAAATACGAAAGGCGCCGCCCTCTGGTGGAAGCTCGCGTTTGTGTGCGCCGCAATCCTCTTGCTGTCACTGCCATTGCGGTTGCTGACGGTTTTGGATTTTTTGGATATTCTCTACAGCAACATCGCGATTCCTTTGTTTGTGCCCATCGGATTCCTACACAAATCCCTGGGAATCTTTTTGGCGGTATTTTGTCTTTGGCACTGGCACACGCGCCATGCGGGACGATACCCGCTTGCTTGGTTAATCGTATTTATGCTCACGTCCGCGGAGATCTTTTTTTTCCATGTCGGATTCACCTTTGCCACACTTGCCTACACATCGTTTCATCTGATTCCGGATGTTCGAGGACGGGGCGCATACGCCTACCAGCCATCAAAGACGCCCCCTTCGCCCGCAGTGCCCCTTCCCCCCCGTGGCACCCTCGCGGCCACCGCCATGCAAACCGTGGGCTGGTTGTTGATAGTTTCGGGACTGGGCCACGCGCTCCACCAACTGATCATGGCGAACGCCATTTGGACCGGGCTTGAGCTTGCGGCCCCAAACCATGTGGGCGAAACTTTTTCACAATCCCATGTGAACACGCTATGGGTCGCCAGTCAAGTTGGCAAATCCCTTGCCATGGCCAGTCTTCTCTCTGTACTCCTCTCGGCCCTCGGTGCCATTCTCATACATCTTGGGCGAAGCGGTCGTGCGAAAGTATTAGCGGCCGACTGACAAGCCCCGCCCCTTCCACCATTATTTTAATTCAAGGGTTGCTGATTTTCCGGTTTTGGGTACGATATACCTATGAAAGCACTTCTCATTTACCTTTTTTCTTTTTCGCGTTTGCTGGCTTGGGGCCTTACGGAACATCAGCAGGTCACCTTGGTTGCGGATGAAGCGAATACCGCCGATCAATTCCGGGTTCGGTCCGAGGCGGGCGAGTTCGTGTTGCGTTTGTATTTTGTGGAGGCCCCTCACCCCGCCCCGAGCAGTGAAGAAACTTTGGAACTGGAGGCCAAGCAACTGAATATTTTTGGCGTCGCCGATGAGCAGGCGCTCCGCGAAGCGGCGGGTCAGGCGATGCAAGCGCTGAGATCCCAACTTCGCCGCCCCTTTACGGTTCATGTGGATGAAGCGCTCCCCGGGGGCGAAGATGCCGATTTTTGGGGCTTTGTCACCACGGCTGGCGGCGCGGATTTGTCCGCATATCTGGTGCGCGCGGGCCATGCGCGGGTGTGGGGTCCGGGACGGGACACGCCCCGGGGCATGAGCGAACGGGAAATGCGGGCGGTACTTTCGGATGCCCGCGACGCGGCCATGCTGGAACGCGCGGGCATCTGGGCTCTCACCGATCCGGTGCGCCTGCCGGCCATGCGAGCCCAACAGCGGCGGCTGACCCCGGAAATCATGCCGGAACCTTACGTCCCCGCCACTGATCCCGCCCCCGAGGACATCGTGGACCCCGCGCCGGAAACGGCAAGGTCGCGGGACACCGAAGCCGCGCGCACGCCCGTGATTGTGAATGTGAACACCGCCGATTCGGAAACCCTGCAACTATTGCCGGGCGTGGATGAAACCCTTGCGGGCCGCATCATTCGCGGACGCCCCTATCTCACCCCGCGCGATCTGCTGGATGTGCGCGGAATCGGGGTGCATCTGCTGGAATCCTGGAACGGATGGGTGGTTACGCGGTAATGTGTGATTCTTTGTATTGGCTGATCAGGGAAAGCGAACATTGAACATCGAACTTTGAACTTTGAACTGACAACCACCAAGCAACCAGCAACTGCCAACACGCAACCAGCAACCAGCAACCGGCAACCCTCCCACCCTCACCGAAAATCCTGCAGCATGAGCTGCAGTTTTTCTTCGCCGCGGAAGAAATTCCGGCGGAGCTGGAAAGCCAAATCCACGGGGCCTTCGGGTTTGTCACGCTCTCCCATGCCGAACCCAATGGCGTCTCGCGGTCCATTGGGCGTGTCGAGCACAAGGCGGATGTGCTTGCCTTGTCCGACAACCTGCCAGGTTTTGATTTTCGCGTTCCGCATGCCCCAGACCGGGGTGGTGTTTTGATGCCCAAAGGGCATGAGCTTGTCTTGGGCGGCCATGAAACGCTCGGTGAGGTCTTCGGATTGAATCCACCCGTCGATGTGCTGGCGGGGGCGAAGATCCGCTTTGGCCATGGCCTCGCGGGCACGGGCGCTGATGGCTTCGCGAAAGGCGTCGATCTTGCTTTCCCGGATATCCAGTCCGGCGGCCATGCGGTGTCCGCCGTACTGTTGCAAATATTGTTCGGTGGCTTGTAAATGGGTGATGAGGTCGAAGCCGTCGATGCTGCGGCAACTTCCCCGTCCGGTGCCGTCCTCACCAATGGAAATCACGATGGCGGGACGATGATAACGGCGCACCAAACGGGAAGCCACGATGCCGACCACGCCTTGGTGCCAACTGCGGCGGGCGACCACGAGGACCCCGGGGATGGCGGAGTCGTAATATTCCTCAATCTCCGCGACCGCCTCTTCCAAGATCGTTTGCTCGATGAGCTGCCGGTCTTTGTTGGCATCTTCCAGAATTTTCGCCAGGGGCTCGGCCTCGTGGAGGCTTTGGGCCAAAAGTAGATTCAGGGCGGTTTCCGGGGAATCCATGCGCCCGGCGGCATTGATGCGCGGTCCGAGCACAAAGCCGATGTGATAGCTGGTCATGGCCTGCTGCACGCCGGCATTGCGGGCCAGGGCATCGATGCCGGGGGATCTGCGCTTGTTGAGCACGGCAATGCCAAAACGGGCGAGAATTCGGTTCTCCCCCACCAAGGGCACCATGTCGGCCACCGTGCCAAGGGCCACCAAATGCATGAGCGAACGCATGTCCAGACGGGTACTGCTGGGAATGTTGCGGCGACGGCCCACCTTGACCAACGCGTGACACAATTTGAAAGCCACCCCCACCCCCGCCAGCGTATGCAGGTCTTCGGCGTCCCCCACCTTGGGGTTCACCAGGGCCAATGCGTCGGCGATTTCCCCGCTGGCCTCGTGGTGGTCGGTGACGATCACATCCACGCCCGCCTCTTTGGCGGCGTTGACCGCCTCGACGCTGCCGGTGCCGCAGTCCACGGTCACGATCAAGCGGGGCTTGTATTTTTCCAAGCAGTCCCGCAGCACCGACGCGCTGAGGCCGTAGCCATCGTCGATGCGATGGGGAATGTACCGACTGACCACGCCGCCCAGGCCCTGCAGGACTTTGGACAGCAGGGCCGTGGAGGTGACGCCATCGACGTCGTAATCCCCGAACACGAGAATATTCTCGCCGCCGAGCAGCGCCTTCCAGATGCGGTCCACGGCCTTCTCCATGTCCGGGAGGCGCATGGGGTCGGTGAGCCGTTCCAGACGGGGATCGAGAAAAATTTCGGCGTCATCGATATCCCGGATGCCCCGCCGCACCATCACTTCCGCGATGGGCAGGGGCAAATCCAGGGCCTTGGCCAAAGGCGCCGCCTCCAAGGGGGAGATCGGTTCATCCAGCCAAACCCGGGGGACCCTTTGAATCATGCCGGTCGGTTTGCTTCCTCCGTTCACGCCTCCGCTCACGTTTGTGCCGTCTTGTCATCTTTGTGCCAGAGCAACATCACCGGCGTGGCCACAAACACGGAAGAGTATGTCCCCACGATCACCCCGATGAAGAGGGCCAGGGCGAAGTCCCGCAGGGCGCCGCCACCAAAGATCAACAGCATCAAGATCGTCAACAAAGTCGTCACCGAGGTCAGTAACGTACGACCCAAGGTCTGGTTGATACTGATGTTGGCGATGACTTTGTAGGGTTTGCCTTTGAGGAGTTTGAGGTCCTCGCGGATCCGGTCGAAGACGACGATGGTATCGTTGGCGGAGTAACCGACGATGGTGAGCAGCGCGGCCACGATGGGCAGGCTGAGCTGACCGCCGAAGAGGCAAAACAAGCCGATGGTGAGCAACACGTCGTGGGCCAACGCGGAAATGGTGCCGATGGCGAAGGCGAATTCAAATCGGAAGGTGACGTAAATCACGATGCCGATGAGGGCGAATAAAATCGCCAGCAGACCCTGGGTACGCATTTGTTCGCCCACTTGGGGGCCGATTTCCTCGAATTGTATGCGGTTGAGTCCGTGGGATTCGCCATAGGTCTCCATCAGTGTCTGGTAGGTCGCGTCGGAAAATTCCGAAGCGACGTTCACCTGAAGGCGGCTGCGGCCTTCTCCATCCTCAACCACGTCGGTTTGATATTGAATGACGGCACCGGGAATTCCATTCTGCTCCAGCAACGTGGTCATGTCCAGCACCGTGGGGCGTTGATCCCCGGTGGCGGTTTGCTCAAAGCCCATGGAGGCGCCGCCAATGAAGTCGATGCCAAGCACCCTTTCGCCCTTGATTCCGATGTGGACCATAGTGCCCAAAAGCACCAAACCACTGATGGCAAAGGCAATTTTCTTCTTACCGACAAAATCGATATTCAGGTTGTCGGGCACCAAGGAGAACATTTTCAACTGGTGGATGGAGGAATACTTGGCAAGGGCATCAAAACAGAAGCGGGTGAAGATCAATGCCGTGGGCATGGACACCAGAATCCCGGCGGTCAGCATCACCGCGAAACCGCGGATGGGGCCGGAGCCTTGCAAGAACAGGATCACCGCCACCAACAGGGTGGTGATGTTGGCGTCGAAAATGGTGCTGAACACCTTCTCGTACCCGGATTGAATGGCGCTGGCGAATCGTTTGCCCGCCCGTTGTTCTTCGCGGATGCGTTCGAAAATCAGTACGTTGGCATCCACGGCCATGCCGATGGTGAGCACCAGACCGGCGATCCCGGGCAGGGTCAGCGTGGGCAGGGCGTTCACATTGCCGGCCCCGGCGCCGCCACCGGCGCCGAAGATACCGAGAAATCCGGCCGCACAGAACATGCCCAACGGCAGCAGAATCGCGTCCAGCACCAGGGAAAGGTTCACGATCACGCCGCCCATGCGGTAATACACCAGCATGAACAACATCACAATGGTCAAACCGGCGACGGCGGCATACGTGCCCCGTCGGATGGATTCCAACCCCAAGGTGGGTTGCACGGATTGCTGGGAGTCAATGCGCACCGTGGTCCGCAAGGCCCCGGAGTTCAGGGCGTTGGACAATGCGGAGGCCTCTTCCAAGTTGAAATTGCCGGTGATGACCGCGTTGCCGCCCGCGATGGCCCCCTGAATGGTGGGGGCGCTGTAGAGGGTGTCGTCCATGACAATCGCCAAACGGCGTCCGACCCGCCCTTCTTCGTTGCGGGGTCCGCCGGCGGCGTAATCGCGGGTGATGCGGAAAAAGCGATTCGCGCCTTCGCTGTTGAAGGTCAAGGCCACTTGCAAACGACCGAACTCGTCTTGATCGGGACGGGCGCGGCTCACGGCGGTGCCTTCGAGTTCAATTTGACGGCTGACGTAGAAGGGTTCGTACAAATTCTGGTACCCTTCCACGGTGGCCCTGGACAGCATCAGGTCGTATAGAGAGGAAATGCGACCGGTGGATTCCACCCGGTTCCGGTATTCGTCCTCGGTCCATGCTGCGGGACGCTCAAACGCGGGATCCGGCTGATAGTAACGCCGCACACGGTCTTCGCGCTCCTCCACGGTGATGATGCGGTATCCCGGCGGGGCAACGCCTTCATTGAAAAGGTTGGTAATCAGTTCTTCGTTTCTTTCGTGCACCAAACGAAACTCCAAGTACGCGGGGCGAAGAATCAGGTCCGTCAACTGTTCGCGTTCCTCCTCGCCCACGCCGGGGATGGAGAATACAATGCGCCCGGAAGCGGGTTCTTTGTAGACTTCCGCTTCCCGGGTGCCCGATCCGTCAATGCGGTTGCGCAGCACTTCCAAGGCCTGGTCCTGCAATTGGGTCCGGGTCAGGGGCGTTTCGCCCTCGCGGGGGGTGTACCCTTCATAATCCACGTCGATGACGAAGCGGAAACCGCCCGCCAAATCGATCCCCCGCGGCAACGGCAGGGTCACAAACACCAGCACCGACAAGGCGCAGGCGACGAAATACGCCAGACGCGTATAAGAAAACAAGGATTTATTCATGTGTCACAGCTTTCTGAATGAGGTTTTTTCTTCGAAATCGTTGGGGAGTGCCATTATGTTAGGGTGTAGACCTTGGACCCTGCGTCCCTAGGCCAGCGGCGTGTCACTGAGGTCATCGTCTTCCTGGAGAATCATGCTGATGCCCCCCCGCACCACGTCCAGGCGTACATTGTCGGCCACTTTCACTTTGACCACCTTGTCGTCCACTTGGGCCACTTGGCCGATGATCCCGCTGGAAAGCAGGACTTTGTCCCCTTTCTTCAGGGTTTCAAGCATGGCCCGGCGGGCTTTGTCCTTGCGCATCTGCGGGCGGATCATCATCACATACATGATGGCGAGGAACAAAAACATCATCATGGTCATCCCGGTTCCGGACGTCCCTGATTCCCCCTGAGGGCCCATGGCAAGCATTGTGGTGAAAACGTTCATAGTGAAAAACTCCAAAAATCGTGAAAATTGCCGCAGGATCGCGGAACGGTGTTCCCTGCACGTTTTTTGGGCTTTCGTCAAGGCTTCACTTGATCTATGTGCGGGAAACACGGGAAGTTTTGCTTCCGGAGCCCCGCAAAGGTTAGAATTCGGTTTGCACGATGTTTTCCATTGCCACACGCCACCGGAAAGGCGATACTACGGAAATTCACAACCGATTAACCGGAGACGACCCGCATGTCCAAAGGCACCATTTGCATTGTAGAGGATGAAGAAGACATCCGCGAAATTCTTGAAATTCAGCTCAAACGCGAAGGATACGACACCTTCAGCGCCGAAACCGGCGAAAAAGGCCTGCGGCTGATTCGCGAGCACAAACCCCGGCTGGTTCTGCTCGACCTCATGCTGCCCGGCATGGACGGCTTTGACGTCTGCCGGGCCATGCGCTCGGAAAAAAGCACCCGCGCCATCCCCGTCATCATGCTCACCGCCCGCGGCGAAGAGGCCGACGTCATCACCGGGCTGGAAATCGGCGCCGACGACTATATCACCAAACCCTTCAGCCCCCGCATCGTCATGTCCCGGATCAAATCGGTCCTCCGCCGCGGCGAACGCGCCCAGGAAGATCCCCACGGCATTCTCGAATACGGCGAAATCGTGGTGGACCAGCCCCGTCACCTCGTCAAAGTCCACGGAGAACCCGTGGACCTCACCGCCACCGAATACAAGCTGCTGGTTTTTCTCTGCAAACGCCCCGGCTGGGTCTTCACCCGTCAACAAATCGTCGACAACGTCCGCGGCGAAGATTACGCGGTCACGGAACGCTCCGTGGACGTGCAGGTGGTCGGCCTCCGAAAAAAACTCGCGGATCAGGCGGATTTGATCGAAACCGTGCGCGGCGTGGGGTATAGGGCGCGGGAACTCTCCTGACGTCCATGCCCCCGCCCACGCCCCAAGACGAATTGCGGAAATCCATCCTCGCCACCGCGTTGGGGGTGACCGCCCTGACCCTGTTTCTAGGGCTGTGGTTCAGCCATCACTTGCAGCGCCGGGAAGCGGAGGCCCGCCTGGACGCCCTGCTGGAAGTGGCCGCGCCCCTTCTCCAAGCCGAACCACCCGCTCTGCCGCCCGCGCCCGACGGCTATCGTTTTCTGCGCCTCGACCCCAGCGGACGCATCCTCCTCGACTCAGCCCCCGGTGAATCATTTCACGCCAACGGCGAGGTCATGGCCGCCCTTTCCAATGGACGCAGCCTCACACACACACCGCCCCACCTTACCCTCGCGCGAAGCCTGCGGGACGAAACCGGCGCCCTGCAGGGTTTTGCCGTCACCCGCACCACCCTGGAAACGGGATTGGGACTGCGGGAACCTCACACCCTCTGGATCGCCCTGGCCTCCTGCGCACTGGGTGTCTTGGCCTGGGTCGTCATGTGGAACCGCTCCCGCCCCCGCCTGGAACTGCTGCAGGCCACCGCCGGACTCCTCCAGGGCGATGTGCGCGAACCCGTGCGCCTTCATGCAGGACACCCCTACCGCGCCGTGGCCGATACCCTCAACCAACTCGCCGACAGCCTCGAACGGCAAAGCCGCGTGATTTCCGAGCAGCACCACCGCCAGCAGGTCCTCCTCAACAACATCTCCGAAGGCATCCTCGTTCTCGACAACGAACTCAACATCACCGGGATCAACCCCATCGCCGCCCAATGGCTCGAAACCGGACATCCCGCCCGCGCCCAGGGCAATCCGCTCTATAAGCTCAGCCGCAACCCCACCCTGCTCAGCATGATCGACGCCCTCCTCGAAACCGGGGAAATGAAAGAGGCCCACCTTTCCCTCGACCGACCCGGAGAAGATCCCCGCATCGTGCAACTGCGCGGGTCCCTGCTCGTCGACAAAGACCAAACCGTTGGCGTGCTCGTCCTCCTCCGCGATGTCACCACCCTGCGCCGCCTCGAAACCCTGCGCCAGGATTTCGTCGCCAACGTCTCCCACGAACTGCGCACCCCCCTCACCTCCATCAAAGGCTATGCCGAATTGCTGGAGGACGAAACCGAAGATCCCGAGGCCGTGGCCCGCTACGGCGGCAAAATTCTCAACCAGTCCACGCGGATGATCAACATCATCGACGACCTGCTCGCCCTCACCCGGATCGAAAACGCCGACGCCCCCTCATCCATCGCCCCCACCGAGATCCTGCCCCTCATCGAAAACGTGGCCCAGCTTTGCGAAGACGCCGCCGTCCGCCGCAACCTGCGCATCGAGATCGACGCCCCCGACACCCTGCAGGCGCCCCTGCACGCCCCCCTCTTCGAGCAGGCCGTGCACAATCTCGTGCAAAACGCCATCAAATACACCCACCCCCACACCACCATCACCATCCGCGCCTTCCCCTCCGGGAACGAATGCATCCTCGAAGTGGAAGACCAAGGCCCCGGCATCGCCCCCCAACACCAGTCCCGCCTCTTCGAACGGTTCTACCGGGTCGACAAAGCCCGCAGCCGGGCTGTCGGCGGCACCGGACTCGGCCTCAGCATCGTCAAACACATCCTCCAACTCCACCACGGCAGCATCGAAGTAGAAAGCACGCCCGGGCAAGGGGCCACTTTTCGGGTCAGGGTTCCCGGTTGTTAGTTGTGGGTTGGGTGGTTGGTTGAGTAGTTGGGTGGTTGGGTTGTTGGGTGGTTGAGTAGTTGGGTGGTTGGGTGGTTGAGTGGTTGCCGGTTTCCAGATGTTCAAAGTCCGCACTCCGCACTCCACATTCCGCACTCCACACTCGTCACTCCCCGCTCCCAGCCCCACGCTCCTCTTACCGAAACGGCACCGCGTCTTTCACCCATCCCTCGCGGCGGGCGGTGGGGAGGTGCAGATAGGTTTCCACGCTTTCCACGCCCGGATCGCGGTGGTCGCCCCACTCAATCCGGGTTTCGATCCGATACAATTCGTCCTCTTCCTTACTGGCCAGGGTGATGGTCCGCCGCCAGCGAAAATTCCGAAAATCGCCGTCAAAGTGGCCCGAGTCCTCCCCTTCGTCCAGATCCTCCAAATCCAGCGGCTCCATCAGTTCCAGTTTGTTCATCAGGGTCCGCGCGGTTTCATATTGGCTGGCGCTGGCCACAATGGCCACCCCATCCCCCAACGCCCCGAAAAAAGCCACCAGGGACAAGCCCAATACCAGCACCGCCAGCAAAACCTCGATCAAAGAAAAGCCCTCCCTCGCCGTCCGAACGCCAAAACGACGCTTCCGACGCTCGGAAGCTTTTTTCGGAGGGCTTCCGACGCTCGGAAACTCCGTTTGATTGGCCAGGGGACGATGAGGGGACTTCATGTTGGAGAGGATAATCGGAAACGGCGGGAAAATCCAGTTTTAAAGTACCGCGACAGTCCCTTGTCGCGAAAAGATGGGTTATCGGCAAGGGTCTGCCGATCTACATACCCCGAAACAAACTACAGAAAATACATGTTGCAATACGCTCGCCACCGGAAAGGTGGAACGGTTGGGTGACTGATGTTTAATATCCATTTGTATCACAGCATATTAAACATCAACTACACCGTCAAGTGTGTTTTTATAAAGGAAAAGCTTGCACTGATAACGCCCATTGATGTAGAAAACCCAAAAAAACCATGAAATTCAATATAATGTTCTACTTGAGATGAAAGAAAAAATACCATGCACAAAATGTGGTGCTTTGATTCTCCCGGAAACTGCCGAGAGAACCGAAGGTCTCTGCATGCCTTGCAAACAAGGTAATCGCGAGAGTATCGAAGCCTCGAAAGAATATTACAAGAAACTTAAAGAATACGACCCTGTCAGAGAACTGTGGAAGTCACTTGTCGAGCGCGTTCACCACAGCGAGGCAGGATTAGACGGACTCAATGAGGCAGAGAAAATATATTACACCGTATGCGTTCTTAATGGTGAAGTATTTAATGGTGGATTTGAACAGTTTTTTAGCAATAATTCAGGTGAGTATTACAAAATGGCAGTTGATGGTTTGTTTATTCTTCAAGCTTTTCAGTGTCTAAAATTACTTAAAGAAGCTAAAGATATATTATTTTACGACAATGCTATTCCATCTGACCATATAGAACGTTATGAATCGATGAAGAAACTTTCAGAGGAAGAAGAACATCGCGGCGAAATACCTGATTGGAGTTTGCGATTAGACCAAATTGATGCAGAATATTACAAAGATCCTGATGATCTATACTGTAAGCTTGATCAGTATGCAGAAATACACGGTCTAGTTGAACCTTTCAAACGAAATGTAGAACAAGCGGCTGGTGAGAACGCTTCGCGTCCCACAGCCTAAACGTTGTCTTCAAAAGAAATGAAAATACTCATCAAAATTGAAGAAGCGCTTGGAAGGCCTCAACTCATATTACATAAACGGATAATCACGGCCGTTTTTTCTGCATTTCTAATGCCATACGTTTGGTTTGGTGTGATATTTTCCCTGGCAGGAATTATGCTGCCGTTCATTTATGAATACCGTTTCTGGTCTTGGCTGGTTTCTATTCCTCTCTTTTGCCTTGGTTTACTTTCGCTTCTACGGTACCTTCACTGGCATGACATGGTGTCAAATGACAACAAAGAGGCAAACCGAACCTCCTGACGTCGGTCCGGTTGCCTAGATCGTTCTGCAAGGAAAGATAAGAAATGATCCAACACATTCTAGCGGCAACCCTTGGCGGAATTCTCATCTATAGCGGTCGCTACCGTAACGATTTCCGAAAAGCGGGAGAACAATACGGATGGTATGCCGTAGGCATACTGACTATTGTTTACGCACTCTTGAATATTGTCCACGCTCAGATTGACCTCGGGAAAAAAGCGGGAGTTGTGGATTATATTTCAACGATCATGATTGGCATGGGCCTTGGAATGCTCTTAACGATGCTCCTAGTCTCATACGGAAGGAAAAAAATCGCAGAACAAAACCCCTTGACCGAACCTCGTTGACACTCGGTCCGGTCAGGGTAACGTTGGACAAAAAATGATGAGCATCCAGATTGATATCAGAACACCCATCGCCGTC
>JAFIGC010000096.1 GCA_020831635.1 Verrucomicrobiota bacterium | reverse complement strand
GCACCCCCACCCCGATTTTACGTCGTTGCTTAAACTTGGTTTTCCCACACCGTTCAAACAATGATAATACCTGTTGCAATGTAAAGACGCAATGTGGACCATATCCGTTAGACGGCGCAGCCATCCGTTGGTTCTTCTTTTGATCGGTTGCGAACGGATTTGCGCGTCGTGAGAAAAATCAGCCGCAAAGTTTCCTATTGACGGAACGGGTTGATTCTTTATGGTATGCGCATGATAAGGAATTCTGAATTGACCGTATTCGCCATCCCAGCACAATTGTTACGGAGTCTTTGCCTCCCGATTCTATTCGTGCTCGTGACGCTCCCTCTCCTCCCGGCTTTCGCCGAGGACGCCGATGCCTCCTGGCCCCATTCCCGGCAGGAAGATCAAGGAATGCTCTGGTTTTGGGGCAATCGGAACCATACGGGAACGGTGGTGGACGCGGAGGACAACTGGGTGCGGGACGGCGAGGGCATTCCCCGGCGCGGGGCCCGGCACGCGTGGTTCGGCGGCATTGAACCCCATGACGGGTTCCTGGAAGCCGCCGACACAGGCCCCGCGTTGGCGCAGGCCTTGGAGACGGGCCGTCAATTTCACGTGGAAATGGCCCTCCATCCGCCCATGGACGGTCAGGCAGCCGGCACCTTGTTTTGGCTGGGAACTTTTGAATTGGAGAGCCTTTGGTTTGTGGGCATCGAAAACGGACGGCTAATGCTCGTCCGCCCCGGCAAAGACAATGGCGAAGAAAGGCTCGACATTATGCCGCTTGCGCCCAACGCACCCCTGCATTTGGGCCTTTCTTTCACGGAAAACAGCGTGGAGGTGTGGGTCAATGGCAAGCGGGAATCAAAACTTGAAGCCGATATTCTCCCCGAAATCGAAGATCCCTGGGATCTGATCGCGGGGTTTGGCGGCGGGGACCCGGAACTGGCCGGTTGGCGCGGCAGCATGGAAAACCTTGCCCTGTATTACGTCGCGCCCTCTTTTGAGGTCTCCGCAACGGCGTGGAGGAAGGCGATGGATGCCAGAACCCCGCCTGAATGGATCCGCATCGAAGCCGAATTGGTGACCGAAGGCACCGCACCGGATGCCGAGCAGATGACGGACTATGGACAGGCCCTGCTGGGCAGAATCTGGAAGCCGGTCAACCCGGAGGCGGCCCCCGAAGCTTTGAGAGAAGGTTTTTTCACTTGGCAATGGCTGTATTTGGACAACCGTTTTCTGGACACCGCCCAATCCTTGACCCCCGGCGACCGCGTGAATCTGATCATCGGACGCGCCGACACCCAGCCACAATTAAATGACGTGCAGCAAATCATCCAAGGCCTGGATCCCTTGGATTTCATTCAGATGGAAGAATATTTTATTCAGGATGCCGCCCCCGTGTCAGGAGAGATGCAAAACGAAAGGACCACGCCATGAAGCGGAACCACCCGAGATCACACATGAAAATCACCGTCCTTACCTGCTTGTTCTTTGGGTGTGGCTTTTGTCCCATGATCACGGCGCAAACCCGAACCCCGGAAGAACTCGAAGAGCGGCTCGAAGCGGAAATCGCGACCTTGGATGAAACCCGCGACGAAGCCTTGGCGGTCCTGCGTACACAATATCTGGGGTTTTTGGAACAACAACGCCAAGAGCAACAAAGGGCGGGACGCGCGGAAGCGGAGACCTTGATTGAGGCGGAAAAAAACCGGGTTCGCGAGGATGGCCCCCTGCGCCCTGCCCAACCTTCCGAGAACCCGGGCATCCAAAGAATGCAAAACATTCTCCTGCAACAAATCGATGAAATCGAAGAACCCCGGACCACCCGCATCCGCACTTTGCTGCAAAATTTAAAGCTCTACAGCCTACAACAATCCGCCACCCTGCGGCAAGAGGGCCGGGAAACGGATGCTGGAAATTGGGAAACCTGGGCGGCGGGTTTGGAAGAAAAATATGCGGATACGATTCCAGCGCCTCGCGAGGTTCCCGATAGACCCGCAGCCACTTTGCGACCCGCCCCCGGAACCCCCGCGGCCACCAGAGGCGGCGGAGGCCCCACCCGTTTTTTCCGAAAACTTGAGGCCGGGGACAAACCGTACATGATGATCATTGGCACCAGCACCGCCGAAAACCCCAATGGACGAGTGGACGCGCCTTGGGTACAATGCGCTCCCGGGACCCGGACCAATTGGCCGCCCGTTTTCTCCAGAGCCCTTCAAGACGTCGGCAACGTCCGCGTGGGGGGGAACACTTGCGCCGGTGCCAGCAGCAGTGACTTCTTGGACGATTCGGGACGCCACGGCAGACACCGTTACCGCCAATTGGACTGGGTCAAGGAACAAAACCCGGACGCCGTGATTCTGGCCTTCGCCGTGGGAACCGATACCGTGGGCCGCTTTGACATTACCCTCGCCCAGTCACGGGCCAACCATGAACGCATTATTCGGGAACTGCGGGAGCACAACCCGGAAATCGAAATCTTTCTCTGGAACGAAGCCCTGTCGTTTAACGCCGGTGCCCGGAATTATGGGGACGACCGGGATGGCAGCACCCGGAAAAGTTCCGATGAGCCCCAATCCGAATATGCGAAGATGTGCGTGGACCTTGCAAATGAATCCGGACCCGGCGTCTATTACATCGACACCTTCTCAAAATTTCAGAAAATTCATGATGACGAGGGCCTTTCCCGGTACCGCACCTATTTCCGTGATGGCAACCACACCAACCAGCGCGGCGGAGAGGAAGTCATCGTCCCGGAAATGATGCGGGTACTGCGCGAAGGGAATCCCTAGCCTAATACTGCGGCATGGCCGCCTGCACGTCCGCTGGCACTTCGGCAAAGGTGCTGGGCTCCATAGATTGGCTGGCGCGTCCTTTGGTGAGGGAGCGAAGCGCGGTGGTATATCCAAAGAGTTCGGCCAGAGGGACGTCGGCGGTGATCTTTTGTATTTCGCCCGTGGCCTCCATGTCGCGGATCTTGCCGCGGCGTCCATTGAGATCGGCCAGCACGTCCCCCATGTGCTCTTCCGGGCAATCAATCTCAAGCTGCATAATGGGTTCGAGCAGGATGGGCTGCGCTTCCAATAAAACCTGCCGCATGCCGATGTGCGCACAGCTTTTGAAGGCATTGTCAGAGGTTTCGGACACCTGAACCACCGCGTCCGTCACCGTGACGGCCACATCCACCATCCGATAGTTTCGCAGCATGCCCGTGACCAATGCATCTTCAATTCCTTCCTGCACGGCGCTCCGATAAGGTTCGGGCAAGTCATTTTTATTCACCTTGAATTCGATGCGGTTGCCACTGCCCCGTTCCCGCGGCGCCACCTGAAGTTCCACCTCGGCCAACTGACGTTTCCCACCGAACTCACGGTCAAAAATCTGACGATGCGTCGCTTTGGCCGAGACGCTTTCGCGATAGGTCACCGTCGGTTTTCCGGCCCGGGCCTGCACTTTGTGTTCGCGTAAAAGCCGATCCCGCAGAATTTCCAAATGCAATTCCCCCATGCCGTGCATGATGGTTTGTCCGCTATCCTTGTCCAGGCTGTACGAAAAAGTCGGATCTTCATCAGCCAAAATTTGCAGGGCGGTCATGAGGGCGTCTTTGTCGGCCGTGGATTTGGGTTCCACGGACATGGCGATGACGGACTCGGGAAATTCGATGCGCTCCAGGAGAATGGGATCGGACTCCAGGCAAATGGTGTCTCCGGTGGTCACATCCTTGAATCCGGTGATGCCGCCGATTTCCCCGGCGTACAAGACATCCAGCTCTTCGCGGCTATTGGCGTGCAATCGCAAGATACGGGCGAGGCGATCCCGCTTGTTGGTGCGGGGATTCCAAACGTTCTGGCCTTTTTTCAACATGCCGGAATACATGCGGACAAAGGCGATTTTTCCGACATAGCCGTCATTGGCGATTTTGAAGACCAGGCCGCACATCTTTTCGTGGTCGGAGGCCTCGCGGGTGACTTTTTCCTCGGTTTTGGGGTGCAGACCGTGCGGCACGGGCACGTCCAGCGGTGAGGGCAGATAATCGACAATGGCATCCAACAAGGGCTGAACCCCTTTG
Source organism: Verrucomicrobiota bacterium (assembly GCA_020831635.1). Classification (GTDB taxonomy): domain Bacteria; phylum Verrucomicrobiota; class Kiritimatiellia; order SS1-B-03-39; family UBA6053; genus PXAS01. Next base: position 17,523 of record JAFIGC010000096.1, on the reverse strand, counting down.
TTTTTCAGCGAACTTCCCACCAAAACGGCCACGAATTGATGGGCGCAGGTAAGCCGTCGAATGGCGGACTTGAGCATGTCCACGGGCAATTCGCCCTCTTCCATGTAAAGCTCCAACGCGGCTTCGTCCTGTTCAGCAACCGCCTCCATCAATTCCATGCGGGCGGTGGCCACATCGTCGGCCATGTCCGCGGGCACATCTTCAATGGCAAACTCCGCCCCCAGGCTTTCATCATCGTAAATATAGGCTTTTTGTTCGATCAAATCGACGACGCCCCGGAAATTTTCCTCCAAGCCAATCGGCAATTGAATGGCGTGGGCGGGCAAATGCAGTTTTTCGCGGATTTGCTCCACGCATCGATGAAAGTTCGCACCCATGCGATCCGCTTTGTTCACGAACGCGAGGCCGGGCACTTTGTATTTGCGGGCCTGACGCCAAACGGTTTCGGATTGCGGCTGCACCCCGGCCACCGCACAAAATACCCCCACCACCCCGTCCAGCACCCGCAGGGACCGCTCCACTTCCACGGTAAAATCCACGTGCCCGGGGGTGTCTATGAGGTTGATCTGGCGCTCTTTCCAAAACGTGGTCGTGGCGGCGCTGGTGATAGTGATGCCGCGTTCGCGTTCCTGCTCCATCCAGTCCATGGTGGCGGTGCCATAATGCACCTCACCGATGCGATGGAGTTTGCCACTGTAAAACAGAATCCGCTCGCTGGTGGTGGTTTTGCCGGCGTCAATGTGCGCGACAATACCGATATTGCGGATCATCACCAGGGGATGTTCGCGGGCTTCGTGATTTGGGGAGAAAGGTTCGTCTGACATGGGAACTCAAAAATTGGAAGGTTGGAGAATTTGCATCGATACCAGAAACAGGGGCCAAACGCACCATCAAAAAGGCATTGACCACAAAAAAAGGCCGACAAAGTCGGCCTTTTGGTGTGTGCGGTTCGCGGGGAATTACCAGCGGTAATGTGCGAACGCGCGGTTGGCTTGCGCCATCTTGTGGGTATCGTCCCGTTTCTTCACGGAAGCCCCGGTATTGTTGTAGGCATCCACGATTTCGATGGAAAGCGCTTTGGCCATGGGCACGCCTTTGCGGGCCTTTGCGTATTGGATGATCCAGCGCATGGCCAAGGAACGGCTGCGGGCGGCGGACAATTCCATGGGGACCTGATAGGTGGCGCCCCCTACCCGGCGGGATTTGACTTCCAATTGCGGGCGAACGTTTTCGATCGCGTTTTCAAACACTTCCAAGGCGTTTCCGCTGGTTTTTTCCTCCACCTGCTCCAGCGCGGTGTAAAACACCTTCTGGGCGATGGATTTTTTTCCGTCACGCATCAACTGATTGACGAAGTGACTGACTTCCGTGCTTTGGAATTTCGGATCGGGAATGCTTTCCCGTTTAACAGAACGATGACGTCTGGCCATATGAGTATCCTAAAAGGTTGTTATTTCTGTTTGGGGCGTTTGGCGCCGTATTTGGAGCGACCCTGTTTGCGCTTGTCCACCCCAAGGCAGTCCAAAGCACCGCGAACGATATGATAGCGAACACCGGGAAGGTCGGGCACACGTCCACCGCGGACCAGCACCATGCTGTGTTCCTGCAGGTTGTGGCCTTCGCCGGGGATGTAGGCAGTGACTTCCTGACCGTTGGTCAAGCGTACACGGGCGATCTTCCGCAAGGCGGAGTTCGGCTTCTTCGGGGTCTGGGTTTTCACCAAAAGACACACCCCGCGGCGTTGCGGACATTGCTGCAACGCGCGTGACTTGCTTTTCTTGCGGATGGGACTGCGTCCGTTCCGCACCAATTGATTGATTGTCGGCATATTTGAAATTCCTGATGAATTGAAATTGTGGGCCGTGTTCCATATCACAATGAAACACGGCCTGGCAATCCCGGTTTTTAGTTTTCGATGGTTTTTTTCTCGTCGAACATCTCTTCACCCATCAATTCGTCCGCCGAAAGGGGCTCGGAAGCGAATTTGAGGCGAATGTTCCGGTACATTTCGAAACCGGTGCCGGCGGGAATCAAGTGACCCATGATCACGTTTTCCTTGAATCCGCGGAGTTCGTCGCGCTTGGAGAGCGACGCGGCTTCGGTCAACACCCGGGTGGTGTCCTGGAAGGACGCCGCCGAGATGAAGCTTTCGGTTTCCAAAGAGGCTTTGGTGATGCCCAAGAGCACGGGGATGGCTTCGGCGGGACGACGACCTTCGGCAATCGCCTTGCGGTTGATGTCCTCGAAGTCCAGACGGTCCACTTGTTCCCCCCAAAGGAGGTCGGTGTCGCCGGAATCTTCGATCTTCACCTTTTGCAGCATCTGCCGCACGATGATCTCGATGTGCTTGTCGTTGATTTCCACGCCCTGAACCCGATACACGGACTGCACCTGGTTCACCAGATACTCCTGCAAGGCTTGGGGTCCGCAGACTTCCAACAATTCGTGGGGCACGATCGGGCCTTCGGTGAGCTGTTGTCCTTTTTTGACAACGTCTCCCCGGAAGACGACCACGTGCTTGCCCATCGGGATCAGATGTTCCTCGGCTTCTCCGGTTTCCGGATCGCGGACGATCAGACGGCGTTTGCCGCGGCTGGATCCTTCGAAGTCCACAATCCCGTCGATCTTCGCGATTTCCGCGGCTTCTTTGGGTTTGCGGGCTTCAAACAATTCCGCCACCCGGGGCAGACCCCCGGTAATGTCTTTGGTCTTGGCCGCTTTTCTGGGCGTTTTCGCAAGCGCGGTACCGGCGGTCACGCGCATGTTTTCGGTCACGGAAACCTGGGCACCGGAAGGAATGGCGTAATAGTTGAGGGTCTCACCGCTTTTCTCGTCCACAACGATGATCTGTGGGTGCAGGTCTTCTTTATGTTCCTGAACGGTGGTGTTTTCCAAGCCGGTCTGGGCATCCATTTCCTTGCGGATGGTGACGCCTTCGATGAAGTCGTGGAATTTGATCACCCCGCTGTGCTCGGAAATAATCGGCACGTTGTGGGGGTCCCATTTCATGAACGGAATGTTTTTCTTCACCTTTTCACCGTCACCCACGTAAATCTGGGTACCGATCATGGTGGTATGCCGTTCCAACTCGCGTCCGTCCTTGTCGTAAATGCCGATGGCACCGTTCTTGTTCAGCACCGTCCAGCCTTTGGTGCCGTCTTCGAGCACACTTTCGACCGCGCGGACATCAATGTACTTCATGACCCCGGCGTTCCGCGTGGAAATCTCGGGGTTTTTGAAGACACTGCTGGCCACACCGCCGACGTGGAAGGTCCGCATGGTGAGCTGGGTGCCGGGTTCGCCAATGGACTGGGCCGCGATGATGCCGATGGATTCACCGAGCTGGGCGGTGGCGCCCGTGGCCGGGTTCACCCCATAGCACTTGACGCAGACCCCGCGCTTGCTTTCGCAAGTCAGGGCACTGCGGATCTTCATGACTTCGATGCCGGCATGGTCAATCTTCTGGGCCACGCGTTCGTCAATCTGTTGGCCGTCGGCGACGATGATCTTGCCGGTGTAGGGGTCGAGCACGTCCTGGAGCGCGGTGCGTCCAATGCAGCGGCTTCCGACGCTGACGAGTTCTTCGTCCCCTTCCATGATGGGCTTGACTTCAATGCCATTGGTGGTCCCGCAGTCGGGTTCAATGGCAATGATATCGTGGGCCACGTCCACCAGCTTCCGGGTCATGTACCCGGAGTCGGCGGTCTTCAGCGCGGTATCGGCCAGACCTTTCCGGGCGCCGTGGGTACTGATGAAGTATTCCAACACGGTCAACCCTTCGCGGAAGTTGGAGAGAATCGGGCGTTCGATGATTTCACCGGAGGGCTTGGCCATCAGACCGCGCATCCCCGCCAACTGACGGATCTGCTGTTTGGAACCACGGGCGCCGGAATCCACCATCACGAAAATCGGATTGATGTGGTCCTGGTTTTCGTTGTATTCCATGGCCCGGAACATCACGTTGGTAATTTCCTCGGTGGTGTGGGTCCAAATGTCAATGATGCGGTTGTAACGTTCGCCGTCGGTGATGATCCCCTTGCGATACTGGAGTTCGACTTCGGTGAGCTGGTTATTGGCGGTGTCCAGCAGCTTTTGCTTCTCGGCGGGAATGTTCATGTCGATGATCCCGATGGAGATCCCCGACTTGGTCGCGATTTCGAAACCCAGCTCTTTCAAGCGGTCAAGCATGAGTACGGTTTCGGCGTGTCCGGCGGTCTGATAGCAACGCCAGATCAAGTCCCCGAGTTTTTTCTTGGGGACCACGGCGTTGAAAAATCCGAGGCTGTCCGGCCAAATTTCGTTGAAGAACACGCGACCCACGGTGGTGGTGATCACGGATTTGGTTTCGTCGCCGAAGATGGTTTCCCGCTGGTAGTCGGGGTTCTTGAAGCGAATGCGGTCATGCAAATGGAAGACCCCTTCGTCATAGGCGGTATGCACCTCGTTGGCATCGGCCATAATCGGCAAATGCTCGTTTTCCTTGATCGCGCCGGTGCGCTCGGCAATCCGGTCGCGCTGGGAAGCGGTGGTGATGTAATACGCGCCCAAGCAAATGTCCTGGGACGGGGTGGTGATCGGTTTGCCGCTGGAGGGCGAGAAGATGTTGTTGGAGGCCAGCATCAGCAGGCGGGTCTCCATCTGCGCTTCCACGGAAAGGGGCACGTGCACCGCCATCTGGTCGCCGTCGAAGTCCGCGTTGTAGGCGGTACAAACGAGCGGGTGCAAACGAATCGCGGACCCTTCGATCAGGGTGGGTTCAAAGGCCTGCATCGACAAACGGTGCAAGGTCGGGGCGCGGTTGAGCAGCACCGAATGGCCTTTGGTCACTTCTTCGAGAATGTCCCACACTTCGTCCGCTTCCCGTTCGATCAGCTTTTTGGCGGAACGCACGGTATGGACGATGCCCATTTCCTTGAGGCGGCGGATAATGAAGGGCTCGAACAGCACCAGGGCCATTTTCTTGGGCAAACCGCATTGCTTGATGGTCAGCTCGGGACCCACGACAATCACGGAACGACCGGAGTAGTCCACGCGCTTGCCGAGCAGGTTCTGACGGAAGCGGCCCTGTTTGCCCTTGAGCATGTCGCTCAAAGACTTGAGGGGACGGTTTCCGGCGCCGGTCACCGCACGTCCATGACGTCCGTTGTCCAGCATCGCGTCCACGGCCTCCTGCAACATGCGTTTTTCGTTGCGGATGATCACGTCGGGGGTTTTCAACTGCAACAGGCTCTTGAGCCGGTTGTTGCGGTTAATGACGCGGCGATAAAGATCGTTCAAGTCGGAGGTGGCGAAACGACCGCCTTCGAGGGGCACCAACGGACGCAAGTCCGGGGGAATCACGGGCAGCACTTCCAGAATCATCCATTCCGGACGGGTATTGGCATCGATGAAGGCCTGAAGGGTTTTCAGCCGTTTGGTCAGCTTTTTCAGGTTTTGCTTGGAGCCGGTGGCTTCAATGCCTTCCTGAATGGCTTCGATCTCGGCTTCGATATCCATGTTGGCCATGATGTCGCGGACACCTTCGGCGCCCATTTTGGCCACGAACGCGAGTTCACCGTATTTTTCTTCGGCTTCACGCATTTCCAACTCGCTGAGGAGTTGTTTTTCCTGCAAGGGGGTGTCGCCGGGATCGACGACGATGTAGTCCTCGTAGTACAGGACGCGCTCGAGAGAGCGCGCGGTCATGTCCATGACCATGCCCAAACGGGAGGGGGTGCACTTGTAGAACCAGATATGTGACACGGGCACGGCCAACTCAATGGCGGCCATGCGTTCGCGGCGAACGCTGGACAGGGTGACTTCCACCCCGCAACGGTCGCAAATCACGCCCTTGTGCTTGATGCGTTTGTATTTTCCGCAGGCGCATTCCCAGTCCTTGGTGGGTCCGAAAATGCGTTCGCAAAACAGTCCGCCCTTTTCAGGCTTGAAGGTACGGTAGTTGATGGTTTCAGGATTTTTGACTTCCTGTAACTCCCCGTTGCGCATGGCCCAGTTGCGGATGGTGTCGGGGGAGGCAATGTTGATGACGGCGTGGTCATGGCCGGTCACAGGTTCAAACCCTTTGATCAGTGTCGTTTCAGAATTTTCCACAGCTTGGTTTCTCCATGTGTGTGTGTAAAAGAAGAGAAGAGAGAGGTTCGCGGGGGGAAGCCCCCCGCGACAGTCGGGAGCGGCGTTAGCCCTCCTTGGCGGGTTTGACTTGGATATCCAGGCCCAGGGCCATCATTTCCTTCATCAGAACGTTGAAGGATTCCGGCAAGCCGGCTTCCAGGCTATTGTGGCCCTTGACGATGGCTTCGTAAATGCGGGTACGGCCTTGCAAGTCGTCGCTTTTCACGGTCAGCACTTCCTGCAGGGAGTACGCGGCGCCGTAGGCTTCCAACGCCCAGACTTCCATTTCCCCGAAACGCTGTCCGCCGTATTGCGCTTTGCCGCCCAACGGCTGCTGCGTGACCAACGAATAGGGTCCCACCGCACGGGCGTGGATCTTTTCGCTGACCAAGTGGTGCAACTTGAGCATGTAAATCATGCCCACAACCGTTTTTTGGTCGAAAGATTCGCCGGTCCGTCCGTCGAAAAGCTTGGTTTTCCCGGATTTCGGCAATCCGGCTTTGTCCATGAGCTTCCAGATTTCGGACTCGGGAATCCCGTCGAACACCGGGGTGGCCGCATGCAGACCGAGGGTATGGCAGGCCCAACCCAAATGGGTTTCAAGCACCTGCCCCACGTTCATACGACTGGGCACGCCCAAGGGGTTCAAGACGATGTCCACCGGGGTGCCGTCGGGCAGGAAGGGCATGTCTTCTTCGGGAACGATCTTGGCAATGACGCCTTTGTTCCCGTGTCGACCGGCCATCTTGTCACCGACTTGCAGCTTCTTCTTGGTGGCCAAGTAGACTTTCACCTTCTTGACCACGCCGGGATCGACGTCGTCGCCGCTTTCCAAACGGTCCATGTTGCGGTCATACTCTTCTTCCAACTCGGCAAATTTGCTGTTGAATTCGGAGATGATGCCCTGGATCTTGATCTGGATGGGGCTGGGGTCGATTTCCACGTACTTGTGGGCGGCGGCCAATTTGCGCAACAAGGTCTTGGTGATCTTGCGGTTCGCGGGAATGATGATCTCGTCGGTCTTGGAGTTGATCACGTCCAGGGGAATCTTTTCCCCCAAAAGGATGTTGCTCAACGCTTCCGTCAAGGATTCGGTGATTTCCGCGGACTTGCTCTTGTTGTCTTCGTGAATGGCCTTGGCCTGGCGACGTTTCTCGCTCGGGGTCAGCTTGCTGCTCTTCTGCAGGGTGTTGCGGGACGTGATTTTCACGTCCATCACAATGCCCGTGGTGCCCGAAGGCACGGTCAACGAGGTGTCGCGGACATCCGCGGCTTTTTCCCCGAAAATCGCACGCAACAAACGCTCTTCCGGCGCCAGTTCGGTCTCGCTCTTGGGGGTGATTTTGCCGACGAGAATATCGCCGGGTTTCACTTCCGCGCCCACGCGGATGATACCGTCGTGGTCCAGATTTTTGAGCGCTTCCTCGCCGACATTGGGAATGTCCCGGGTGATTTCCTCGGGTCCCAATTTGGTATCGCGGGCGTCGCATTCATAATCTTCGATGTGGATGGACGTGTACACGTCTTCTTTCACCATGCGCTCGTTGAGGAGAATCGCGTCTTCGAAGTTATATCCGCACCAGGGCATGAAGGCCACGAGTACGTTGCGTCCGAGCGCCAATTCGCCTTGGTCGGTGGCGGCGCCGTCGGCCAAAACCTGTCCGGCTTTGACCACTTGGCCCACTTTGACGATGGGACGATGGTTGGCACAGGTACCGGCGTTGGTCCGCATGAACTTGCGCAGTTCATAGCGCTCGTATTCACTTTCGGACGTGCGGCGGGTGGGCGGAGACCCATCGCGGCTGATGATGATTTCACGGGCGGTCACCCGGGCAACCACACCATCCTGACTGGCCACAACCACGACACCGGAGTCCTTGGCGACCCGCGCTTCGACACCGGTTCCCACATAGGGACGGTCGGTAATCATCAAGGGCACGGCCTGACGTTGCATGTTCGATCCCATGAGGGCGCGGTTCGCATCGTCGTGCTCCAAAAACGGAATCAACGAGGTCGCCACCGAAACCATTTGCAGGGGAGACACGTCCATGTGCGTGACTTCGCTTGCGGGGACCAACTCGAATTCACCGGCACGGCGAACGGAAACGGTGTCGTTCACGAACTTGCCGTTTTCGTCCAATGGCGCGTTGGCCTGGGCGATGATAAAGCGTTCTTCGTCGTCACCGGACAGGAAGACCACGTCTTTGGTGACCACGGAGTCATTGACGACCCGGTAGGGACTTTCAATGAAGCCGAATTCGTTCACGCGGGCATAGGTAGACAGGGAGCTGATCAAACCGATGTTCGGGCCTTCCGGCGTTTCAATCGGGCAGATGCGGCCATAGTGCGACGTGTGCACGTCACGCACTTCAAAGCCGGCGCGTTCACGACTCAAACCGCCCGGACCCAACGCGGACAAACGGCGTTTGTGCGTCAGTTCGGCCAAGGGATTGGTTTGGTCCATGAATTGCGACAACTGGGAACGACCGAAGAAATCCTTGATGACCGCGGAAAGGGCCTTGGGATTCACCAGACGTTGCGGGGTCAGTTTCTCGACGGTGGCGTCGAAGACAGTCATGCGCTCGCGGGCCAGACGTTCGGTACGGGCCAAGCCCACGCGGACCTGCCCTTCCATGAGTTCACCCACGGTACGGACACGACGGCTGCCGAGATGGTCAATGTCGTCCACGGACCCTTCGCCAATGCGAAGCTTCAGCAGATAACGAACCGCTTCCACCAAGTCTTCTTTTTCCAGCACCCGGGAATCCGGATTGGCGTGGTTGTTGAGTTTCTGGCGGATTTTGTAGCGGCCCACGCGACCGAGGTCGTAGCGGCGGGGATCGCCGAAAATGCGCAAGAGCATTTGCTTGGCGTTGGCCACGGAAGGCGGATCGCCGGGACGCAACTTGGCGTAGATGTCCTTGAGCGCTTCTTCGGTGTCGCGGCTGGGATCTTTTTCCACGGATTTCAGGAACAGGCCTTCGTCGAAGGCAATGTTCACGATTTCCACGGAGGTGTAGCCGGCGGCGGAAAGCTGCGAAATCAAGTCCAAGGTCAAGGGCTCGAATTTACGGGCGATCATGGTTTGGGAATCGGGATCCACCATGTCGATTTTCAACACCTTGTTGCGGAGGTCGGCTTCTTTGATTTTCTTGGTGATCGAGATTTTCTCGAAATCGTAATACAGACTGAGCAATTCCTCGTCGGTACCATAGCCCAAGGCCCGGAACAGGGTCGGGGCCAGGAATTTCCGGCGACGGCGTTTGCGGTCCAAATAGACGTTGATCAGATCGTTGGTGTCGTACTGCACCTCAATCCAAGTGCCGCGATCGGGAATGATGCGGAAGGAAAAGAGCGTGGACCCATTGGCGTGGATGCTGGATTCAAAGCAAATGCCGGGAGAACGGTGCAACTGGCTGACAATGACGCGCTCGGCGCCATTGATGATGAAGCTGCCGTCCCGGGACATCAGCGGGATTTCGCCCATGAAGATATCCTCTTCACGGACTTCTTCGCCGTCTTTCAGGCGGAAAGTGATATAAAGGGGTGCCGCAAAGGTTGCCCCTTCACGAATACACTCCATCTCCCCCATTTTCGGCGGGTGGATTTCGTACTTCACGAAGTCCAGTACACACTGGCCATCGTAACTCTCAATGGGGAAAATTTCCTGGAAAACCGCCTGGAAGCCGATGGGTTCGCGCTCCATGGGGTCGGTGTCCGCTTGCAAAAATTCAAGGAAAGATTGACGTTGGATGTCAATCAGATTCGGAGGGGTAATGACCTCTTCAATCGATCCGTAATTTATTCTATCAACCATGCTGCTGCACCTTATCGCGGAAAGTTGGAAATACCTGCATGGAACGCGAAATTTCCATGCAGGCATGCGAATAGGTCACCACCCCAATACATCGGGGTGGTGACACTATCAAGTTTTTCAAGTAAAAAATTACTTGATTTCGACAGAAGCGCCCGCGCCTTCCAGCTTGGCTTTGATTTCTTCTGCTTCGGCTTTGGATACGCCTTCCTTCACCACTTTCGGGGCGGATTCAGACATTTCCTTGGCTTCTTTCAAACCGGCGCCAGTGATGGCACGCAGTTCTTTAATGACTTGGATCTTCTGGCTACCGGCGCCAGTCAAAACCACGTCGAACTCGGTTTGCTCCTCGGCAGGCGCGGCATCGCCACCACCGGCGGCGGGGCCAGCGGCCATCGCGACGGGAGCAGCAGCAGAAACACCAAGACGGGTTTCGAGCGCTTTGACGAGTTTGGACAATTCGAGCACGGAAATGGTTTCAATCCAGTCCACGAACTCAGCCATTTTGCCTTCGAGCTGAGGGGCTTCTTCAGTTTTCACGTCTTCGGACATGATGATTCTCCTTGATATTAGGTACTTGACTCAGGTTGGAAACTTATCTTTGGGCAGAGTGCCCGGCGGGTCAGCCTTCGGACTTTTTGGTCTCGATGGCCTTCAAAACATACAACAGGCTGCAAACTTTTTGGTTCAACACGCCCACGGTTTGGGACATGGGTGCCAGCAAGGTGCCCAGCAACTTGGCCCGCATCTCGTCTTTCGACGGCAGATCGGCCAGGCTTTCAATGTCCTTGTCGGTCAAATGGGCGCCGTCAAGAGCCCCCATCTTCACTTCGGGAAATTTTTTCTCTTTGGTGAATGCTTTCAGGGCTTTGGCCACATCGGTGACCTCGCCGCGTCCGGTAACCACCGCAGTGCGGCCGTTCAACCCTTTTTTCAGGTCCTCGACTCCGATTTCGGAGGTGAGGTGCTGGAAAATACGGTTTTTGACCACATGGAACTCGGCGTCCACCTCGCGGAGGCGAATGCGGAGTTCCTGGGTGGTGGCCACATCCATGGAGCCGAAATCCGCGAGGATCACGTATCCGGAGGACTGTACCCGGTCGCGCATTTCATTCAACATTGATGCTTTTTCAGATCTCATGATTTAATTCCTCCGGGAAATCAGGTGTTCAGCTCACGGGCTTCCAGGGGAAGTCCCGGACCCATGGTGCTGCTCACCGTACATTTTTTGACGTATACGCCTTTGATGGCGTTGGGCTTGGCGGCCATGACCGAGGCAATGACGGCTTTGCCATTCTCTTCCAGCATGGCGGTCTCGAAGGACAACTTGCCAAAGGGAATGTTCACATTGCCGGCCTTGTCCATCTTGAATTCCACCCGACCCGCTTTGAATTGCTTCACGGCGGCGGCGGTGTCTTCGGTGACGGTCCCGTTACGGGGATTCGGCATCAGACCGCGCGGACCCAGCACTTTGCCGAGCTTGCGGACTTCGGCCATGGCGTCGGTGGTGGCGATGGCGATATCGAAATCGACCCATCCCCCCTTCACCTTGTCGATGACTTCCTGGAAACCCACTTCATCCGCACCCGCCTCGCGGGCGGCGTCAGCGGCCGGGCCACTGGCGAAGACCACCACGCGGATGTCTTTGCCGGAACCGTGGGGAAGCGAAACGCTGCCCCGGACCGCCTGGTCGGATTTGGAAGGGTCTACGCCCAGACGAAATGCGATTTCCGCGGTCTCGTCAAATTTGGCGTATGCGTTTTTCTTGAGGAACTCCACGGCCTCCGTCAGCTCGAAGAGCTTGTCGGCGGACAGGTTTTCCGTCACTTTGCGATATTTTTTTCCATGTTTGGCCATAGGATTACTCCACCTCGATGCCCATGCTGCGGGCGGTGCCGGCGATCATTTCGACGGCAGCCTCCACGGAGGCGGCATTTAAATCGGATTTTTTTTCTTCGGCGATGGCGGCAAGTTGGTCACGGGTGACCTTGCCAACCTTGGTCCGATTCGGAATCGGACTGCCTTTCGCGATGCCCGCGGCCTTCTTTAAAAGAACGGACGCCGGCGGACTCTTCAGCTCGAAGGTGAAGGAACGGTCCTGATATACCGTGATCACCACGGGAATAATCATGCCGGCCTTGTCCTGGGTAGCCGCGTTGTACGCCTTGCAGAATTCCATGATGTTCACACCTTTTGATCCCAAAGCGGGGCCAATCGGCGGAGCGGGATTCGCCTTGCCGGCGGGAATCTGCAGTTTGATATATGCTTGAATTTTTTTTGCCATAGTCTCGTATCCACACCTAGCTGATTTTTTCGACTTGCCAGTATTCCAATTCCACGGGCGCGGTCCGGCCAAAGATCGAAACCGAAACCTTGATCCCCTTGTCGGTGATCTCGTCGACATCACCGGTAAAGTTTTCAAAAGGTCCGTCGTTGATCTTCACGGTCTCACCCACGTCAAAGTTGATCTTGGGCGTGACCTTGGCTTTCTTGTCCTCAATTTGATTGAGGATGTTTTCCACTTCACTCTCTTTCAGGGGCGCCGGTTTGTCGCCGCCCACGAACCCGATGATCCCGGGCGTTTGTTGAATGAAGTGCCATGTCCGTTCATTGATACTGTTGTCGTCGTTGTAAAGCGCCAATTTCCCGAGCAAATAGCCCGGATAAAATTTGCGGGTCATCTCCCGCTTTTTGCCCATCTTGACCTCGGAAACTTTTTCCGTGGGAATGAGGACCTCTTCGATGAGATCGCCCATTTCCTCGATCTGTAGACGGCGGTCGATGTTTTGTTTCACTTTGAATTCCTGCCCGGAAAGAGCGTGCAGTACAAACCATTGCATTTTCATAGTGTCTGTCCGTTTCTTTCCAAAATTAGAGAATCGCCTGTACCAGCGCGCGCAGAATGACATCCGACACCGACACAAACAGTCCCAACAACAAAAAGCTGATAATGACCACCACGGTGGACTGCCGCAACTCCGGCCATGTCGGCCAAGTGCATTTGAGCAGTTCCGCCTGGACGTCCTTCACGAAGGTACTGAGGCGGGCGATGGGTCCTGATGTTGCCATGTGTTGAAACTCTTGTGTGTTGTGAATGTCGTCGGTTGACGCTGAAAGCTGGCAGGTCAGGAGGGCCTCGAACCCCCAACCCCCGGTTTTGGAGACCGGTGCTCTGCCAATTGAGCTACTGACCTGGGTGAAATTTTCGGGAAGGATTTCCCGGGCGGAAATTCGCGTCCATCCCGTCCGAAAACGGGATGGACACGTTTGTGAAGTTTACTTGAGGATTTCGGTGACGCGTCCGGCGCCGACGGTGCGGCCACCTTCACGAATCGCGAAGCGCATGTGCTGTTCCATGGCGATCGGCTGAATCAACGTCACGTTCATGGAGACGTTGTCACCGGGCATCACCATTTCCACGCCTTCGGGCAACTCGATGTCGCCGGTCACGTCCGTGGTACGGAAGTAGAACTGGGGACGGTAGCCTTTGAAGAAGGGAGTGTGACGTCCGCCTTCGTCCTTGGACAGGACGTAGACTTCGCACTTGAACTGGGTGTGGGGGGTGATGGTGTTGGGCTTGGCCAAAACCTGGCCGCGCTGCACGTCATCTTTTTTGGTGCCGCGAAGCAAGCAGCCGACGTTGTCGCCCGCTTGGCCCTGGCCCAATTCCTTGCGGAACATTTCCACACCGGTCACGGTGGTTTTGACGGTGTCGTGAATGCCGACGATGGAGACTTCTTCACCGGTCTTGATCATTCCGCGTTCCACGCGTCCGGTCACCACGGTGCCGCGACCTTCGATGGAGAACACGTCTTCGATCGGCATCAGGAAGGGCTGGTCCACGTCGCGGACGGGCTCTTCGATGTAGCTGTCGAGGGCGTCAATCAATTCGGTGATGGAAGTGCAACCGGCGTCATCGGCGCTGGAGGCTTGCAAACCGGCAAGGGCCGCGCCACGGATCACGGGCAGGTCGTCGCCGGGGAAATCGTACTTGGAGAGCAGTTCGCGCACTTCGAGTTCCACGAGGTCCAGCAGCTCTTCGTCGTCGACGAGGTCCACTTTGTTCATGAACACCACGATGGCGGGCACACCGACCTGACGGGCCAGCAGAATGTGCTCGCGGGTCTGGGGCATGGGACCGTCCACGGAGGAAACCACCAAAATCGCGCCGTCCATCTGGGCGGCACCGGTGATCATGTTCTTGACGTAGTCGGCGTGGCCGGGGCAGTCAACGTGGGCGTAGTGACGGTTGGGGGATTCATATTCCACGTGAGAGGTGGAAATGGTCACGATTTTGGACGCGTCGCGGCGGCCCTGGGATTCAGAGGCTTTGGCCACTTCGTCGTACGCGACGTCCTTGGCAAGGCCTTTGAGCGCTTGCACGTGGGTGATCGCGGCGGTCAACGTGGTTTTTCCGTGGTCCACGTGTCCGATGGTGCCCACGTTCACGTGGGGCTTGGTGCGTTCGAATTTTTCCTTCGCCATGGGAGATACTCCTGGAATGAGGTTTGGGTTTTTAATGTAACAGTAAAATGTCGTGAGTTTCCAACTGGACGTTCGGACGACCCCCATCCCCGATGTGTGCAAACCTAAACTTCAGCGGCGTGAGCGTGGAGCCCACGAGCGGGATCGAACCGCTGACCTCATCCTTACCAAGGATGTGCTCTACCAACTGAGCTACGTGGGCCTGTTTGTTTCGTTTTGCCTCCCGTGGACATCCGGAAATCCGGAGCCTCGGTCACATCGGCGTGATTGTCTGTCCGTTTCCAGACACCTTCCGTCTGTAAAGACATCAAGTGTTTTTTCGGAAATGGGGGCGCACAATAGCCATCCGCCCCCACATGTCAAAACGTATTTTCACTTTTTTTCGTTTTCAGGGTCCCATGCGGGGATCCCGCCAGGCAATCGGAGGGTCTAAAAACAGGGGTTCCCCACTGATTTCGGCGTTTTCGGCGATGAAAATCCGGGCCTGTTCGCGGGAAACCACTTCGTGCCACACGTTTCGACGAATGCAAATCGGTTCTTCCAGAAAAAACAACTGAATCTCTTCGGGCGTGTCCGGCGCCGCCACCGCGATGCAGGCGCGGCCCTGGAGCAGCGCGAAACATTCTTCGCTGTCCGGATGGCGGTGAACCCGGCGCACGGGTCCGGGCCGACAATCCAACAAGGCCACCCGCCAGCCGCGGCTTTGCCCCTCGGTGTGCAACGGCTGAAACAACTCCCCCTCCGGGTCGCGCCGCAACACCTCGCCATACGGGGCAAAGGCTTCCGGCGTGAGCGGACGGGGGATCAAGGGCGCGGATCGGGTCGTCATCTTCAACCCTCCGCCCGCAAGTTCAGCCCGTTTTCCGCCAGAATCCGGCCTATGATTTGCTCCAAGGCGTCATACGAATACAACTTCCGCGCCTGCTCGAAGTTGTGATGCACCGCCGCCGCCCGGCGTTTCCCGTCCTGCAAATACGCCATCACCCCTTCCGCGGCCTCCCGGACCCGCTCCGGCGCCACCGTGACCAGCCCCCGCGCATCCCGACCCGCAAGCGTTTCCCCCAGCGACACCACCTCGAATTCCGCCAAGCGCAAATCCGAGACATACACCGGATACTCGAACAAAAGCACCGGCAACTTGGCAAACACCGCTTCGATCAATTGGTTCCCCCACCCTTCCCAGTAACTGGGGTAAGTGACGAAATCCGCGCCCACGTAGGCATCCCACAGCGAATAAATTTTTCCATGCGCATCCGTCCCCCGCCCGTGCTTCACCCGGTCGCCGCACCAAATCACCTCCACCCCCATTTCGGCAGCTTTGTCGATCAGGTTCTGCTCATAGGTACCGCTCAGGCCGATCCCCTCCACATACCCGGCGCACACCAACACGATCCGATTGTCGGGACCAAAGGAACGTCCGTCATACAAAGGGGACGATTCCAATTTCCTTCGGTTTTCCGGTCGATTCAGTTCCGCGATCACATCAATCGCCAGCTCCACCCCCTTGCGATCCAGAATCCGCGTCGCCTGTAGGAAAAACAAATCGTTTTCCCCCAAACCGATCGAGGCCCGGAAATCCGCATTGTAATCGTCCGGCACCCAGGAGGGACGATCAAAATCAAACACGTTCGGCACCACCGTCGCCTCCACGCCCTTGCGGGCCTTCAATTCCGCCTGGCCGATGCGGTTGATGACCAAATGCCGCACGTTCTCATCCGTCGGCGGGGCATGTTCTTCATAGAACGACACCACTTCCGGACAAGTCGGATACACTTCCCCGCTGTCCTCCCACCAGAAATCGTGGTTGTGACACACCGTACGCACCCCGGTTTCCCGAATCACCTCGTGCAAAGCCAGCATCCCGGCCAAATTATAGCCCACCGACATCAAATTGTTCGGAAAAATCAGATCGATTTGATTCTCCGAGAGAAAACGGCGCATGCCCGGCTTCAACAAATCCGAGTGCGCCCGCACCTCAGCCATCAACGCCCCCGGCGAATCGTAGTCCTTCAGTTCCCGGGTGGCATTCATCAAAATCCGTTGCGTAACCGGATGAAAAGGGTACAATTCCGAAATGAATTGCCCGCCCGGCACATCCTCGTTCCCCGCCAAATAAAACACCCGATGCCCATTGCGCTCCAAAATCGCGCGAAATTTATCCACTTCCAGAGAAACGCCGTCAGTGCGGCCCAGTCGATGTTGTATAAAACCTATGTTTGCCATGGGGAGCTCCATACGATTTTGCCAGACAAAAGACAAGCCCACAGTGCCCTGGGCTTCCATCATGAATGTGATAGCGTCGTTGTTCTCCGGTGGCGGGCACCAATGAGGGGAGCAATGACTCTGTGCCCGAAACGTCACCATAAGCCCGAATCGCCCCCCCTGCGGCAAGGCCTGCACTTTACACACATACTAGACAATACCAAAGATTCAGGAATTGGCTGTCAGTTTCATTTGAGGTCTGCTCTTGTGAAACCTTTCGTGGTTCTTCCATCATTTGAGGCCCGAAGGTTGGTCGAAGCCATCCGTGGTTTCAAAGGTTCGACTTGGGATGGTCTGGGGGTAAATCATCGTGGTTTTCACATCCGCATGGTCCATCATCTCCTTGTATGTATAATCAAATCGCAAGCCAAAAAACGGAAAAAACGATGATTGAAGAAAATGATCTTGCCTGCACCTTACAAACATGCATGATTGAGTCAGCGAAGCCTTGTTAACCTTGAAGCGTTAATTTACCTCTATTTTAGAAAATGATCCACTTTTTCGGGTGGATCAATGGACCCGTTGAACCACTTGTTGGCGGCAAAGGATCAGAAGAATTGAACCACAGATAGCACAGATGGACACGGATATTGTGTGAGGAAAAAAAAACATGTGAACGGAGTCATTCAGAAGAAAAATATCAACGAACTCAGGAATCGCATTGCCAAAACCCTGGAAACAAACTAAACTCCTAAAAGAAATGAAAATCTGTGTGAATCCGTGCCATCTGTGGTTAAAACCCATATTGCCAACCAGCAGTCGCACCGAACCGCGAGTACGCGGTCCGGTGGACTGAAACGTTAAATGAACATTCCTCCCACATTTGAAGAAATCGCAACATGGCGGACAAG
>JAFIGC010000282.1 GCA_020831635.1 Verrucomicrobiota bacterium | reverse complement strand
TCTTCCTCAACCTGGGTGATTTCACCCGGTTGACAGACGGACCCGCCCTCGTCGGACCCTTCAAAATAAAGCCTTTCGGCCTTCGTTTTGAAATCCTCATCTCCACGGTACGCAACGGGGATGTAGTCGGTGAACTCCGGGTTTCCAGTTTCATCTGATATGAAGACAGCAAGCAGTCTAGCGTTGTTTTCGAACACGAGGCATTTGGTCATGCCTTCCTCAACCCAAGTGATTTTGTCCTCCGGTACCCACAAGCCACTCATAGTCGAAGCATACAGGTGTTTGGCTCTTTCTTCGAAAAGCTCTTTGGAGCGACGCTGAACAGGGATGTAATCTGTAAATTCCGGGTTACCCCGCTCATCTGGTGTGTACACATCCAAAAGTTTTCCATGCGCCTCAATCATGAGGTAGATTTTTTCACCTTCCTTCACCCAAGTGAATTCATCTGGTTGAATGCCACTCTCTGAACTCACGTTGACATCTTTGAACATCTCTAGCGCGGCCGCTTTGAACGCGACTCTGTTGAAACTTTTCATAATTATTCTCCTCAAAAATTTATACATACGTCGCCAGCCCTGGGCTGGCCTCATTTTCAGGCGAACACCTGATCGTCAAAACAGGTTTATGACGGTTGTGTCAGGTATTTTTGCCTCCCTCTTCCCAAGGCTCAAGTCATTCCATTTCACTGATGGGTGCGGACACCTATCAAGATTGGCATTTGGCCTTGTTCCACTCACTGGGCATTTGCTTACCCAGGCATCAGGTTTCCCGTGTTACAATGTAATTAGCGTGTTTGCGCCTAAGAAACCGGTTCCTTGTCTTACTCTTTACTGGTGGGTGAAAAAACCCAACCACATTGGCGTTTAGCCTTTTTCAATTCGTATGCTATATGCATAACAAATGTGAAAACCCATTTATAAGCCACTTGGGCTTTTTACTCTGATACCGGGTAAAAATTTTCTGTTACCGGGTAAAATCCATGCAACGTCTAAGTCACTACTTTGCGGTCGAAACCACAACTTCGAAGGTTTTATTCGATCTTATAAAAAATGATGCGTCAAGTCATGATCTCATTTTCATCGGAAATTTTATAATTGCAAGACTTATGTAAAAAAAAAACAGACCGGGGAATTCCGGCCTGTTTTGGGGTGTGCTTGCCTCACGCGGCCAGGGCCAGCGCACGCTTCGCCGCAGGTGCCCGGGGATCGGTGCCCCACACGGGCTTGGCTTCGGTCGCGGCGGCGTATTCGTCGTCGTCCACCACTACGTTCATTTCGGTTTCGGCTCGGTTGAGGGCCTCCAGTTTGGAGCTGGCGAGCACGGTCAGGGTCAGACAGACATGCGGGATGATGGCCGCGCCACGGAACAGGCTGAGTTTGACGTTGTAGGGAGTTTGCATTTTCGTTTTCCTTTGTCGGTTATGGTTACAGAAAGACCGCCCTCCACGGTGGAGAGCGGTCCGATATCCCCGCAGTGCGGGAAAGGGTTTAGGTCAGCGCGAAGCCGCGCAGGTTCAGCCCTGAATAGTGCTTGCGGATATTTGCGAGTGCCTCTGCCCAGTTGTCCTCGGCGGGCACCAGCAGGCCGCCCCTCTTCCTCAGCCCGTCTGAACTGAGCTTCAGGTTGAGGCAGTGGGCGTGCAGAACAAGCAACACCTCGCAGACCGGGAGGTCGTAGGGCAGGTGTCCGGTTTTGCAGTATTGGGGACGGCGAACGCCGTTTGCGAAAAGGAAGTCCTCGCACCCGTCCACCCCGTTGAACTCGATTCTCAGGGCGTTGACGACCGGCGGGCGTTGCAGGCCGAAGCTTTGGCAAAGAATGTCGGGGTAACGGACATGCACGATGTCGCGGATCATCGGCAGGGCCTGGACATAGCCCTCCCGGTCGTCCTTCGTCCAGTTGGTTTGTCGCCAATAGTGGCTGTATCCCATGACAGCTCCTTGGGTTGTGGGATGAAATGAACCCGCCCGCCTTCCGACAGTCGGAAGACGGGCGGGCGGGGATTCCGGGCGTCGGAACGATCAGGCCGCGATGTCGCGGAGCTTTTCGAGCACGCCCTTGGCGTTGGACAGTTCACTGCGGAGCTGCTTGTCCTGTTTCTTCTGCGTCCGGATGAAGCTCGCGATGTCGCCCAGGCTTTTGTTCAGGTCGCGGACCTGGCTGCGGGCATCCTGGACCATCACCAGCAGGTCTTCGAGGCTCTCGGGTTCCTGCCGGGGCTCGGGCACGGGGAACGGCACCGTGTTGTCGGGGGGCTGGCCCTCGGCGTCGGTCGGGTCGTATTCGGGGGGATTCATGGACATGGCGTCCTCCTTTGGGGGTTCGGGTTGTGGGGTGGGCGTTTCCGCCGGATCTGGTTGATCCTCTTGCCGGGCCTTGCCGGGCCTTGCCGGGGGCCGGGAACTTGGCCTCCCCTTCGTAGCGCATGGGCATCAGCACGTGGATCCCGCCATCCTCCTTCTCGGACTGGATGGGGCAGAGCGAATCCTGCATCCGCCAAGTGGTGAATCCGGCCTTGACCGCTTGAAGCACGTATCCGCGTTGAAGCGGGATCCAGACTTCGGCATCGGCCCGCGATCGGGGCAACGTCCGCTGGTGCTTGCCGGTCTCGACGTTGGTGCATTCCAAGGTCAGCTTCCCCTCCTGCTCAAGGAACAGTAACGTGTCGCCATCCGTGGGAATCACCGACTGCTGCCCCGGGAGAGTGCGCACGGCTTCCTCGAATGCGGGCAGGTCGTCGGGGTGCAGGGTGAAGGTCT
>JAFIGC010000095.1 GCA_020831635.1 Verrucomicrobiota bacterium | reverse complement strand
CCCCCCCGGGCTGGTATCGGCTCGGACCTTCGGCCCGAACACCCGGACCTTATCGCATTTATTTGTTTATAAGGCTCAGGGTTTCAACCCACGGTACCTGTCCCCCGCCTGTCCACCCGTCGCGTAGCGACGGTTGACGGACCTGGGGGTTTTAACCCCATCATCCTCTCTGCGGGGATTGAAATCCCCAGGTCCGTCAGGCGACGCTACGCGGCGCACAGGATCGGGTCGTGTCGGTCCAGTGGATTGAAATCCACGGCTATGCCTCGACCGTCGCTACGCGACGAAGACGGGGATTGTACTCGGTTTCCGACGATCGGGATTGGTTTCATTAGGGTTTCCGACGGTCGGAAAATGCGGAAGATGATTTTCCGTTTGGTTTCGGAAAAACTTTGTGGCATCAAACATCGATTTCTCCGTGAGCCATTTTATCGAACTTTCGTTTTCCAAGTTTTGAGTCTTTCCTGACACAAGGCGCGTGGGAGGTAGCTTCCGGCGGCGAGCATGCGTTCCAATGCGTCAGCTGCGACGCAGGGCGTCAAACGCCCTTCGGCAACCAATTGATCCAGCGCCCACAAAACCCCTCTAAATTCAACCTTTTCTCCTTCAGCCGCCTTGCGTAATCTTCCATCGCCGGTCATCAACAGCGCCCCGGTGGTCATCGCATGGCGCAAAACGCTGGCATCGGGTATGGAAACAGCCCATTTGATGTGCAGCGTCAGAAGGATGTCGAATTCTTGTCTTTGATTTTCCTCGGAGGCAAGGGCAACGTGAATGTGGCCATTTTCAATCGCCTTAAGAATGGCGGCCTTTTGTTTTGGCTCTTGAATCTCGTTCACCACAAAATCCGTTGTCCATGTTTCGAAGCCCATGCCAAGCCAGGCCTCGAGGACCTCGGCTTCGATGAGATCCACGATGACATTGGCATCCTGCACGACAACCCGCCCGGCTTTCATTCCTGGATAATCACTCCCACTTGTTTTCGGATGGTATCGATATCCGTGTGTAAAAGTGCGGCCGCTTTGCTGCGCGTGATGCGCTCCTCCACCGCCGCGCGCAGCACGAGCTGCCGAAACCGGGAATGCGATTCGTTCCCCTGGTAGCCTTCATCGCCCGGCTCCCCTTGACTGCGCCACTGGTGTTTGTTGGCGTGTTTCCAGAATTCCCGGTACAGGGATTCATCAATCAACTCCAGAGAGCGGGCGCGAAAAATGATGGACATGATGGAGGCGCCAAAAAGATGTTTGATGTGAATCAGTTCCGGAATGGAGAGACTATGTCGGTTTTTTCCAAAGGCATCGACAAAGGCCTCTTCGGGCAGCAACAACTCTCCGGCGAAACTCCAGACGATTTTTTCCTCTTCTTTCTCTTCCAAATCCCCGGGAACCCGGGCCATGACGTGGGCCAGTTCATGGACTTCGGTGGCGCGCTTGCGGAGAAGATTACGATTGAGCCAGGCGGCGAGCACCACCACGGGTCCCCGTTCGGTGGCCGAGCAAAATCCGTCAAAGGCCTGGTTTTTACTTGGGACTTCGCAAACTTTGATGCCTTTGAGTTCCATGAGCTCATGGAGATTGGGAAGGGGATCGACACCGAGCCCCCATTCTTCGCGCAATTTCCGGGCCATGCCCCCCGCTTCCCTCGGGGTGCGGACGGGTTTTTCGGGCAGGGGATTGTGAAAGGGGCGCTCCTCACCCATGATGTCCTCGATTTCATAGTACCGTTCAAAAAAATCAACCGCCCGGAGCCGGATAGCTTCCTGCTCCTGTTTTCCCAGCACCGTTTTTTTTCGGAACCGAATGGGTTCAATCAGGTGTGCGCGCATGGGACGGAAAAAGAAATCAACCGGCTGCCGAAGCACACGGGCCAGCGCAATCAGATTGGTGCTGCTCGGAAACATGGCCCCTTTTTCGTATTGTGCGATTGCGGTGTGGGACACCGCGTTCCCCGTGGCATCCGCCACAGCACGGAGCGACAAACCCAGCATCTTGCGGGCTTGCTGTATCCGAAATCCAAGATCTTGTATGTTTTTGTCTGCCATGTTTACATTTTACCATTACAAAGACTTTTGTAAACCTATAATGATCATGATTTTCAAGTTTTTAATATTTCATCCCGGACGATTTGGGGTAGCTAAAAGCAAACTGAAAGGACAAATAATGAAAAGAAACAACGCCACAGAGCGGGTGGGCGCATGAGCAACGAATCCTCTCTGATCTCGAAAATCTGGAATTTTGCCAACGTGCTGCGGGACGACGGGGTGGGCTATGGCGATTATCTGGAGCAAATCACCTATCTGCTCTTTCTGAAGATGGCCGACGAGATGTCCAAGCCGCCGTATGACAAGAAGCTGCATTTCCCCCGGGTGAAGGACAGCGAGGGGCGGGAGGAGCCCAAGGGGGAACGCTGCGACTGGCCGACGCTGTGCCGCAAGCGCGGAGCGGAGCTGGAGGCGTTCTACAGTCAGTTGCTGCGCTCCCTGGCCACGGAGCGGGGGATGCTGGGTCAGATTTTCACCAAGAGCCAAAACAAGATCCAGGATCCGGCCAAGCTGCTGAAGATCATCGACATGATCGGCAAGGAGCAGTGGACGATGGTGGGCGCGGATGTGAAGGGGGACATTTACGAGGGGTTGCTGGAAAAGAACGCGGAGGACACCAAGAGCGGGGCGGGTCAGTATTTCACGCCGCGCGCCCTGATCCGGGCCATGGTGGAATGCGTGCGCCCGGAGCCGGGAAAGACCATTCACGATCCCGCCTGCGGCACCGGCGGTTTTTTCCTGGCCGCCTACGATTTCATCACCCGTCACCACGACCTGGACCGGGATCAGAAGGCGTTTCTCAAAAACCGGACCTTCTTCGGCAACGAGATTGTGGCGGGCACGCGGCGGCTGTGCCTGATGAACATGTTTCTGCACAACATCGGGGAGATCGACGGGGACAGCTTTATTTCCCCGAACGACGCGCTGATCGCGGACGAGGGGCTTCGGGTGGACTATGTGCTGGCCAATCCGCCCTTCGGCAAGAAGAGCAGCATGACCATCACCAACGAGGAGGGCGGCCAGGAGAAGCAGGACCTCAGCTACAACCGCCAGGATTTTTGGGCGACCACCAGCAACAAACAGCTCAATTTCCTGCAGCATATCCGAAGTCTGCTCAAGATCACCGGCCAGGCGGCGGTGGTGCTGCCCGACAACGTGCTGTTCGAGGGCGGAGCAGGGGAGACTGTGCGCAAGGAATTGATGCGGGCCACGGAGCTGCACACCATCCTGCGCCTGCCCACGGGCATCTTTTACGCACAGGGGGTGAAGGCCAACGTGCTTTTCTTCGACAACAAACCCGCGGCCCGCACCCCGTGGACCCAAGAGGTGTGGATCTACGACTACCGCACCAACATCCACCACACCCTCAAAAAGAAAACCCTGGCCCTGACCGACCTTCAGCCCTTCATTGATGCGTACAAGCCCGGTAAACGCCATAAACGCGTGGCGAGCTGGAGTGAGAAGAATCCCGAAGGCCGTTGGCGCAAATTCAGTTATGAGGAGATCCTCGCCCGCGACAAAACCAATCTCGATATTTTCTGGCTCAAGGACCAAAGTCTCGCCGATCTCGACAATCTCCCCGAACCCGACGAACTGGCGGAGGAAATCATTGAAAACCTTGAAGCCGGGCTGGAAAGCTTCCGGGCTGTTTCTGTCAGCCTTGCCGGGGATTGATGGTTACCAGAGATGTCAATAAATTCGCTTTGTTCAAGTGGGAAGGAAAGCGCAGGCGGGGTCGGGGGCGGTGAAGTCGCCGGTGCTGATGTAGGCGCGGGCGCGTGAGCCGCCTCCGCACCCGGCCAAATTTCTGGCCAGCGGACTGCTCGCGCTGAGTTGGGTGACGCTCTGGCTGGGCGGAATCCGTTGGGAATTGCTGGCCGGGCTGAGTCTCTTCTTTTTTGGGGTGGCCGCGTTTGTTTGGTCACGCCCGGAGGCGGGCGGGAAATGCGCGAAATCCCGCTCGCGGGGGCTGCCGATTCATCAGCGAAAAGAACTTGCAAACACGGATTTACACTGAAGGCGTTACCCGCCGAAGGCGAGCCCCAGTACAAAGAGGAGGCTGAACGCAACTTCGGTCCAGCCGATGATTTTGGGAGAGGTGACGGGGCGAAATAAAAATACCGTCGCGCGCACGGAAAGGAGGAGAAACAAAATGAATACGTGGGGGGGCGCGTTGAGGATCAAGAGGAGGGACGGAATCGCCGCGTGTAACAGCACGACCCCTTCACGGGAATCGGGACGGTGGTGAAACCGTTTGATTTGCGTGCGGACATAGAGAATGGAGGTCAGGCTTTTCAGGCCGAGCCAGAACCACAGCGCCAGCGAAAATAGGAGGGGTTGTCCGGCCGCCAAGGCGATGGCGCTGGCGGGGGCGCCGATGGCGATGGCCGCGATCAGCTCGGGCCAAAGCGTGCGGGTTTTGCCCCGGTCCTGCTCACGGATCGTCCAGAGGGCCAGGGGGAGGGCGGCCAGCAAGGGGACAAGCCAAGGACCCCGGGCGGTGAACAGGGCCAAAAGAAACCCAGTCAGCCCCGCCAGGGCGCAGATGAGGGCAAAGCGTTTTACAACAGGGCCGTGCGGATCGGGTGAAGGTGCCCGGCGGGCCCGCAGCAAACGCAGTGCCGGGGTGCGAAGCAAGAATGTTGCGAAAGTAAACACGGCCACGCCAGATCCGCTGGGGGAGGGTGCCACCAACATGCCCAGAAGCAGAGGTTCCGCGATCAAGCCCCAGGAACCGTGTTCCGCAGGGAATAGAATGCCTTTTTTCTTCATAGGGCATTCATATAGCTAGCGGAAGGGTTTCCCACAATCCAATTAAAGGCTGGAATCCGGAGGTTGCTTGCGGAGGGGTCGCAGGTCCACGGCTTCGCCGGGGAGAAGTCGCACGTCTTCGGGGAGGCTGACCAGCAGGGGCAGGCCACGTTCGTCACCGGTGGGACGAAGGGGGCTTTGGAGGGGGGCGGGGAGGGGGCGCACGGAACTGCCGACGCTGAGGATTCGGGCGGTGCGGTGTATGCCGGGTTCGCTTCTGCGGCTGACTTCAATGAGTTGTCCGGCTTCGGGGATCTCAACCACCGGGGCCCGTACGTAGGCTTCGATGTGGGTGGCTTCCCCGCTGCGGATTTCGAGGAGAATGTCCCCTTGGGTCACGAAGGAGCCCACCGGTTTGGGGGGCGTGGCCACCTGTCCGCTGACGGGCGCCAGGAGCGGCAGGGGGGCGATCCGGGTCCGCAATTCTTCGAGGCGGAGTTCCTGGTGGCGGAGGTGGGCTTGGAGAATTTCCCCGGGGCCGCTTTCCGTGGGCAGTCCGGGTTTGGATTGGTTGACGAAGCCTTCGAGTTGTTCGCTCAACTCCAGGGTGGCGGTCAGGGCTTCGTCCAACTCTTTGAATTGGGCCATGGCGCGTTCCCAAGTGTCGATGGCGAGCACGCCTTCGTCCATGAGGCGGTCGGCACGGTCCAACTCGCGTTTGGCCTGATCGCGGCGGATTTGCAGGGTGGTGGTTTCGATGCGGGTGCGGAGGAGGTCCTGACGGAGTTCGTACCAGTCGAAAAATTGGCTTTGTTGTTCTTGGATCAGACCGATGTTCGGGGCGATGCGGGCCAGTTCGACTTCCGCTTCCAGTACTTTGAGAGCCGCGAGGGCTTGGTTGGGCTGGAGGGTGCGCAGCAGGGCCACGACTTCGCCTTGGCTGACGTTTTGGTGGTTGGTGACAAACAGGGCCTCGATCTCGCCGTGATCGGGGGCGCGCACGTCCGCGTTGTCACCGATCACCCGGCCTTGGATCATGCCGGGTCCGCCGGTGTGGCCCCACAGATGGATGATCATGAAGATGGACAGGGCGAAAATCAGCAAGGGCACGCCGTGAAACCGGAAGTCGTTGAACTTCCGGGAAACAGGGATGGGAATGGGTTTGGATGCGGACATGTTGCTTAAATTTCCGATTCGTCCATGGTGCTCATGACTGACACGCGGGAGGCGTGTTGGAGGGTTTGGGCCTCTTCCTGAAGCTCGCCCAAACGGGCGGGGTCACGCAGAAGCAGGCGAAACGAAAGATCGGTGCCATGGGATTCGGTGGACTCGAGTCCCACGCGGACGGCGCGTCGGCTGTGCCGGCGCAGAAGATGATCGATTTCGAGGGTGTCGGCGGGGGAGCCGTCCCAGTGCAGGTTGAGAATGGCGTCGAAGCGGTGGCGAACGCCGAATTGTGCGAAAGAGAGATAGAGCAGGACCAGGCAGATGGCGGAGAGGCCGAGGACGGCGGTGCCGTATCGTCCGGTGCCACTGGCCATGCCCACGGTAATGCCCGCGAGGATGAAACAGGTGTCCATGGTGTCGCGGAGCACGTTGCGGAAGCGGACGATGGCGAACAGGGACATGAGGCCGAAGGCAGTGGTCAGGTTGTTGGCCAGCACCATCATCACCAAGGACACCAGCATGGGGATCATGACGAGGCTGGTGACATAGGATCGGGAATACGAGAGCCCGGTGTGGGTGAACATGTAGGTCCAGGCCAGGGTTTGGCCGCTGACAAAGGCGAGGAGCACGGAGAGCAGGACCCGGGTCCAGTCCACGGGGGCCAACACCGCGTCGGAAAAGAGGAGTTGTTCGATCATCGCGATCCTCCCGCGAAGGCCGGGGCGTTCCGCCGGGAGTCCGTGGGCAGGGGGGGATGGCCGGATCTGCCGGGGCGGATGCGGCCACATTCTTCCAGCAGGATCAGTCCGTCCACATATTTCGCGGCGGAGCCGGCGAGCAGGTTGCAGTGGCGGACGAGTTCCGCCATCCACAGCGGGTATCGTCCGGTGAATTTCAGTTCCAGAATCACATCCCGCCCGAAAACATTGAGGGGGTGATCCGGGGGAGAGGAAACCCGTTTGTCCGTGCAAGGGGCGGTGAGGACTTCCCGGTCAAAGGTGACGCGCACATCATGGTCTTCCGGGTTTTCCCAGGCTTCGCGGTCATAACAGACTTTGGTGATGGGGCGGGCATTGAGGAGTTGGGCTTGCCGGGCGAAATTCCGGAGGGCGGAGATTTCCTTGGGGGAGGGATCCAGCAGGTCGTCCGGTGTGAGCGTGCCCCCGGCGAGAAAATGGTCCGCGGCCTCGCGGGTGATGGCGCAACGTTCCTTGAGGATGGCGTGTCCCTGTCGGCGCTTGATTTCCAGAAAGACGGGGGAGTCGGCTTCAAGGTCGTAGTACCGCATTCTGAGTTTGTAGCGGTTACGGTCTCCGTTCAGGGTGCGTTGCCGCAATTCGAAATCCCGGGAATCGAAGTAAATGCTGTAGACCGGATATCCCATGGATTTTGAGGAGCCGGCATTGCGGTCCGGGGCCAAACGCGACTTCAGGCAGTTGCGAATTCTCGCACTTGCCTGTTCGGTTACATGGTATTTCAACTCGAAACGTTCTGATTGTAGGCCCTGATTCCGCATGATGTATACTCAGCTCCATTTTCTGGAACCATAATCAACTTTTCATGCAAAAATCCAGCAAAAAACTAACATATTTCTAATGAAATGCAGTGCGGCGTTAAACTTCACCATAAATCCTCAAAATGGCCTCAATGGTCCGCAGTCCTTGTTGACTTCCGGTGGGGGCCGGGCCGCCATGTCGCAAATGGTCCACAACTTGCCTGTAGAAGGCTTTGTGACCGTTTCCATACACACTGGCGGCGTGATAATTGGCGTCTTTGGCGAGGGCGTCCTGTTCGGGGTCGGGTTCTGCAAATTTCCAGGTTTCGATGGTGTTCATGGCCACGCCGCCGATTTTGACTAGTCCGCGTTCGCCGACGAGGGTGAGGGAGCCTTCCAAATTCGCAATGCCGAGCATGGTAACGAAAATGTTGCCAAGGGCTCCGTTTTCAAACTGGAACAGCGCCGAACCGGTGTCCTCGCATTCAATTTGCCGGGCGAGGGTGGCGAGCATGGATTTGATTTCCATGATTTCCCCGCCGAGGTAGCGCATGGCATCCACAAAATGAATGCCCTGGTTCAAGAAGGCGCCCCCGTCCATGGCCCGGGTGCCCCGCCATGACGCGGAGGCATAATATTCCTGTGTGCGGGACCAGATCACGTTGGCATTGATGGCATACAATTTCCCGAACCGGCCTTTGTCCAAGGCGGCTTTGGCCAGTTCTACGGTGGAATTGAGGCGGTTTTGCTTGACCACGAACAATTTCACGCCTTCGTTGGCGCAAGTTTGTTCCAGTTCGCGGGCGGCCTCCAAGGACACGTCCATGGGCTTTTCCACGAGGACGTGTTTGCCGGCTTTGGCGGCGAGGATGCCATGGGCGGCATGGCATCCGGAGGGGGTGCACACACAGACCACGTCGATGTCATCCCGGCGGAGCATCTCCTCCAGTGACTCAAATCCGTCGGCGCCGGTTCGTTCGACGGCTTTGCGCAAGGTATCCGGGTCGTTGTCACAGACCGCGACCAGTTGTCCGGCGGACCCCAGGTCGCGGATGGCATTGAAATGCGTGGGAGACACCCGTCCGCAACCCACGACCGCAAATGCGACGGTTTCTTTTTTGGGCTCGATGGGGAAGGGTGGGGTTTGTGGTTCTTCGCTCATAATACAATCTGGCCTTTCTTACTCAACCTTCCAGCAGTCCTTTGCCAATGGCGTAGACTTCGAAGCCCTGCTTCAGATAAGCCTTGTGGTCGAGGATGTTGCGCCCGTCGAACAGAAACGCGGGTTTGAAGACCGCGTTGAAGAGTGCTTCCGGGGCGATGGATTTGAATTCGTCCCATTCGGTCATGACCGCAACCCCGTGGGCCTCTTGGGCGGCGTCAAGGGCCGAGCCGCAGATGAGGACATTCTCTTCGATGAGCTTGGCATGGCGGTCGCTGAGAACGCCGTCTTTGCTGAAGACGGCGCGGAGGTCGGCCTTGATTTGTTGTTCGCTGACCTTCGGATCGTAGATGGCCAGTTGCGCGTGTTCGTCCAGGAGATCGCGGCAGATGTAAATCGAGGCGGACTCGCGGGTGTCGTTGGTGTCTTTTTTGAAGGCGAAGCCCCAGATGGCGATGCGTTTGCCGGAGACGGTGTTGAACATGGTGCGCACCATGTTTCGGGCGAAGCGGACTTTCTGGTGGTCGTTCATGAGAATGACCTGTTCCCAGTAGTTGGCCACGTCCTGGAGTCCGTAATGTTCGCAAAGGTAAACGAGATTGAGAATGTCTTTTTGGAAGCAGGAGCCGCCAAATCCCACCGAGGCCTTGAGAAATTTGGGGCCGATGCGGCTGTCGGTGCCGATGGCGTGAGCCACTTCGTCCACGTCCGCCTGGGTGGCTTCGCACAGGGCGGAAATGGCATTGATGGAACTGATGCGTTGGGCGAGAAAGGCGTTGGCCGCGAGTTTGGACAATTCCGAGGACCAGAGGTTGGTGGTGAGAATTTTGTCCCGGGACACCCAACGGGCGTAGACATCCACGAGGGTTTCGATGGCTTCTTTGGATTCGCCGCCGATGAGGACGCGGTCGGGGTTCTCCAAATCGACCATGGCCGTGCCTTCGGCGAGAAATTCCGGGTTGGAGAGCACGTCAAAGGTAGCCCCGTGGGGGGTGTTGGCGAGGATGCGCTTCACGGTTTCGGCGGTGCGGACGGGCAGGGTGGATTTTTCCACCACGATTTTGTGCCCTTCCGCGACTTCGGCGATGCGGCGGGCGCAGAGTTCGATGAATTTGAGGTCCGCGGCCCGTCCCTTGCCCACCCCGTACTGTTTGGTGGGGGTGTTGACGCTCATGAAAATAATGTCCGCGTCCCGAATGTGTGCGTCCACATCGGTGGAGAAATGCAAGTTTTTGGCGCGGTTTTCTTCGACGATCCCTTGCAGACCGGGTTCGTAGATGGGCAGGCGGTCTGAATTCCAGGCGTCAATCCGCGCCTGGTTGATGTCCACCACATACACTTGGATGTCGGGGCATTTGTGGGCGATCATGGCCATGGTTGGGCCGCCGACGTAGCCCGCGCCAATACAACAAATTTTCATAAAGTCTCCGTTTCAATGCTGGAAGGGTCGTGTTGAAAGTCGGCTTTGTCCTATCGGTTTGGGCAATGACTTCAAGCCTTATATGGAACCCGTTTTCATTGCGGTATTGGAAATTCAAACACGGATGCACACGGATGGACACTGATAAATTCGATTCATTTACAAGGCGTCAGGGGTTGTAGACTTTGAAAATCGGGAATAATCTGTAAAGTTTACCGTCACAAGTTTATGCATTGAGCGGTTTCCCACTGAAAAAGGCGCCACATGGATACACAAAATTATGGATACACAAAAGAAAACGAATGATTTCGAACAAACATTGAGCGAGCACGGGCTGTGGCTGGAGCGGGAAGCGGCCCGGGTCTTACAGATCAATGTGGGCTGGCTTTGCAATCTGAGTTGCATGCATTGCCATGTGACCGCCGGGCCCACGCGCAAGGAAATCATGACCCGGGACACCGTGGACCGCATTTTGGATTGGGTGGATGAAAACCCCATGGCGGTGGTGGATTTGACCGGGGGCGCCCCGGAAATGAATCCCAGTTTCCGGTATATGGTGCGCGAATTCAAAAAACGCCACTGCCATGTGATGGACCGCTGCAATCTCACCATTCTGCTTCAGGAGGGATACGAAGGGACGGCGGAATTTCTGGCCGAACATCAGGTGGAAATCGTGGCCTCCATGCCCTGTTATTCCCCGGAAAACGTGAACGCCCAGCGCGGGAATGGCGTGTTTGATCAGAGCATCGAAGCCCTGCAACTCCTCAATCGCATCGGCTACGGCAAACGGGACGACCTCAAACTCGATTTGGTCTACAACCCGAACGGGGCCATGTTGCCTCCCGATCAAAAAGCATTGGAAGCGGATTATAAACGCGAATTGATGGATCATTTCGGCATTGAATTTCACAGTTTGTACGCACTCACCAATCTGCCCGTGGCCCGTTTCGCCAATTATCTGCGTCAGCGAGGCCAGTTCGAGGACTACATGGCCTTGCTCAGGGACAATTTCAATCCCGGCGCCGTGGCCGGACTGATGTGCCGGGACACCATCAGCGTGGACTGGCAGGGGGCGGTTTTCGATTGCGATTTCAACCAGCAAATGAACATGCACCTCGGCTTTGAGGGCCGGCCGCTGCGGCTGTGGGACGTGGATCTTCGCCGTTGGAAGCAAACGCCCATCCGCACCGCCCCCCACTGTTTCGGCTGTACCGCCGGACAGGGCTCCAGTTGTGGGGGCAGTTTGACCTGATTCACTCGGCTTGAAGTTTGGCGCGAATCGCGTATGAGGCGCTCATGCAAATTTTCACCGATATCTACATGGGCGCTTGGGAGACGCTGACGATGATGGCGCCCTACCTCCTGCTGGGCTTTTTGCTCTCGGGCATTCTGTCGGTGTTGTTGCCGGTGCGGTGGGTGAAACGTCATTTGGCCCGCCCCGGAAAAGCTTCGGTGGTGAAGGCCGCGATTTTGGGGGTGCCCCTACCGTTGTGCAGTTGCGGGGTGTTGCCGGTGGCGGCCTGGATGCGTCGACACGGCGGATCCAAAGGCGCGGTAGGCGCCTTTTTGTTGTCCACGCCGCAAACGGGCGTGGACGGTTTTCTGGTGGCCTTGGGGTTGCTCGGTTTGGGGATGGCTGTGTACATTCCATTCGCGGCCTTTGTTTCCGGGGTGATTTTGGGTTTGGTCTTGAACTTTTTCAAAGATCCGCCCCGCGAAATTGAACCGGACGACGACCACCATGGCAACGTCCTGCCCGCGCCCTTGCGGATGCTGCGCCACGGTTTCGTGACCATTGCCGGGGACATTGCCATTCCCTTGACGGGCGGGATTTTGATTGCCGGGGTCATTTCCGGTTTGGTGGACGAAAACCAACTCGCGATGTTTGGCAATGGATTTTTGACCAAGTTGTTGATTGTCGCGGTGGCCACGCCGATGTACGTGTGCGATATCGCCTCCTTGCCCGTGGCGGCGGCGATGCTGGCGGGCGGGTTGTCTCCGGGGACGGTGTTTGTGTTTCTCATGGCCGGACCGGCCACGAACGCGGCCACCTTTACGACGATCAGCAAATTGATCGGCAAAAAAGAGGCGGTGGTGTATTTGATATGCGCACTGTTTCTGGCGATGTCCATGGGCTATCTTTTGGACAGTTTGGCCCCGGTTTTGCCGCCCATTGAAGCCGCGCATTGTCACGGAGAGGCCGTTCCTCGGTGGCGCGCGCTTTCGGCCATCGCCCTGATCGCGGTACTTGTGAACGGCAAAATTCAACGAAAACGGAAGACCTGAAACATGAGTTTGAAACATTTGCCCTTTCATCCCGAGGAACAGGATTTGCCCCGGCACATTCAGGTGTTGTTGGATGAGACCGCCGAAGCGGTCAATTCCTGGCAGAGCGAACCGGGTCCGCACCCTTTCGTCCCCGCCGATTATGTGTTGGTGTGGGACGCCTTGCGCGAATTGCGCCGAATGATGCCGCCAAACCCGCGTTTTTTGGAGTGGGGCAGCGGCATGGGGATTGCCACCCTGATGGCCGCCTCGCTGGGATGGAAATCGACGGGGATCGAATTGCAGGAGGCGCTGGTGGTTGAAAGCCGCATCCTTTCCCGTCAGTTTGATTTGTCCGCCGTCTTTCACCAAGGCAGCTTTTTTCCGAAAGATCAAACCGCAGTCGAGGATCTGGATCGTTTTCACGCCGCCGCCGATGTGATTTACGTCTATCCCTGGCCCGATTTTGAATTGCAAACCTTTGATTTGTTCGACCGGGTGGCCAAGCCCGGGGCCTATTTGCTGGCATATTACGGCATCGAAGACCTGCGACTTTACCAAAAGGAACTTGCAACCTTGTCTGAAAAGGATTGACCATTCCCCCTCTTTTCTACACAAGAGACCTTCCCATTATGCCCAACACTCCCCTGATAGCCCTGATCATCGGTCTCTTGATCGTTGCCGTGTATCTTTTTTTTCTTCTGAAGCCCCATGCGATGCGCGAGGCCTTGGAGGCCTATCCCCGTTGGGCCTTGCCGGGTCAAATTCTGACGGCAGTGGGGCTGGTCTGGTTTGCCTGGAACCTTTGGCAGGTGGATTTCGGCGGGCTTTCCTGGCTGAAAAATCTGTTGTTTGTGGCGGTTCCGGTGGGGTGGTACTTGGTGGTGACGTTTATTCCCGATTTGTTGTCGGTCCGGGCGCTGTGCGGGGTGTTGTTGTTGGCCGGCAATCCATTGCTGGTGCAAACCCGTTGGCACGGCACCCCGGCCCAGTTCGCCATCGGCATTCTTGTCTACCTCCTGATCATCAAATGCATGTTTCTTTTGGTGTATCCCCACTATTGGAAGCGGGGGTTGGCCTGGATGTTTGTCAGTGAAAACCGGGCCCGGGCGATGTCCTGCACGGGCATGGGGCTCGGGATGGTGATCATCGTCTGCGCAGCCATTTCCTTTTAAGATGTGTGCGAAACCGCAGCGTTGGGAACCGTCGAACTCCGGTGGCACCTTGCTTCCGGTGGACCGCGAAGCGGACTGGAGAAAGGTCCTGGGGCATTTGGCCGAGGGTCGGACGGAAGTGCTTTTGTGCTCCGACGAGACCTGGTCCGACCCTCTCCCCGACTGTCTGTCGTCGGGAGAGTGCGAACAGGCCGGAAAATTTCGACGGGATGCCGACCGCAAGGCATTTGTCGCCGGACGTTTGCTGATGCGGACCGTCATTGCCCGGTTTTTGGAGATTCCAACGCTTGCGGACATTCCCATTGAAACCGGCGAAAAGGGCAAGCCGTTTTGTCCCCTGTCGGGCGCTCCGGCTTTCAACCTGAGCCATACCCGCGGCTGGCTGGGCTTGGCGATTCGGGGGCAGGGGCCTGTGGGTGTGGATCTGGAGGATACGCGCAGAAAAGTTCGCCACTTGGATTTAGCCCGCAGATATTTTTCCGATGCCGAAGTGGCCCGCGTGGAGGCGGACGGGGAAAAGACGTTTTTCCAAATCTGGACCCGCAAAGAAGCGCTGGTGAAATGCATGGGCGTCGGGTTGACCGTTTCTTTGCGGGAGTTGGACACCTTTGCCCTGGAAGCGGAGGGACGCTGTCAGTTTCAGGAAATCGCCCCCGCACCCTTTCTCCAGGGGTGCCTTGTGACCGACACGGATGCGCACTGAACGGAGCGCGGACACTCCTGTCCGCAATATTTTCCGCATGAATCATCATCAACCACTGATCTTGGGCTGTGGCTTGGGTTTGGGAAATGAACCACGGATGGCAGGGATGAACACGGATGTTTTTAGGCTTGGGTATGGTTTTGGAAGAGGACCACTGAAAACACTGAAATACACTGATCTTGGATTGGGGTTTGAGTTTTCAAAATCTGAATTTCCATCATGCCGGATCAGTGAAAATCAGTGTGTTCAGTGGTTGACTTCTGAAAAGTATGAACCAAATCTGGCACAGATGAACCCGGATATTTTCAGGCATGGGGCTGGTATTAAAAAGAAAACCACAGATGACTGATTTCCACTGATCTTGAAAGTGCCAGAGTCCCGACTTTAGGGCCTGTTGATTTATGCAATCTAGATATTTAGAAACCGCTAAAAAACGCTTAATGCACGATTAAAATAAGTTTATTAAGTTAATTTTAGCGTTCTTTTAGCGTCCTTAAGCGGTTAAAAACCTCTTCGTTTCAACAAATCAACAGGCCCTTCAGTCGGAAGTTTGGAGGACCGTTTACGGTCCGGGCTTTCAGTGATTGAGGTAGAAAGACCTTGTCTTCACAAACTTCGATGTTTACCTTTGGGCTTTGGAAATCGCACCCTGAAGGGTGCTCGGAGACTATCCGACTAAAGTCGGGACTATGGCGCAAGGATGCACACGGATATTTTTAGGGAAGATCCGCAGGCCGTGTCTTGGCATCCGCAGGCCAAAACCACCGGAAGATCCGTTGTCTGGCGAAGCCATCCGTGGGAAATCAACCACTGATGGACACTGATTTTCACTGATCTTGGGTTTCGGCTTGAGGCTTTGGAAAATGACCACTTCATTTTGCCCTCGTAATCATTTTTCACATTTTTCATCTTGCATCAGGCCTCGTAAGGAAATAACCGTTTGTAAAACCAATGAGATTTAATCTTCCAACCGAAAGCAATGACTATGAAATTTTTTACGATTATCAGGATTCGTGAGATCAATGTATGCCTTTTGTTGCTTTTTGGAATGCCGTTGCTTGCACAAGAAAAAGTACCTGCACCTGCATTAAGTTTGCTGAATCTGGGCGTGCATGTGCAAGATGAAGAAGGGAACTCCATGGGAGGCGTACCTATCACAGTATTTTTTTATTCGGGTAATCCAGAGATGGGTAGTTTTACCCTTGAAGATACATCCTTGAGTCTTGAGAATAAGCAGGTCCGATTTGCTGAACGTGCATTCGATACTTATATACGATTGGACCATGAAGGCTTTTGGCCAACATCTATGGAATATGATTGGCGTGAAGCAGTGGATGAAAAGGGGATGCCATTGCCTGAGTTCAGAAAAGATTTTACGCTTATGCTAAGGAAAATTCATAATCCCCGCCCGCTGTATGTGCATAGTTTGGATAGCATACAACCGTTGCGGTTATATGAACTCAACCAGAAATATGGCTTTGATTTGGAGGTTGGTGAGCTGGTTCGACCCTATGGCAGAGGGAGACGCGCCGATATGTTTTTTCATTTGACCGGGGAAGTGGACAATGAAACCCGTAGATTTGATGTTACGACGACGATCTCCTTCCCAAACGAAGGCGATGGTATTCTGCCCGTACCGAGAAGCATGCTGGGGGAAAGCCAACTCCTGCTTGGTCAGGAAGCCCCGACAGACGGTTATGAGCCAACATTTGATATGCGCGTTGGTATAATAAGTGATGGAAGGTTTACCGGGAGGCGTTATTTTCCAACCATGGATGAACAAGCCAAATGGGAGGGTTTATGGTTTAGAACTCACACCGAATTGGATTCTGAGACAGGTGAAGTGATAAGCGCACGGCATGGTAAAATTTATTCGCACATGTCCCCTGTGATCCTTTTCGGTTTCAGTCTCGAAACCCCGCGTCAAAAAATGAGATGGGAAATGGAATTCATATATTTTTATGCGCCCGACGATTCAAGATCCTTGGAATTCAATGGGGAAACACTGGTTCCCAATGGCAATTTGCAGGGCGTGGACAAAAGATGAAACCACTGATGGCCACTGATCTTGGGCTTTGGCGTCTGGTTTTGGAAGAAGAACCACGGATGGCACGGATGCACACGGATTTTCTGGGATCTGGGTTTAAATTTAAGTGACCACGGATGCCATTCGGCATACCACGGATGGGGAAAAGGATTCTGAAACGAAAAAATCCGTGGTTTGCGGAATCGCATCCGTGGTCATTTATCCCCACCAGAAAATTCGCTGGCCAAAACCACGGGAAGATCCGTTGTCTGTCCGGCGAAGCCATCCGTTGGGAATGAACCACAGACGGCCACTGAGAACTGATCGGCGCGGAAGGGTCATAGTCCCGACTTTAGTCGGAAGTTTGGAGGACCGTTTACGGTCCGGGTTTTCAGAGCTTGAGGTAGAAAGACCTTGTCTTCACAAACTCCGATGTTTACCGTTGGGCTTTGGAAATCGCACCCTGAAGGGTGCTCGGAGACTATCCGACTAAAGTCGGGACTATGGCGCACGGATGCACACGGATATTTTCTGGGAATATCCGCAGGACGGCGAAGCATCCGCAGGGCACAACCACCGGGAAATCCGCGAACCCTTTTTCATCCGTGAAAAAATTCGCAGAAGATGATTCCATTTTTTTTCACGAATTATAATTGGTGATTGATGGCTCTTTGAGGCAGAATGTTTGTATCGACTCAATCTATGGAAGGATAATGCGATGGATTCACATGAAATGATTAAAAAGACCGTGGCCAAGGCCGGCGTAAAGTCGGTGGCGGCGGACATGGCCCTCTCGCCTTCGCTCATTTACAAATGGTGCGAGGCCAAGGGACTGGATGCGAGCGGGGCGGACAATCCGCTGGATCGCATCCTCAACCTGTGTCAGATCACCGGCGACCATGGCCCGATCGTGTGGCTGTGCGAGCAGGTGAACGGGTTTTTCATTGAAAACATTGCCCCGGACATGATGGAGACCGAATTGCGTGTCCTGAACATGACCCAGATGATTCTCAAGGAATTTTCTGAAATGTTGGACATGGTCTCCAAAAGCATGGCCCATGAAAATGGGATCGACAAGGATGAGGCCAAGAGCATCCGGGTCGAATGGGAGGATTTGAAACGTGTTGGCGAACAGTTTGTACTTGGCTGTGAAATGGGTGCGTTTGCACCAAAGCTTGACGAAATCGATTCACCCGAACATAAGGAGCCTCAACCATGAGCATCATGAGCAGAATGAAAAGAGTGACCACCGGGAAACTGGAAGTATTCCTGTCCCGTGCCGAGAACCCTGAAGTGGTTTTCCCGCAATTACTTCGCGAAATGGAAGACCAGGTTCGCGCCGCCACCGAGGCGGAAGCGAAAGCCATGGCCAACGCGAAATCCTCCGAACGCGCTTTGCAAAATGCCCGCGAAAAATTGGAAAAAATGACCCGTGGCGCGGAATCCGCGTTGCAACACGGGGATGAAACCACCGCCCGCGAGGCCTTGGAAGTGCAAATGAAACTCGAGGCGGACATCTTGCGCCTGGAGGCCGCGAAGGATGTCGCGGACACGTCTTTGGCTTCCGCCAGAGCCGCCCGCGAGGAAACCCAGAATCAACTCCGCGAAATTCGTTCCAAAAAGGACGAGCTGCTGACCCGCGCCCGGGTGGTGGCCTCGCAGGAGAAAATTCAGCGGACCGTTTCCGGTCCGGTGACTTCGTCGGGCAGTATCCTCGACGCCGTGGCCGCCATCGAATCCAAGGTGGAGGAAAAAGAATCCGCCCTCGAGGTTCGCAAGGACCTCGCCGGTGTGGGCAGCAGCAGCGGCAGCACCGCGTCGCTGGAGCGCCGGATCGATGAACTCAACAGCAAGGCGGAAATTGATCGCCGCATGGCGGCCCTCAAAGCCAAAGTGAGTGGCAAAACCCCTGCGGCCAAAACCGCGAAAGGAGACTGACATGGCCATTCTCGACCGTATTCGACGCATCGCCAAGGGGAACATTACCCAATGGCTGAACCAGGTGGAAACGCCTGAAGCCGAAGTCCTTGCCAAAATCACCGAGCTGGAGGGCGCTTCCACGGAAGCCAAAAACGCCCTGGCCGGTTTCGCGGTGACCTACAAGCGACTGGAGAAAAATCTGGTCAGCCTGCGGGAGTCGCGCGACGACCTCTCGGCCCGGGCGGAATCCGCCCTCAAGGCCGGTGACGAGGTGTCCGCCCGCCGGGCCTTGGCTGAAAAAATCAAGACCGACGAGCGCATTCAAAATCTGGAGCCGGTGCTGACCAGTCGCAAGGAAACCTACGACGAGTTGAAAGAGAACCTGGTGGAAATCCAGGACCAGCTCAATCAGGCCCGCGCCTACATGATGGATCTCCGGGCCCGGAAACGGGCCGCGGAGGCGGAAAAATCCATGGGCCGTCAGCTCGACAACCTGCGTTCGCCGGGGGAGTTCGTTTTCGACCGGCTCGAAGACGAAGTCCTTGAAACCGAGTCGCAGGTGGAAATCGAACGGGAAATGCGGGGGGAATTCCGCCCCCACGATCCCACCGCCGAACGGCGGGACATCAAAGTGGACGCCGAAATGGCGGCCCTGAAAGCGAAAATCTCCGGTGGAGGCGCGAAAAGCGAATGAGTTCCCTGCTTGAGTTCTATCACGCCGCCTTTCACGTGGTCAACCTGCCGGCAACGCTCTTGTTGATGCTGGTGGTTCTCTACTGGATTACGGTGATTTTCGGCGTGCTGGATTTGTCGTCCCTTGATTTCGATCTACCCGAGATCGAAATCGAGGGCGATGTGGGCACGGAAATGGGGCACACGGGCTTCGACGCCTTTTTCGAGTATTTCAACATCAAGTACGTGCCCATTTCCATTTTCGTGAGCTTTTTTGCTTTGGCCTTTTGGGTCACGGGCATGATTGCCAACGAAATGCTGGGCGGGCGCGAACTGCCCCTGATTGGCCTGGGCGTGTTTGGGGTCAATTTGATCACCAGCGTCCACGCGGCCAAATTCATCACCTGGCCGATGGTCCCCATTTTCAAACAAATGCGTCTGGATGTGTCCGACAAGCGGGACCTGATCGGGTCCCGGGTGGTGGTCACGTCCTCCAAGGCCGACGCCAGCTTCGGTCAGGCGGATATTGTCGACGAAGGCGCGCCCATCACTTTGAACGTCCGTACCGAAGGGGAGGAGATCCCCAAGGGTACCGAGGCGGTTATTTTACAGCATCAGAAAGAACGAGACATCTACATTATCACCCCAATGGAGTATTAAGAACATGATCGGACAAATTATCATCACCGCGTTTATGGTGCTCGGCATCATCCTCGTGGGCCTGTTTTTCCTCTATTCCGCCTGTTACAAAAAGGTGGAACAGAGCACCGCCATCATCCGCAACGGCGTGGGCGGCACCAAAGTCAGCTTTGTCGGCATGTTCATCATCCCCGTGCTGCAACGCATGGAATTGATGGACATCTCGGTGAAGCGCATCGAAATCAACCGTTCCGGTGCCGACGGACTGATCTGTCGGGACAATCTGCGCGCGGACGTGAAGGTCGCGTTCTTCGTGCGGGTGAACAAAACCCCGCAGGACGTGCTCAAGGTGGCCCAGTCGCTGGGCTGCAAACGTGGCTCGGATCCCAGGGAATTGATTGCGTTTTTTGACGCCAAGTTCTCCGAAGCTCTGAAAACCGTGGGCAAGCAGTTCGAATTTGTCGATCTGTACACCAACCGCGAGCAGTTCAAGGAAGAAATTCTCAAGGTCATCGGCACGGATCTCAACGGCTACATTCTCGATGACGCCGCCATTGACTATCTGGAGCAAACCAATCTCGCCTCGCTGGATCCCAGCAACATTCTGGACGCCGAAGGTATCAAGAAAATCACCGACCTGACCGCCAGGCAGGCGGTTCTGGCCAACGAGATCAACCGCAACAAAGAAAAGACGATCAAGAAGCAGGACGTGGAGGCCCGCGAGGCCATCCTCGAACTGGAACGTCAACAAGCGGACGCCGAACAGAAGCAACTCCGGGAGATCGCCGAGATCACCGCCCGCGAGGAAGCGCAGTCCAAGGTGGTGCAAGAAGAAGAACGACTCCGCTCCGAGCGGGTGCGCATTCAGACCGCCGAAGAAGTCGCGGTGGCGGAAGAAAACCGCATGCGGCAAATCATCGTGGCGCAAAAGAACAAAGAGCGCACCGAAGCGGTGGAAACCGAGCGGGTGGAAAAAGACCGCGGCCTGGAACGCGTGGAACGCGAACGGGTGGTGGAACTGCAGGAAATCGAGAAAGAAAAGGCCCTGGAAGTCGAAAAGAAAAACATCCAGGAAGTCATTCGCGAACGGGTTTCCGTGGAACGCACCGTGGTCGAAGAAGAAGAAAAGATCAAGGACACCCGGGAATTCGCGACCGCCGAACGTGCCCGCCAAGTGGCGGAAACCAACGCTCGCGAATCCGGCGAAGCCGAAAAGATCCGCAAGGTGCTCGAAGCCGAAGGGTTGCGTGACGCCGCCAAGCATGCCGCGGAAGAGCGCGTGATCGAAGCCCAAGCCGCGCGGGACGCCTCCGAACGCGAAGCGGACGCCCGCAAGATTCTCGCCGACGCCAAGGCCCAGGAAGAAGCGGTCATCGGCATGGGCGAAGCCCGGGTGCTGGAAGCCAAGGCCGAAGCGAACGAGAAATTCGGTCGCGCCGAAGCCGCCGTCATCCAGGAAAAAGCCTACGCCGAAGCCCAGGGCATCGAGAAGAAAGCCGAAGCCATGAAGCTCTTCGACGGAGTGGGACGCGAGCACGAGGAATTCAAACTCAAGCTCAACAAAGACCTCGAACTGCAACTCGCGGCCGTCAACGTCAGTCGCGACATTGCCCGCGAGCAGTCCGCCCTGGTGGGCGAAGCCCTCAAGAGCGCCAACATCGACATTGTCGGCGGCGAATCGACCTTCTTCGAGAAGATCGTCAACTCGGTCAGCAACGGCAAGTCCTTGGACAGCCTCATGAACAACAGCAGTCTGCTCACCGACGTGAGCAACACCCTGTTCAGCGGCGACCCCGAGGCCTTCACCAACCAGTTGCGGACATTCGCCGGACGCTTCGGCATGAGCAGCGAAGACCTGAAGAACATCAGCGTCTCCGCCCTCCTCGCCCGCATGTCCACCATGACCGACGACGAGAAGACCCTCTCGACCCTCGATCGCCTCGGCGACGTGGCCGAGAAGCTCAAACTCGGCGGCAAGGACGTGGCCGAACTGCTCGGCAAGAGCAGAACCGCAAAGGCCTAAGCCGTTCCGACGCTCGGAAGCCCCCAGAAAAAAGCTTCCGAGCGTCGGAAACCACTGATGAACTCATCTTGGTAAGTGATGGAATCAATAATTTTGAATAAACCACTGATAACACTGATAAACACTGATGCTTGGGTTGAGGGTTTGGTTTTGGAAAATCCAGAA
>JAFIGC010000094.1 GCA_020831635.1 Verrucomicrobiota bacterium | reverse complement strand
CTCGCAAGTTCTTTATTTGCAGCAACTGCCTAGCTTAAAAAAAACCAAACTCCAGGATCCCCGAAGGGGATATTCACCGTAGCCGTGGGCAAGGGGCGATCAAGCCCCGCCGCCCACGGAACTTTCATGGGGAATCCGTTCACCCTGAAAGGGTGATTCACACCGGAGCCACTCCATTTTCCGCAGTATGGGTATGCACTTGACTCCACTTCCAATTTCCTGTGGACGATTTGGCGTGAAGAAGAATGCCGCCGCCGGGCTCGTCCCGGTGGGGCAACGACTTTGGGCCCGAAGCCCGGGCGACAACCTCTGGCCGCCCCTCCGCTTGCTCTGCCCTTTACACACATTTCCTTCTGGACTTGAGTTCATGTGGATGCCTGCTGGGTTTCTCGAGCATTTCCAGCCCCAAAGTTTGCATGGCGACAACCCCACTTTGCTTTCTGCGCGACCTTCCGTTCAAAAATACGGAGGATTGACACAGAAGCTCTCAAAGAGAGCAAAGGCAAATCCACCGCCATTTCCCTCTGCGCCCTCCGCGCCCTCCTGTTCAAAAAATTGCCGTGGATTGGACCGGAGGTTGCGATTACGATTAGGATAAGGATGAGAGTAGAGACCAACGGATAGCTTCGCCGGACAACGGATCAAGACAGACTGGATATTTAGCCCTGCTGATGCCAGGACACGGCCTGCGGATCTTCCGGTCTCGAGTCTTGTGGGAGAGAGCAAACCCACTGAAATCCTTCGCTTTCTTCGCGACCTTCTGTTCAAAAACAAAGGACAAGCACGGGGGCGGCGTGAGAAGAGAAGGGGCGATCGGGCGCAAAGTCGTCGCTCCCCTCCGGCAAGCGGAGTGGCGGCGAGCGGTGGCACAATGAAAAATGAACCCTTTTACAGCCCATCATTACCTTGCGATGGAGTCAAGTGCATACGCATATTCCGCAGTTACGCAGGGCATGACACATCCTTATACCTTTATGCATAAGAAATTGGGGCCCATCCCCCAAACAGGTTCGTTTTTTCTTGCGGTTGCTCCTGAATCGATGCAAGATTCAGAAAAAACACACCGAAATATAAGATTCAAAGGAGCAAAAATAATGGATGTGGTCACCATATCAGAACTGGAGTTCTTGAAACAGTCATCTCCCAAGATTGATTTGACTGAAATTTTCACTGAAGCGGATTTTTACAAAGAATGGGAAATTCTTCAAACCTCTCTGCGAAAGAATCTAAGTTCAATATGGAAAAAGGTACACATTGAAAGTAAGCAGTGATCGGACTGAGGTTATTTTTCGTCGTGAAACCGCATCTTATTACAAATACAAGTATTGGAATAATGACTGGCACCAGCGGAACAGAAGAGATTTCATAAAAAAACTCACCCGAGATCGCGAGAAAGGGAATCGTGGTATCAGCAATCGTTCCGGCAGGCTTTGAATGGCCAACAAAATACACAAAGATTAAACCATAGATGGACGATTGAGAAAAAAATGAACCCTGAAATTCTTGTAGAACTTTACAACTTGAACTCGAAATTCGACCGAATCATCTGGCTCCTGGTCGGCATTTTGGGAATACTCATTGTGCAGGTGGCCTTTCGGTTGCATGACGGCTGGAAGGTTAGAAGCAATGACGTGTTCCGGAATACCATGGAAAATTATTTTAATCGTGGGGAATTCAGCGTAGTCACGCATGGTTGCGATATGAAAATAAGCCGACATCCGAACGACTCCCAGGCATATTGGTTGAAAGGCAAAAGCCATTTCAAACTTGGTGAATATAAGGAGGCCGAAGATGCATTCAATCAATTGGCGGCTTTGGAACCGGGATGGCATCGAAGCGTTACCCCTTGGCTGGAGCATATAAAGGGAATCACCCAACCTGTGGACCCAAATCCAACGGAGTCCCAGCCAGAAGATTAACAGGCCCTAAAGTCGGGACTTTGGTTTTTTTTTTGCCGCTGGTTCATTCACCTGAAGCGGGCGGCCAGTCGAGACGGTACAGGGCTTTCCAATTCTTTCCGGTCACCCATATGTCCCCACTGGCGGGATCCACGGCAATGCCGTTGAGCACATCTTCCCCGGGATGCGAATCCTCCGCCAATGGCAAATGCCGGAGATCGACAAAACCCAGCACCCTGCCATTGGCAGGATCGAAGCGGACGATGAATTTCGTCTGAAAAATATTCGCCCAGATTTCGCCGTCGATCCACTCCAATTCATTGAGTTGCGTCACGAGCCCTTGTGCGCCGCGCACTTCAAAACGGCGCACCTCGCGGAACGTTTCCGGGTCCTTGACCCGGAT
This sequence comes from Verrucomicrobiota bacterium, assembly GCA_020831635.1. GTDB lineage: Bacteria > Verrucomicrobiota > Kiritimatiellia > SS1-B-03-39 > UBA6053 > PXAS01. Next base: position 19,601 of record JAFIGC010000094.1, on the reverse strand, counting down.
GGTGGCGGATCCGTCGCTCATGAACAAGTGCCGATCATTGTTGGTGAGTCCCCACCCTTCCCCCGAATATCGAAAGCGCTCGATCTCTTCGAAAGTCTCCCGATCATAGACGATGCAAACCCGCTCCCGCCAGGTGAGCTGATACAAGCGCCCCTTCCAAAGCGCAAGACCCTCCCCGAAATGGCGGCGATCCAAGGGCACCTTCCGCAGAATCTCCCCGGTGCGCACATCGACTTCCCGCAAATCCGATTCCCCGTATTGCCCGGTGCTCTCCAGCCATACCTCGCCATCCATCAACAAGCCCTGGGTGAAAGCGTTGGGATCGTGGGGAAGTCGTCCGGTAATGGCCGGGCGAACGACCGGATCATCGCCCGCAACCACCTCGTGACGAGATCCGCAGCCCGTGCAGACGAGGAACAAAGCCAATAAAAACGCCGTCCCCAGTTTGCGCCGCATGTCTTCTTACCGTCTTCTGAGCTGTCGGCGGGCCTCGCGCGCCTCTGCGGTTGCCTGGGTGATCCGTTCGCGGGTAATGCGGTTCAGGGCTTCGGTTTTGACCCGCTCCTCTTCGAGACTCCGGTAAAACTCCGCCGAGTTGGCCTCCCGTTGGTTCAAGCGGGCGATCTGCTGCCGCAAGTCTTTTTCCACGTCTTCATATTCGGAGGGCCGGTGCCGTTGCCCGATTTCGATCCGCCCGGTACGTTGGCGCGCCTGCTCTTCGCGCCGGAGGTTCTCCTGCAATTCCGTCCATTCACGTTCCAAGCGCCGGCGTTCGGTCCGGAGTTCATCCTCGGTTCCCCGGGCCAGGGTGTTCAAATGGTTGAGCTTCCCCTCCAAGGCGGCGGACAGCAAACGCAGTGCGTGCGCCCGCAACTCCAAGGACTCCACGCGTTGCTCCGGGGTTTGTCCGGGCATTTCCTGCCCGGCCGTGTCCACGGCATCCTGAAAGCCCTCGATGGCCAAATCATATTGCTTGTCGGCGACATGCCGTTCCGCCTCGCGCAGAATGCGTTGCACGTAATCGGTGCCCGAAAGACGCTCAGAGGCTTCCGCGCCCCGTGGTCCGTCCCCATCCGCGTCCGCATCCGGATCGCGTTCCACGTTCCAGGTGCGGATTTCACGGGCATGCACCACAAAGATCTGACGAATCGTGCCGTCTGGATTACTGGCCACCTGAATGTGAATCTCTTCGGGGGTCTCTTGCAGGATCGTACCTTCCAAGCGGCGTCCGTCACGCAGTTCGACGTAATCGGCGCCAACGGAGCATACGGCGCCCAGCCAACAAATCAGGGTGAAACATAGCAATCTCATGGCAACTCCTTGCGGGAAACTTTCTGTCGAGTATACCGCAAATCCGCTCGAAAAGCGAACGGTTTTCTCGAATGACGGATTTTCACTCCAAACAACCGGATCACAATCGTATCACAACCGCATCACAATCGTGTCACAACCGCATCACAATCGTGTCACAACCGCATCACAATCGTATCACAACCGAAATCAATACGCCCCGGAGAACCGGGGCGGTCGTGAAAGACTCAGTCATCGTCATCATCGTCGAGATCATCGTCGTAATGATCATCGTATTCATACTCGTCGTCGTCTTCGTAGTCCTCGTCGTATTCCTCGTCTTCGTCTTCTTCGATCTCGTCGTCATCGTCGTCGAGGTCCTCAAAGGGAATATCGTCGTCATCCTCGATCACGCGTTCGGCTTCTTCGTCGAAGTCGAGCAATTCGTCGATGTCTTCGATGTCTTCAAAGTCGGCTTCTTCGCGGTCATCCTCGTCATCGGGATCAAATTCATCGGGATCGCCGAGGAGATCCAGTCCGCCGGCCATGGGGGGATCGTCGTCATACTCCTCGTCGAGGAAAGGCGCGAAGATATCTTCCTCTTCGTCCTCATCCTCATCTTCCTCGTCTTCGTCGTCGTAATAGCCTTTCTCGTCGTCATCCCAAAAATCTTCATCGTCGTCGTCGTCAATGTATCCGTAAAATGCTGTCATTTTTTTTTCTCCTAAGGGGGTGTGGTTGGGGGTTGGTTCCATGACGCAATGCCAATTCGCCCGGATTTGTCCACCGTAAAAATCATTAATTTTCCATTTTTCTTTCCGATCCCCGTGGAAAGGCGTTTTCCAGCTTGTTTCCCGGCATTTTCAGTTTAGGGAAAAATCCCATGGAAATCCCCGAACCATCCCAAACCCATCGCCTGACGCATCGACCCCGGCGTTTGCGTCGCACCCCGGCCCTTCGCGGCCTGTGCCGCGAAACCCTGCTTTCCGCCGACGATTTGATTTATCCGCTGTTTCTGATTCCGGCGGGACAAAAGCCGGAACCCATCCCCACCCTGCCCGGCCAATGGCGCTGGCCCGTGGATCAAGTGGCCGAGGCCTGTGCGGGATACATGGCCAAAGGCATCCGCACCGTCAACCTTTTCGGTTCCGCTCCTGACAAGGATTCCCAAGGAAGTGGTGCCTTGGACCCGGAAGGGGTGGTGCCCTGCGCCGTGCGCGCTCTGAAAGCGGCCCTCCCCGATTTGTGCGTGCAAACCGACATCGCCCTCGACCCCTACACCTCCCATGGACACGACGGCATCCTCATCAATGGCGAGATCGACAACGACGCCACCCTCGACCTGCTTGCCCGCATGGCCCTCTTGCACGCCGAGGCCGGGGCCGACTGGGTGGCGCCGTCCGACATGATGGACGGACGCGTGGGGGTCATCCGCAAAACCCTCGACCAACACGGTCACACCCAAACCTGCATTCTCGCCTATTCCGCCAAATACGCCTCCTGCTTTTACGGACCCTTCCGCGGCGCCCTCGAAACCGCCTCCCTGCAAGGCCCCTCCGACAAGCGCACCTACCAAATGGATCCCGCCAACCGCATCGAAGCCCTGCGGGAAATCGCCCACGACATTGAAGAAGGCGCCGACGCGGTGATGATCAAACCCGGCGGATTCTACCTCGACCTCGTGCGCGAAGCCAAAAACGCCGTCCGCGTCCCCGTGGCCGTCTATCAGGTTTCCGGCGAATTTGCCATGATGCACGCCGCCGCCGAAAAAGGTTTGCTCGACCTGCGCGCGGCCATGATCGAAAGCCTCACCTGCTTCAAACGCGCGGGCGCCGACATGATCCTCACCTATTTTGCCCCCGAGATGGCCGAAATTCTCACGCAACAACCACAATCGCAACAACCCCAAGCGCAACAACCGAAGGTCCCGCATGATTAAAAACGACAACTGGATTGCCTCCGCCGCCGCCGAAGGCATGATTTCCCCGTTCAGCCCCAAACACGTGTCGAAAGTCGATGACCGGAAGGTCCTTTCCTACGGTCTCAGTAGTTACGGATACGATATTCGGCTCTCCCCCGCCGATTTTCGGATTTTCCGCCACATTCCCGGCACCGTCATTGACCCCAAACATTTTAATCCCGCCAATCTGGAACGGGTGGACCTGCACAGCGACGACAACGGAGATTATTTCATTCTCCCCGCCCACTCCTACGGACTGGGGGTTGCCTTGGAATTTCTCAAACTCCCCTCCAACATCAGCGTACTATGCATCGGCAAAAGCACCTACGCCCGCATCGGGTGCATCGCCAACCTCACCCCGGCCGAAGCGGGTTGGGAAGGACACCTCACCTTGGAAATCAGCAACGCCTCCCACGCCGACTGCCGCATTTACGCCAACGAAGGCATCGTGCAACTGCTCTTTTTCGAGGGCGAACCCTGCGAAACCAGCTACGCCAACCGCAAAGGCAAATATCAACACCAAAAACAGGAAGTCACCCTGCCCAGGGTTTGACGCCTCCCGTTTTGCTAAAGCCTTCCCTCTCAAGGTCCAGACAAGAAAGCCCTGGAAAACATTGTGCATAAAACGCATTCTATCCACAAGAGCCTGTTAACACTTTAATCCATTCAACCAGAACGACATACGCTTGTTTCGCACACAAAACAACCCAAGTTATCAACAGGCGCGGACCCCGCTTTGTCAACCTCTTTGTTTGCAAGACATTGCAATAGGCATTGCAAGACCCATCTTGCAAAACGTCTTTATCTCCCGTCTTCACAAGACACCCCACCCCACGCACCCCATTGCCCCAATATGAAAAAAACATTTGTCTTCAATCCGCCCGGAAAACATCCCGAACGCCACCTCGAGGCCATCAAGCACGAATTGCGGCGATATTTGCGGCGCGAGAACCGTCGGGAACTGCCGGAAGGCGTGGATTATTGGGACTTCGATTGTCGAATCGGCGAATCCCCGGAAACCGCGGAAGAAATTCACCCCTCGGAAATCATCAAACGGGTGGATGCCGCCGCCAAATCCGGCCAATCCGCCTTCTATATCGAAATTTTATCCAAACCCGTCACCCGCCCCAAAAAGCCTGAGAATACAGAAGGCTGACCGAGCGTGTCGGAGGGGAAGGGCAAGAAGGAGAGAAGGAGAGAAGGAGAGGGTTTGGTGGATTGAATGGGGAATGACGAGTGCAGAGTGACGAATGACGAACACTCTTTTCCATCTCTACTTCTTTCCATCTTCCCACCTCATCATCCTGTCCGCCGCCATCCCCTCCCCATCATTCTGATTTGAGGGAAGCCCCCACGGCTCAAGCACCAGGCCATGGCAAAGATACCGAGCATGACCCAAACCGCGGGTTCGGGAATGACCACCATATGCCAGGCCAAGCCATAATCCTGCTCGAAGCCTTCCGTGCCCCACGCCCCGAAATTGTCGAACGTGTTTTGACCATAATGAATTCGAATGCCGTAACGCCCCGTTTCCGGCAAAAGAAAATGCAGGTGCTCCACGTTGTTGTAGAGGCTTGCGGACTGGGCCACAAGCATCTCGAATTGCCCCTGCTCATCCAACAACCAAATCGATAGATCCAAATCCGCCTGTGCGACTTCGAAAAGATCGTCCGTGTCCGGGTTCCAATCGCGAATACGCTGCCACGCCAAAGTGGCCGTGAAGGTGCTGTTGGCGAGAATTTCCCCCTCGATGATATATTCATTGTCCAGGCCCAAACGCGAAAAACCATAATCCCAACCGGAAAGCGCCACATCCCCCTGTGCGCCGAGCCCCGCGTGTACGCCGGTTTGCCCATTGACTTGTATGTCAAAGGTCCGATCCAAATTCATTCGGCCTGCTCCTACGGCCCAATCCAAGGACTGGGTGGTGGAGAGAAATGACGATTCCCCCTCCGTCACTTGGGTAAGCCCATTGTCCCAGCCGAAAGTTTTGTCGGCCCCCGTGAGCAGGAGGGATTTAAGGACCACGCTTTGCGTCGCCAGCACGTTGTCCGAAAGTTCCGGCAGGGTTTTGGCGGCGGAGGCCAGCAAAGCCGCGCCTCCGGCCACCAGGGGCGCGGAAAAGCTGGTGCCGTTGATGCCGGGACTGTATAAGTCGGGGTCGGTTCCCAAATCCGTTGACCCATTGAGGGTCGTATTGTTCCCGCCGCTTTGTCCACCGTAAAAGGCAGAGGTCAAATCGGTGCCGGGTGCGGAAAGATCCACGGCCGCGCGCACGCCGCTGACCACCACCGTCGTTAAGGTTTCCCCCGTGGTATCATAGTAGAAAAAATCCTGGGGTCCCCGACTGCTGAAAGAAGCGACTTCATCGTAAGCCGGACCACCCCCAAGCGCCCCCACGGTCAAAACGTTGTAACCCGATCCCGGCGACCCCACGGTGTTGGCGCTGGGACCGCTGTTTCCGGCGCTGACCACATGCAGGGTATTCGGATTTCGAAAGGACATGCCATCGGAACGAATCGTGATAAAATCCGCCCCGCCCGGGTCGGTCAATCCATAGCTGGAATTCACGACATCCGAATTTGCGAAGGCCTGCGTGTAGGCGGTCCGAAAGGTATTCAGACTCATATTGAAACTCAGTGCATATGCGTCTCCAATCCATTGCGTGGCCATGGCGGCGCTGCGCAGATCGGTGCCCGGGGAAATCCCGGATTGGAGGGTCGGGTTGCCCGTGGATCGTCCTCCGATCAACATGCCCGCCCACGTCGCATGTCGGTCAAACAAATCATTGACCCCGCTCCCAAAAGCCTCCTCATGTTGATAAAAGGTACTGACATGGCCGAGGGTTTCGTGACCATTCCACACATGCCCGGCTTCCAAATTGGTGGTCACGGTGTTTTGGCCGGTGATGGGGATGGCATGTTGATAGTATCGGTTCGCGCCCAAAAACGCGTTCACGTCAAACGTAAAGCCACTTCCGCCGGTCGTGACATGACCCGAGGGCGCCATGGGTAAAAAGGCCTCGATCTCTGCTGCCGGGGTGTTTCGTCCGGGGATCATTACGGCAAAAGCAAACAGCCATGCAAACAGCTTTGCCATCGACTTTTGCCGTTTCCAGCCCATTGCGCGTATTTCGTGGAGGTTCATCATGTTGAGAGAATTACACACTTTACGTTATCGATCAATGTTTGATTTACGCCCCAAACGGCGGGTGGGTCTGCGGCGGAAGAGAAACAAAGCCACGGCCACACCGGCGAACATAAACCATACCCCGGGCTCGGGTGCGGCCACCAAGTCCCAGGACAACCCATAATCCTGCTCAAAACCGGTGGAACCCCACCATCCCGAGTTATCGAACACGTTGTCCGTGTAGGTGACCCGCAGGCCGTACTGTCCGCTTTGGGGAAGCACCAAGTGCAGATGCTCGACGTTGTTGTAGATGCTCGCGGATTGGGCAATCAACATGTCGAATTGTCCCTGTTCGTCCAAAAGCCAGACCGAAAGATCCAGGTTGGCTTGGGCGATTTCATACAGGGTGTCGGTTTCGACTTCCCAGTCCCGGGCCCGCATCCAAGCCAGGGTCACGGTCAGCGGCGTGTCCGAGGGTACGTTCTTGTACAAGATATAATCGTTTTGCATGCCCAGGCCGGCGAATCCATAATCCCAGCCATATTTAAACACTTGATTTGTAGAACCGGGCGTCGCGCCGACACCGGTTTGACCGTTGACCTGGATGTCAAAGGTGCGATCCAGATCCATGCGCCCCGCCCCGGCGGCCCAATCCAAGGACTGGGTGGTGGAAGAATAGGATTGATTTCCATCGTTGACCAGCGTCATCCCATTGTCCCAGCCCTCGGTCTTCGCGGCCCCGGTCATGAGCAACGATTTGATCACCATGCTTTGGGTGGCGTCGGGATTGTTCGACAGTTCCGGCAGGGTTTTGGCGGCCGAAACCAACAGGGACGCCCCGCCCGCGACCAATGGCGCGGAGAAGCTGGTGCCATTGATGCTGTTGCTGTAGGCGTCTTCGTCGCTTCCCCGATCCCGGGAGTTGTTCAGTCCGGGGTGGTTGCCACCCGTCTGGCCTCCATAATAGGCGGATGTGAGGCCCGCGCCCGGCGCGACCAAATCCACCGCCGCCCGCACGCCGGGTATGGTGACCAAGGTGGTGACCCCATTGGTGATGTCGTAATACGAAAAGTCCTGGGGAGACCGGCTGCTGAAGGAAGCCACGGTATTGAAATCATGACCGCCACTCAGGGCGCCCACGGCAAGACTGTTGTACCCCGAACCCGGCGAACCCACGGTGTTGGCGCCGGACCCGCTGTTGCCGGCACTCACCACATGCAGGGTCGTGGAATGCCGATACGCCATGCCGTCGGAGCGCAACGTATACCCATGCGATCCCGCCGGATCCGTGAACCCGTAACTGGAGTTCACCACGTCTGAATTTGAAAACGCCTGATGGTAGGCCTCCCGAACCGTATTCACATTCAATCCGAAACTCAAGGCATAGGCATTCCCGGACCAATGCGTGGCAATGGCGGCGCTGCGAAGGTCCGTGCCCGGCGCAATCCCCTGCTGACGCACATCGTTTCCGGTGCCGGTCACGCGTCCCCCGATCAACATGCCCGCCCATGTGGCGTGACGATCGAACAAATCGCTGGTCTCCGTTCCGAAGGTGTTCGCATGATGATAGAAGGTGTTGACGTGCTTCAGGGTCTCGTGACCATTCCAGATGTGCCCCGCCTCCAAGTTGGTGGTGACCGAATTTTGGCCCGTGATGGGCGTGCTGTGGCCATAATACCGATACGCGCCCAGCAATGCGTTCACATCGAAGGTTTGCCCGCTGCTCCCGGTGGTGACCTGGGAGATGGAATCCACCGGAAGGGTTGCGATAGGATCCGCGTCCGATTGCCCCTGCACGCCAATGGGGCACAGCAGCATTATTCCGGCGAGGGGAATCCATGCCAACGTTTTGGCCAGCCCGGTGGACGTGGAAATGAACAGGGATTCGGAAGACAAGGAATTGGTAAACAAGTGTGATGCTTTCATGTCCAATTCCTCTAGCACTTATCCGAATTAAAATCAAGGCTAAAATGTAATCTATGTTATAAATCACACCTTTATTTCTCATTTAACTTTTTGGGTTTCCTTTCTCACCTTTCTTGCATTACCCTCGTGACGAAAATTAAGAAAAATCGAAAAAGAGGCCGTTTTTCAGGAATCTTCCGGCATAAAAAAGAGCGCTTCGGAGGGAAGTTTTTGATTTTTTTCAAAAAAATTTCTAAAAAATCTTTGGAACTGGATTTTTTCATGCCCAACCCGTGGGCATCGGGGTTCGGTACTAGCCCAAGGTCACAATGAACATCCCCTTCGGGGTAAAACCCGCGGTTACACCTCAAACATTTGTTTCACGCCCTCTTCATTTGCATGTTTCTTCAAAAAACGCTATGATTCACACATGTCCGCCTCCCTCCCCCGCAAAAAACTGCCCATCGGCATTCAGAACTTCGCGAAAATCCGCGAAGAAAACTGCTACTATGTTGACAAAACCCCCTATGCCTGCCGATTGGTGGAAGAGGGCTCGTACTATTTTCTTTCCCGCCCCCGGCGCTTTGGCAAAAGTTTGTTTGTGGACACGCTAAAGGAGCTATTCGAAGGTAACCAGGGCTTGTTCAAAGGACTGTACGCGGAAAAGAATTGGGACTGGGCCAAAAAACATCCGGTTTTGCGTTTTAGCTTTGGCGAGGGCGTGGAAGGTTCCGCCCTGGCGTTGAAAGAGGAAATTCATTTGCAACTCAAGCACAACGCCAAGCGGCTTGGCGTGGAAGACTTGAGCCTCGAATCCGGAAATCCTTCTCTGCGGGCTCTTGTCCGCGCCGCCCACGAAAAACACGGCCAACGCGTGGTCATTCTCGTGGACGAATACGACAAACCCATTCTCGATTACATCGAAGACCCAACCCTGGCCGGGCAGATGCGCGACACCTTGAGCCTGTTCTACTCGGCGATCAAAGAACTCGATCCGCATCTGGAATTCGTGTTGCTCACCGGGGTCAGCAAATTCTCCAAGGTCAATCTGTTTTCCAAACTCAACAACCTCAAGGACATCACCCTCGACAAACGCTATTCCGCGCTCTGTGGATACACGGAAGCGGATCTCGACACGGTTTTTGCTCCTGAATTGCCAGGACTGGATCGGGAAAAATTCCGCACCTGGTATAACGGCTACAACTGGACGGGCGAGTCGGTATACAATCCGTTTGACGCGCTCCTGTTCTTTGACTTGGGGGAGTATCGCCCCTTCTGGTACGAAACCGGCAATCCTTCCTTTCTGCTGAAGGTGTTGAAAAACCGTCCGGTGTTTTTACCGGAACTCTCCGCGCTTCATGCCAGTATCACCTTGCTGTCCACCTTCGATGTGGAGCGTATCAGTACCGAGGCCTTGCTGTTTCAAACCGGATATCTGACCATTCGCGAGCAAGTGCCGCAAGGGGCGCTGCCCGCCTATATCCTGGACTACCCCAACGTCGAAGTACAAGCCTCTCTCAACAGCGCCCTGATGCTGGATTGGACGGCGGAAGAAGCGCGGGTTTCGCAGACCACCTCGAAACTCCACCGGTTGCTCACCCGAAACGACCTCGAGGGAATCCACGAGTTGATGTTCGCCCATTACGCCTCCATTCCCCATCAGTGGTACACCAACAACCCCATCGCGCAATACGAAGGGTATTATGCCTCCGTCTTCTACGCATTCTTCGCTTCTTTGGGCCTCGATGTCCGTCCAGAAGAATCCAGCAACCCCGGACGACTGGACATGGCGGTGCTTTTCGAAAATCGCGCCCTGATCTTCGAATTCAAACTGGTGGACGACGCGCCCGAACACAAGGCCCTGGCGCAAATCCTGGAGAAAGGCTACGACCAAGCCCACCGCGCCGCCGGGCGCGAGGTCCACTGCATCGGCATCGAATTCAGCAAGGCGAAACGGAATATTGTCGCCTGGGAAATCGCCTGAGCACACCCTTTCCCTGTCAATCCATCCAATCATCCGTGGCCAGGGAACCCGGATTTTGGGCGTCCAGCCAGGATTGCAGAATCAACTGGGCCGCGAGTTGATCCCGCATCGCCTTTCGTCGATCCGCTTTGGCGGCTCCGTGCCGCAAGGTCCGCTCGGCTTCGACGCTGCTGAGGCGCTCGTCCCAGAGATGAACTTCAAGTTGGGGGAGTTGCCGTTTGATTTTTTCGACAAAGGCTTCCGCCGCCAGGGCCAAATCCCCGCGTCCCCCGTCCATGTGCAGGGGATGTCCGACCACCAAGGTCTGAACTTGGTGCTCGGCGATCAGTTCCCGCAGACGGCGCATGGCCTGTTTGGGGTTTTCGATGGTGATGGTTTCCAGGGGCGTGCCCACCGTGCGCAGGCTGTCGGACAGGGCCACCCCGATGCGGCGTTCCCCGTAGTCCACGCCCATCACCCGACCGGTTTCACTCAAAGAAGCGCCTCGCAATCCCCGCGCTCGTGGAGGATTTTCACCAGTCGTTTGATGTCCTGGGCCCGCGCTTTGGGGCAGACCAAAGTCACGCCTTCCGCTTGGACGACAATGAGATCATCCACCCCTACGCAAGCGGTCAGACGGTCCCGTGAATAAATAATGTTTCCGGAGGCGTCCAGGGTTTCGGTAAAGCCAATGCGGGTATTGCCATCGTCATCGGCGGGGAAATGGTTTTCGAGCGCGGGCCAGGATCCCACGTCGTCCCATTCGAAACGCCCCTCGGCCATGAGGATGTTCTTCGCTTTTTCCATCAGGGCGTAGTCGATGCTGATTTTGGAGAGGTTTTCGTAGCGTTTGCGCAGTACATCCATAAATTGATCGGTGCCGATGTGGGGTTTCACCGCGTCCATCATGCACACCAAAGGGGCGCAATGGGCTTCCAACGCGTCCCGCAAGGTGGTGACCGACCAGATGAACATGCCGGAATTCCAGAAATAGTTGCCGTCTTCCACGAAACGTTTGGCGCGTTCGAGATTGGGCTTTTCCTCGAATTTGTTGACCTTGAAAAAGCGGCTGTTTCCGGTGGCGGGATGAGACGCCCCGGCGTTGATGTATCCAAAACCGGTGTCGGGATGGGCGGGACGGATGCCCATGGTGATCAACACTTCTTCTTCCAGGGCCAAGGCCAGGGCATCGGCAAGGGTTTCGCGAAATACGGGCAAATCGCCCATCACCTGGTCGGCGGTCAGAATGCAAAAGGCCGCATTCGGGTCTTTTTCTTCCACCAGGGCGCAGCCGAGGGCCACGGCGGCGGCGGTGTCCCGTCCCATGGGTTCTCCGACAATGTTGTCCGCCGGCAATTCGGGCAGGGATTGGCGGGTGGCGTCCACGAGATCGGCGTTGGTGACCACGAACACGTTCGCGGGCGGGATCAGATCGGAAATGCGGTCCACGGCTTGGGCGATCAGGGCTTTGTCGCCCACGAGGTCGAGCAATTGTTTGGGACGGCGGGAGGTGCTCAGGGGCCAGAAACGTTCGCCTTTGCCGCCGGCCATGATGACGGCGTAATAGGGATTTGGGGTACTCATGATGTTAGATTCCTTTGACGGCTTGGATCAAGGGTTTGATTTTCGAGGAGGCGGCCTTGAGGCCCGCGGGAGAATTCCCGGCTTCATGAAAGGTGTTGACCAAAAAACTGCCCACCACCACCGCCTCGCACATGGCCGCGTAGGCGGCGGCCTGTTCGGGGGTGGAAACGCCGAATCCAAGGGCGCGGGGCAAATCGGTGTGCCGTCCGGTGCGCTCCAGCACTTCCCGGGCGTCCCGCTGCAATTCGCTTTGCTCTCCGGTCACCCCGGCCCGGCTCACGCAATAGACAAAGCCGGAGCCCTTCGAGACCAAGCCTTCCACCCGCGCCTCGGGGGTGGTGGGCGTGACCAGCACCACATGGTCCAGTCCCCGACTCTTGAGGATGTTTTGAAAGGGTTCCGATTCCTCCAAGCACATGTCCACCAACAACATGCCGTCCACGCCGGCGGCGGCGGCCAAATCGGCGGCTTTGTCAAAACCCCGGGCAAAAAGCGGATTGAGGTAGCTGAAGAAGACCAAGGGAATTTCGCTGAATTCGCGGATGCGCTCCACCGCCCGCAGGATGCCATCCAGCGTGGCGCCACCCGACAAGGCCCGCTCCGCGGCTCGCTGGTTGGCAATGCCATCCGCCAAAGGATCGGAAAAGGGGATGCCCAGCTCAACCACGTCCGCCCCCAACTCCTCCAGCAACCGCACCCTCTCCACGGTGGCGTCGAGATCGGGATCTCCGGCGGTGATGTAGGCGACAAAACCTTTTTCCCCGCGGGCGCGGAGTTCGGTAAAACGTTTTTCAATGCGAGTTGGATTCATGAAGTTTCTTTGGAGGTCAAAAGGGTTCGTGAAGCGCGTATGCCCGGGCGCGGGCAAGCCCTTCGAGGGTGAGATTCGGGAGAATGATGACGGATTCATCGAAGTCGTGCAAGACTTGCTTTGCAAAACCTCCGGTGGCCAACAATTTGATTGATTTCAGCCCGGTGGATTTCTTGATTTCGTGAAAAATTTCCCGCACCATGCCCCGATATCCGTAGTGGGCGCCCGCGTGCATGGCTTCGGCGGTGGATTTGCCAATGATTTTGTCGGCGGGGGCGGGAGTGAGTTTGGGCAGAAGCGCGGTTTTCTCCCCAAAGTAGCTGTACATCATGTCGATGCCGGGGGCGATGACCCCGCCCACATACCCCTCCCCTTCCAAGACGATGTCAAAAGTGAGGGCGGTGCCGAAATCGGCCACCACCACGGGGGCGCCCACGGCATGAACGGCGGCCACGGCGTTGGCGAGGCGGTCGGCGCCGATGCTGCGCGGTTGGGGATAGGTGACGGCAATCTCCAAAGGATTCCCCGGCACCAGTTCCCAGGCATCAACCCCCAACTGCCGCGACAGTTCGTCCCGCCAAGGCGGGGTGATTTCCGGCACCACCGACCCGAGGGCAATTCCGCGCGGGGTCTGTCCCCGATACGCGTCGAAGGCTTTGGGCACATTGGCCTCAACCCCGTCCCTGCGCAAATACCGCCGCACGTCCCGTACCCCGTCCGCGTCCACCAAGGCGGTGGTGGTGCTGGTGTTGCCAATGTCGATGACCAAAACGGGCGCACTCATGCCGGGGTATCCAATGCAATGTCCACCGCCCGCACGGAATGGGTGAGCGCCCCCACGGAAATGGCATCCACCCCGGTTTCGGCCACCCCTCGCAGGGTCTCCAGGGTGATGCCGCCGGAGGCTTCGGTGCGGCAAATGCCCCGACACAGTTCCACGGCGGCCTCCAGTTCGAAAAAAGTCATGTTGTCCAGCAGAATCCAATCCGGACGCGCTTCCAGCAATCGTTTGACCTGCGGCAAGGTGTCCGCCTCCACTTCCACCAACAGACCGGGCGCGGAGGCGCGCGCGGCCTCGACCGCCCCGGCAATGGTATTGCCTTCGCCCCGCCGCCAATGGGCCAAATGGTTGTCCTTGATGAGAATCTGATCATACAAACCGCAACGATGGTTCACCCCGCCGCCGCAATGCACCGCGTATTTTTCCAGCAACCGCCATCCGGGCGTGGTTTTGCGGGTGTCCAGAATTTGCGTGCCCAAATCCGCCACCACATCCACATACCGCCGCGTGAGCGTGGCAATGCCGCTCAGACGCTGCACGAAATTAAGGGCGGTGCGCTCCGCGCTCAGCACCCCAAGCGCGGAACCGCTAATCCGCAGCAGGTCCGCCCCTTCCTCCACGGGTGTGCCATCCTCGGCCAGGACTTCCACCTCCAGCGAAGCGTCCACGGCCCGGAACACCATGGCCGCAACCCCGATGCCCGCGGGCACGCAGGCCTCCCGGGCCACCATGTGTACCGTCGTCTTCGCCCCCGGCATCAGGGCCGCGCTGGTCACATCCCCCGCCTCTCCCAAGTCCTCCTCCAAGGCCATGCGAATCAAATCCCGCACCCGGGGATGATTTTCCAGATCAAATTCAATGTGGGTGCGCTGGGTGGACATCAGGCAAACCAACTTTTCAAAAATTTGCCATCTTTCTGGATGCATTTTCCGTCCACGATCAATTCCCCGCCCTTGCGCAAATCTTTGATCATGTCCCAATGCAAGCCGGATTTGTTTTTGCCGCCCGTCTCCTCATAGGACGCCCCCAGGGCCAAATGCACGGTCCCGCCGATTTTTTCATCGAAGAGAATGTTTTTGATAAAGCGCTGAATGCGGAAATTGGTGCCGATGCCGAGTTCCCCCAAACGCCGCGCCCCCGGGTCCATGTCCAACATCTTCAGGAGGAAATCCTCGTTTTTCGTGGCCGAGGCCTCCACCACCTTGCCTTTTTGAAACACCAGACGAATCCCGTCGATTTCCCGTCCTTGGTTTACCACCGGAAAATCGTAGCGGATTTCGCCTTCCACCGAATTTTCCACCGGACCCGTAAACACTTCGCCGCTGGGCATGTTGTGCGTCCCGGCGGAATTAATGAAGGTCCGCCCCGCCACGCTCATGGTCAAATCCGTGTCCGGCCCCACGATGCGGACCTCCTTGGCACCCTCCAACTTGGCGATGAGCTTTTCGTGTTTTTTGCTCAATGCGTTCCAGGATTTCACCGGATCGTCTTCATCCGAAAAGGTGGCGCTGTAAACAAAATCCTCGAAATCCCGCAACGACATTTCCGCGTCCTGCGCGTAGGCTTCGGTGGGAAACAGCGTCAGGGTCCACTTTTTTTTCAGCAATTGGTCTTTCAGCGGACGGGTGGCCTTGGCGATGCGCCCCTGCAGGGCCGGGTCCACATTGCTCAACGCCCGGGTATTGCGGCTGCTGTAAATCACGGCCGTGCCCGCCAACGTCTTCAAAATCGCCTTCTCCGCCGGACTCACCTCGTCGAAATGATGATCCTGCCCATGGAAAAATACCGCTTCCGAAGCACCGTCCGGGGTCATGCGAATCAACGGCCAGGCCCCGCGCTTGAGCAGTTCCTCGTTCAAAGCTTCAATCAACGGCGCGGCGGCCGAAGAGCCATTGAGGGCAAACACTTCTTTCGGTTTCGCGTCCAAACAATACACCGCCATGGTGCGGGCCAAATTTCGTATGCGTGAATCCATCGTTTACCTTGGGTGTTGTGAGTTCGGGGTTGAATCCGGTTTAATCGAAATCGAGCCGACGGGGCAAGCGGAATCGGGTGGGAATTGCGTCCTTTCCCCCATGGGGGTTACACCAACGCCACCACGACAATTTCACCTTTGCCGAAGTGCGCCGTCCCACGGGAATCATGTTGCAGCTTCATGGACAAACTCAATATCCAAAAATGAGGCCAAACAAGAAAGAAACCACGGAAATGCGGTTTGGACAAGACGTTCATACAATTTTGTTGTGAAATTTTAACAGGAGGGGGTGGGTAAGGACGTGAGGGAAATACACACAACGTCTTGCAATTTTCCGATGATTTCCATAGGGAGCGGCCCATGATTGTTTCTCTTCAGTTACAGGCCGCGATTGCGCAACGCGCGGGGGTGGGCCGTTATGTGCATACCTTGGCGCCGCTCCTGTCGGAACTGCGGGGAGATGACACTTTATTGGGGTTTTATTTTGATTTCCGACGCAAGGGCACGCCTTTTCCGCCCGGCGTCATCGAAGAACGGGCCGTACGCTTCGTGCCGGGCGCCTTGGTGCAACAAGCCTGGAAACGCATCGGCTTTCCGCCCTACACCTGGTTTGCGCCCAAGGCCGACGTGCACCACTTTCCCAATTTCGTGATTCCGCCCCTGCCCAAAGGCCCCAAAGCGGTCGTCAACATTCACGACGCCTCCTTTTTGCGCTTCCCGGAAACCCTGGAACCCAAAAACCTGGCTTATCTGCGCAGCCGCATGGATTACACGGTCAAGCGCGCCGACAAAATCCTCACCATCAGCGACACCATCGCGGACGAACTGCGCGAGGCGTATCATCTGCCCGCGGACAAACTGCGCACCACCCTCCTGGGTCCGCCCCCCTCCCTGGCGGACATCGATGACGCCGAGGCCACCGCCGTGCTGCGGGATTTGGGACTGGACCGCCCGTTTTTGCTGCACGTGGGCACCTTGGAACCCCGGAAAAACCATGCCTTTCTGTTTAAGGTCTTCGAACAACTGGATCAATTCGACGGCGATCTGGTCTTGTGCGGCATGGAGGGATGGCATGTGGGTCCGATTTTGGCGGCCTTGGCACAAAACAAACGCCGCGATCAAATCCGACGGGTCCACTATTTGAGCGACACCCAACTCGCGGCCCTCTACCGCAAGGCGGAAGCCCTTCTGTTTCCTTCCCTCTACGAAGGATATGGCCTGCCCCCGGTGGAGGCCATGCGGCAGGGCTGTCCCGTGATCAGCAGCGACGGGGGCTCTCTCCCCGAAGTCGTGGGCAAAGGCGGCAAAGTGCTGCCCCTGGAACTAGACGCCTGGGTGGAGGCCATTCATGCCCTGCTTTCCGACGAGACCCAACGCGCAAAGCTCGTGGAAGCCGGCTACAAACGCGCCGCCAAATTTTCCTGGAAAAAATGTGCCGAGGAAACCTGGGAAGTCTATCGCGAGGTGGGCGGATGAAAATTGCTTTGGACGCGCGCTGGATTTTTGAACAAACCTCGGGCATTGGCGAACATACCCGCTTGTTAATCAAAGGTCTGCACGCATTGGACACCCCGCACGAATGGGTGTTGCTCTTCGATGATGAAGAACGCGCCGAACGGGTCACCGCGGAGACCGGTTGCACCTGGGCGAAGGAAATTCTCCCCTACGAACTCTTTTCCCTGCAAAACCAAATCAAACTCCCCCGCTGGCTGCGGCGGGAAGGCGTGGACGTCTATCACGCCACCAATTACATGATGCCCCTCCCCGGCTTTCCCCGCCACCGGCAGGGACGGGTCCGCGCCGTCATCACCATCCACGATCTCATCCCCATGGTGTTCCGGGACCACGCCCCCCGCTCACGCAAAAGCAGGTTTTATCCGATCTACGCCCACCTCATGCGCGAAGTCGCGGCCCGCGCCGACGCCATCATCACCGTCAGCGCCTCCTCCCGGGACGACATCATACGCCTCCTGCGCCTTCCCGAAAAAGCCCACGACAAAATCCGGGTCGTGTACAACGGGCTGCATCCCCGCTACACCCCCGATCCCGACACCCCCCGCAAAAATCCGCCCGAGGTACTCTACGTCGGCCGCTTGGACCCCTATAAAAACGTCCCCCAACTGGTGAGCGCATTCGGCGAATCCCGCAAAAACCTGCCCATCGGCACCCGCTTGCGCATCATCGGCCCGCCCGACGAGCGCTACCCCGAAGCCATGACCATTGCCCGTCAATTGGATCTTTTCCCCCACATGGACTGGGAAGGGCACGTGGACGACGCCACCCTGCTGGACGCCTACCGCCGCGCCTCGGTGGTGGTGCTCCCCTCGCATTACGAAGGCTTCGGCCTCCCGGTCGCCGAAGCCATGGCCTGCGGCACCCCGGTGATTTGCAGCAACGCCAGTTCGCTCCCGGAAGTCGCCGGAGAAGACGCCCTCTTCGTACCGCCCGGAGATCTTCACGCCCTCGCGGACGCCCTCACCGAAGTATTGACCACCCCCAAAACCGCCCGCCGGCTCGCCGAAGCCGGCCCCAAACGGGCCCAACGTTTTACCGTCGAAACCATGGCCCGGGAGACCCTGGCCGTGTACGAATCTCTGATTCAAACATCCTCAACCCCACCACCGGAGACAAACCCGTGAGCTATATCAACGAAGTCATCGACAGCCTTTCCCGCCGCAACGCCGGAGAGCGCGAATTTTTACAAGCCGCCAAAGAAGTGCTCGAAACCCTCGGCCCCGTCCTCGAACACAATCCCCAGTACAAAGACGCCGCCATTCTCGAGCGGGTTACCGAACCCGAACGCGTCATCCAATTCCGGGTGCCTTGGCAGGACGACAAAGGCCGCGTCCACGTCAATCGCGGCTTCCGCGTCCAGTTCAACAGCGCCATCGGCCCTTACAAAGGCGGCTTGCGCTTCCACCCCAGCGTCAACCTCAGCATTCTCAAATTTCTCGGCTTCGAGCAAATCTTCAAAAACGCCCTTACCACCCTGCCCATGGGCGGCGGAAAAGGCGGATCCGACTTCGACCCCAAAGGGAAAAGCGACGCCGAAGTCATGCGCTTTTGCCAGAGTTTCATGACCGAATTGCAACGCCATATTGGCGCCGAAAACGACGTGCCCGCCGGCGACATCGGCGTGGGCGGTCGGGAAGTGGGCTACATGTTCGGACAATACAAACGCCTCCGCAACGAATTCACCGGCGTGCTCACCGGCAAAGGGCTCAACTGGGGCGGCTCCCTCATCCGACCCGAAGCCACCGGCTACGGCGCCGTGTATTTTGCCGAGGAAATGCTGAAAACCAAAAACGAGAGTCTCGAAGGCAAAACCTGCCTCGTCTCCGGTTCCGGCAACGTCGCCCAATACGCCACCGAAAAACTCCTCGACCTCGGTGCCAAACCCGTGTGCCTCTCCGATTCCGGCGGCACCCTCCACGACCCCGAAGGCATCGACCGCGAAAAACTCGCCTGGGTCATGGACCTCAAGAATGTCAAACGCGGACGCATCAAAGAGTACACCGAAAAATTCGGCGGCGAATTTCACGAAGGCGCCAACCCCTGGGCCATTCCCTGCGACTGCGCCTTCCCCTGCGCCACCCAGAACGAAATCAGCGAAGCCGACGCCAAGTCCCTGCTCAAAAACGGCTGCACGCTCATCAGCGAAGGGGCCAACATGCCCAGCGAACCCGAGGCCATCGACCTCTATCTGGAAGCCGGCATCCTCTACGGACCCGGCAAAGCCGCCAACGCCGGCGGGGTCGCCACCTCCGGCCTCGAAATGAGCCAAAACGCCATGCGCATCACCTGGCCGCGCGCCGAAGTCGACCGTCGCCTGCACGAAATCATGGTCGCCATTCACGAAACCTGCCACGAAACCTCCAAAGAATACGACCAACCCGGCAACTACGTCATCGGCGCCAACATCGCCGGATTCGTCAAAGTCGCCGACGCCATGATCGATCAGGGTATTGTCTAGGGTATTGTTCACCCCTTGCGCTGAGGCCCCCCATGAAAAAACACACACGTCCTTCAAGCCCTGCTCTGTCAGCACAAGTACGACCGAACATCACCAAACTAACTTTGCAGGGATTTCCCGCCCGGGGGGGCGGGTGTAGCTGGGAAAAGCCTTCGGCCCGTTTCTCCTCAAACCCTCAGGGTTATGGGAGACCGGGCTCTTCAGCTTGCGTCGGATTTTGCGATTTCGGG
>JAFIGC010000093.1 GCA_020831635.1 Verrucomicrobiota bacterium | reverse complement strand
TGCGCTCGCAGGCTCGCTGGATATGCGCTCGCAGGCTCGCTGGATATGCGCTCGCAGGCTCGCTGGAGATAGCGCCTTCGGCGCGGAGATTACGGACTTGCCTTGGGGGCGAAGGGGGCTTGTAGATCGGCAGTCCCTTGCCGATAACTTTGACCATCGAATGTCAAATTTCGAACCTTCAACCGGCAACCAACAACCCAACCACGCAACCTCGCTTATCGGCAAGGGACTGCCGATCTACTTACGGCTGTCGGAACGCCAGCACCCGGCCGGCGGTGGTGGTGACGATGACGTGGCCGTGGGCGATGGCGATGCCGTCGGTCACGATCTGTTCCCGGCCTTCCACGGTGGGAATGTCGATGGTGTCGGCCCGACCGTCCACGGTGTCGATGACCGCCAAACGAATGGCGGGAGACCCCTCGTATTTGCGCCCGGCGATATAGTGGTAGCGTCCGCCCCCGGCGAGGTGGTCGTAGTGGATGCCCTCGACGGGAATTCCCTCGCCGCCGGTTTTGAAATCTTGGGGGTCTATGTTGAAAAACCTGCCATGGTGATACGTACCGAAGCGGTCCTCCACTTGGGTGAAGAGGCCATTGGTTCGGTCGCCGCCGGGGCCGTCCAGGCGGTATCCGCGCCAGAACGCCGCCGGGCGAATCCATCCGGCGCCCCCCACTTTGCGGCCGAAGTCCGGGCGTATTGCGGAGGTTGCGGAAAAGTCCGCTTCGTGGACCTCCAGGTTGGGAAGGGAAAGGTCGGTCATCCCGATCCGCAGTTTCCCATTCACCCATTGCATCATATCATTGGGGTGGTCGCCGGTTACGGTTTGCCGTCCGCGAATAGAACCATCGGCGGGATTGAGCGCCCAAACCTTGATGCCGTCGTCGGCGCGTCCGTGGCGTCCGGCGGCCACATAGAGGGTGCCATCGTGCAAAATGGGACTGGTCAGCACCGGGTGACTGTTTTCGATTTGGTGAAACACCTGGATGAGACGATCCGCCCGCGCCGCGAGAAAAGTCCAGATGATTTCGCCGCTTTCAAGGTGAATGGCGTGGACCGAGCCGTCGGCAGTTCCCGCAAAGGCGACGCCCCCTGCGAGGGTCGGGGGCGCATTGACGCGCGCACCCAGATCCAGGGACCAGAGTTTGCGTCCGTCGCGGAGCGAAAATCGGTGGAGTTGTTGCCCGTCTACATCCGCCACCAGGACGCCCCCGGCATCGGCCACGGGCGGGGTCAATCGTCCGAAAACGTTGCTGTTGAATACCCAAGCTTGGCGCATCCCCTCGTCAACCGCAGGCAGTTCGATGGTCGTTTCCCAGGCTTTTTCCAGTGCGGAGGGGCCGTTCACGGGCCGCCAAGCGCCGCGTTGGGCATTGCCGCGAAAGGTGGGCCAGTCGGCGGGGGCGGCTTCTTGAACGCCGCCGGGGATCCGGCCGCGGCGAATGAGGCGGGTTTCGTCGCCGAAAGGTTCCGGGAGGCTGCGTCGGGCCAGCGCCAGCATTTCCCCAAGGTGGCGGGCGCCGTTGATGGTTTCCATGCCCGGAGGGATGTAAAAGAGTCCGTTGGCGGGCTTGCCGGTGCCGGAGTAAGAGGGCCAGGAGATTTTGTTTGCGGCATCGTGCCGCTCGCTGCCGTCATGGGAAACGAAGAGTCCGTTGTTGATGATCCAGTTGGGGGTCACCGCATTCCATCCATTGCGCGGGGGGCCCAGATCGATGGCGGCGTGGAGCGTTTCGCCGGTCCGCGGGTTGACGACAAAGGCTTCCCGCTCCTCATTGATGATCACCCGGTCCGGCAGGACGTTATGGCTCTGCCGCAACCAAAGTCTTTCCATGTCGCGGAAGCCGTCGCGGCCGGTACGGCGAAACCGCTCGACTCCGTTGGTGACATCGATGGCGACGAGGATGTTTTCCTCGACTTGCCGGAGAGAAGGACGGGTCGGATGGGGCGTTTCGTCCCGGGCAAGGCCGGGCGCGTCGAGATGGGAGGAGGCCAGGACGATCCCCTGATCGACCACGATGTGACGCAAGGGGTAGCCCTCCACGCCGTTGTAGCGCCACAATTCCCGGCCCGTGGCCGGATCCAGACCGAGAATCGCCAGGGAGATATTGGTGTTGTTCCCTTTCGTTCCTTGGCTGTTGTTGGGAAAGTCGTAGGTGGAACTGACGACAACGATCAGGTGTTGGCCATC
This sequence comes from Verrucomicrobiota bacterium, assembly GCA_020831635.1. Taxonomy (GTDB): domain Bacteria; phylum Verrucomicrobiota; class Kiritimatiellia; order SS1-B-03-39; family UBA6053; genus PXAS01. The sequence continues at coordinate 19,755 of JAFIGC010000093.1, read as the reverse complement.
GGTGCCGCCCATGTCGGCATATTGGCCTTCCGGCAGTTCTTTTTCCCACAACCGTTCGGTTCCGTCGGGTGTAAAGGCGCGGATCTTTCGTCCGCCATCGAGCTGATAAAAACGTTCGGCGTCGCTGAAAAGACGGTGAGACACCGCGTGAAACCTCCGGTGATCTCCGGGCGAATGAAACCAAGTGACCGCGGAAAGGTCTTCATTGATCACTTCACCAGTGAGGATGTTGCGAATTTCCAAATCGGCGCTCCGAGACTTGGGCAGGTAAAGGTGGTGTCCGTCGGTAAAGGACATGATCGCCCAGGGTTGATCCCGTCCCATATCATTGTGGATCGCCCACCGGCCCACCCCGGTAAACGCATCGCGAACAAAAAGCGAGGGGACATTGCCGCCGAGGTGATGTTGGATCCGGTTCCCATAGCGATAATCCACCCCCAGGAGATGCACGCGTTCGGTAATGAGGTGGGGGTCTGTCCGGCGGACATCCCGCGGACCCATGATCCATTGAATGCTGTTGGGGGGCGCGATCACGGTATCGCGGCTCGCCCGGTTGCCGGAGCCATCGCGGTGGTGGCCGTGCCAGATATCCATTCCCTCCGGACGGGGGGTACGGATTTCCCGCCAAGTGTTGTCCATTCTCACGAGGGCAAAACCATGGCGGGGGACGAGGACCCTGCGGATTTCATCGTCGCCCAGGGTTCGGCCCCGCGCCTCGGAGAGAATGAGGATGTTGACGGCATGGTCCTGAAGCGGAAGGGCCACGGGGTTGATCCAGTGGCGGGCGTCGGCAATCGGATGGACTCCGGCGTCGCGGTAGGCCTGATCCATCGATGCGGCTTGATCCGGGTCGGTATGCAGGGAGAGCACGAGATGATGTTCGGTTTCGGCAAAGGCCGTGGCCAAATCCGGGGCATTCGCTTCCAGGATCACCACCAGACCGCCATCCCCGCCTTCGCGTCCGGTGATGTCGGCCAAGTCGAAGGCGTGGGTGCGGAGGGGCGGCAAGAGGAGGGCAAGAAGGGGGAGAAATGCCTTTAGACGGGAGAATTTTGAGTGCTTCATATGGGTATTTGTTCGCTGAGGTGAAACATGAGGTTGGTCGGGTGCCTTTGGCTTCCCTTCAAAACGATTCCGAGTTGAAAGTCCATTGTCACCGAAAATTCAGGCATGTCCAGTGGTTTTTCAAGGTCATTTTGCGACATGATTGGGCGAAAAAACGACAAAGACGCTCGTGGGCTCGCTGGAGATTGGATGAGGGTCTTGGATCGGCAATCTTATGCCGAATGCGGGGTAATGAGTGCGGCGGCGCCGCTTTGGAGTGCGCGTAGCGAGCGCAACGAAGCTACCGCTTTGGGGCCAGGGGTGGTAGATCGGCAGTCCCTTGCCGATAATTTTTTGGAAATCGAACGTCGAACATTGAACGGGCAACCTTCAACTGGCAACACGCAACCACCACCCCCCTTCGCCCCAGCCGATGCGGCGATCGGCGCTCCTGTCCCCCTTCGCCCCCAAAGCGGCAGCTCCGTTCGTTCCTCACTGCGTTACCGCACTCCCGCCGTCGTCCCGCGAGCGGGACTATGGCGGGCACGCCCAAGACGCTCCGCGTCCGCGCGTAGTGAGCTGAGGAGGTATCACTTGGAAGGCTTGTCTTGCGCTGGGTCGGACTCGTCTGACCCGTCCGACTCGTCCGACAAATACCCGCAACCAACAACCTTCAACCAGCAACCTACAGCCCAACAACCTACGGCTGGCGGAACGCCAGCACCCGGCCGGCGGTGGTGGTGAGGATCACGTGTCCGTGGGCGATGGCAATGCCGTCGGGAATGATCTGTTCCCGACCTTGGGTGATTTCGAAGTTGTGGAGCGTCTGGGTTTCGGCGGCCACGTCGCAGACGCTGACGCGGATGTTGTTCCCGCCACGGGCAAAGGCGTAGAGGTAATTTCCGGCCCCGGCGAGGTAGGTTTGCATGCTGGTGTTGGAACCCGTGCGGGTCGCGAAGTCCCGCTCGTGGCCGGTGCGGATGACCCGCTTGTGGTCCCCCACGTTGTCGAAGTGCATTTCCGCAAAGGCGCCGGCGGTGAACCGCCAGAATTCGCGGTCGGTTTGGATCGCGGGCCCGGCGTCCCGGGTCTCATTCCCATGAACGCGATAGCCACGCCAGAGATGGGCCGGCCCAATCCAGCCGTGGCCGCCATCATGGCCTCTTTGCATGGGCGAAATCGAGGGCCCGCCGCCGCCCGCCGCGGGCTCGAGGGATGCCGGGTTCATCTGGGAATAGGCCACGACCAGGCGGTCATTGACCAGTTGCAAGATGTCGTTGACGTGCCGGTCGGTGATGTTCGTGCTCGCGCGGGGTGCGCCGGTGGCCGGGTCCAGCGCCCAGACCACCATGCCGGCGTCACTTTTGCCGTGGCGTCCCGCAGCCACATACAGGGTGTCGTTGTGGAGCACCGGGCTCGAGCGCACCGGGTGTGTGCTTTCCACCTGCTGGTGGGCGTTGTGGTAGCGCTCGAAGGGCGCGGCGAAGAAGGTCCAGATGATGGACCCGTCCCGCAAATCGATCGCGGACACGGTGCCATCGTTCACGCCGACAAAAGCCACGTCACCCGCCAAGGTGGGCGGGGCGGCGCTGCGTCCACCCAACCGGGTGCGCCAGCGTTCCTGTCCGTCGCTCAAGCCGAGGCAAACGATTTCGTGGCGGTCGGGGACGCTGACCAAAACCCTTTCCGCGTCGGCCACCGGCTGGGTGAGGATGCCGGGGCTTTGGCTGTTTTGCTCCCAGTCATATTTCAAACCGAGATCGTACTCCGGGAGATTTGCGATTTCGGTTTGCCAGGCGGGGGCCAGGCGCGCCGGGCCGTCGGCGGGTACCCAGCCGCGCCGCGCGGAGTCGCCGCGCAGGGTGGGCCAGTCCCCGGGTGAAGGCGCGCGCACCCCCTGGGCGGTGCCGCGGACCAACAGGCGCCGGTCATCGGCCAGGCGTTCCGGGAATTGGGCCTCGTGGGCCAAGGCCATGGTTTCGCCAACGGAACGGCGGTCGGAGGTGGTGCGGAACCCCCCGGCAATGTAGTAGGCGCCATTGGCCACCCGGTGAAAACTGCCGTAGTCACTGGCGCTGATGCCGGGATTTTCATCCACGCTTCCGTCAATGGACCGGAAACGCGCGTCATTCATCAGGAAATTCACCGTGGCCGGACTCCAGCCGGTGACCCGGGTGCCCCAGTCGAAATTCTCCAGGAGTTCCCCGGTTCGGATGTCAAAGGAAATGGCGAACATGGATTCGTTGTACACGATGCGGTCGTGGCGCACGTTGAGGCTGGCCCGGTCGCCGCGGTTGTTCAGATTGGCAAAGCCTTCATTGCCGGCGCGCTTGAAATGTTCGCGTCCGGTGCTGGCCTCCAGGGAGACCAGCAGACTGGCGGCGGCCACTTCCGGGGTGGATCGCATGGAGCTTCCTCCTGGGCGGGTTTGTCGGCTGCCCACGAGGTGCGTGGCGGCCACAACCACCCCGTGGTCCACGACCAGGAAGGACAGCGGCGCGTCGTTGACGCCTTCATAGCGCCAGCGCTCTTCGCCGGTGGCCGGGTCCAGGCCAATGATCGCCTTGGCAATGTTGTTGTTGCGGTTGAAGTTGCGGAAACTGGGAGCGGGAAAGTTGTCGGTTTTGGCGATGACCAGGGCGAGGACATTGCCATCGGTGGCCACCATGTCGGCGTATTCCCCGTCAGCCAGGGATTTTTGCCAAATGACCTCGCCGCCATCGGGACTGAGCGCACGGACGGTGCTGCCGCCGTCGGCCTGATAAATTCGGGTACCGTCGGTGATGAAGCGGTAAGACCATGCGAAATTCTGGTTCCAGTCGCCGGTCCGGATTTCCCCCGCCCGCACACGAGGAGCCCATGGCGCGGTCGACAGCCGCTCGGTCAACACCTCGCCGGTCACCACATTGCGCACTTGGAAATCCATGTCCCGGGGCGGCTGCCCGCGACGCCCCTGACCGGCGCCATCGGCGGGAAGAAAGAGCCGCTCGCCGTCGCTGACGATGATTTTGTTCCACAGGAGGGTACCGGGACTGGAATCGTACCGCAGTTTCCAGAGGTGGACGCCGGAAAAGGCGTCCCGGGCGTGGCCTTCCATCGGTTCGCGGCCATAGATGTGCTGGTAATTGTAACGACCACCAAAGGAAGCCTCCAGATAATGCACCCGGTCCGTGACGAGATGTTGCCCGGTGGTGCGCGGGCCGGTGAGCCAGCGGATGCTGTTGGGGATTTGGAATTCGGTGTCGCGGCTCATGCGGTTGCCGGTGGCGTCACGGTTCCAGCCCAGCCAAGTATCCATTCCCTCGGGGCGGGGCTTGCGCATTTCCTGGCCGTCGGCCAAGGCGAACCCGTGGCCCGGCACCAGCACGCGCTGTACTTCCTCGCCGCCCAGGCGGACACCGGTTTCCCGGTCGAGGACGAGGATATTGACGGTGTTGCTTTGAAACGGCAACAATTCCGGGTTGATCCAGTGGATGGCGTTGGCCACGGGGTAGACCCCGGCCTGAACAAAGGCGTCGTCCAGTTGGCTTACGCGTTGGGGATCGGCGGAAAGCGCGACCACCAGATGGCGGTTGGTGCCGGCGAGGGCTTGGGCGAGGGCGGTGTCGGCGGGTTCGATGAACACCACCAGACCGCCGTCTCCGCCCTCACGGGCGGTGATGTCGGCCAATTCGGCCGCGTGGGTGCTGAAGGAAAGGGAAAAGAGGAGGAGGGCGGTGAGAATGCCAAACAGACGAGAGGATATTGTGCGTTTCATATGGATGTGGGGGGGTATGGGATACTGGATACGGGAACCGATACTCGTATGAGGTTTTAAGAACAGGAGTGGTACCCGAAACTTGGCACGCCCATACGGGAGTTGTCCAGACATTTCAGGATGTCATTTTGCGACAGGGCTGGGCGAAAATACGACAAAGGGAATGACGAATTATGAGTGACGAGTGACGAGTGACGAGTGCGGAGTGGGGAGTGGGGAGTGCGGAGTGCGGACCCCTTTGGAGTGCGTGTACCTTCAGGAACCGCTTTCGCTTCACGCATTTCCAAGGTCAAACACCCCTTCGTTGGGCGGGCTGTTCAAGCGGCGACAAACACCCAACAACTTTCATACGGATTCAGGTTTCCTTTTTTCTTTTTTGTATGTTACCTTGGATGAAAATGTATCTATATGAAGCCTACGGAAACCATTCTGTCTCCTCTATCCACCTCCACGAATTTGGAGGTGACTTCGTGTTGGAATTGTGGGCGAAAAATGAATGTGTCCGGTTTTCAGCCCTTGGAGTTTGTCCAATGTCCCGCTTGTGATTCCCGGGTTCTGGTGCCGGATCTGGTGGATCAGTTTCGTCTGGAGGATTTTTTGGGGCAGGGGGCCATGGGGCGCGTCTATTTGGCCGTGGATCAAAACCTGAATCGAAAAGTGGCGATCAAGGTGCTGCGAAAGGCATTCGCCTCGACGCCCAGCATGTGGAGTCAATTGGAAAAGGAGGCCAAGGCGGCTGCGGGGATCAATCATGACCGGGTGGTGCAGGTTTATCGCCTGGGGAAAATCAAAAGCCGTCCTTATATTGTCATGGAGTTGGTGGATGAGCCCAATTTGCAGGAGATCATGAAAAAAGCGCCTTTGACGGAAAGCGCGGCCTGCCGCATTGCCACCGATGTCATGGAAGGATTGGAAGCGGCGCGGGTGACGGGACTGGTGCATGGCGATGTGAAGCCCGCCAATATTCTCGTGGATGAAAAAGGCCGGGCGAAAATCGCCGATTTTGGCTTGGCCCGTTTCGTAACCCGGGAGCAAAAAGTGGAATGCTGGGGGACGCCATACTATATGGCCCCGGAAAAAAGTCGCAAAAAGCAGGAGGATTTTCGTTCGGATCTGTATTCACTCGGCGCGACTTTGTTTCATGCCACCGCCGGACGCGCGCCGTTTGAGGGGAAGGAAGGGGATGAGGTGATCCGCCTGGCCCTGAAAGGTCCCACCCCGGATCTCAGCCAATTCCGACCCGAGTTTTCCCCGAGATTCTGTGCGGGGGTCTATAAGATGATGCGAATGAATCCAGATGACCGATTTCAAAGTTACCCCGAAGCGATTTCTTTCATGTTGGGGGAAACATTCAAGAAAGAGAAGGTGGTCGATACGACCGTTTCTCGAAAGTCGAAGTGGACGACGGCTTTGAAGCGATTTCTAGTGGAATCCCCGGCCGACGAGTTGTAAGGGCTCCGCGTTTACGGAGCGGTCGCCCTTTGAAAGCTATATCGGTTGGTGGGACGTTGGTCGCGCCACATGAGTTCGAAGTCGCTGATTTCATCTTCCGCGGGCTCATACACTTGACCAGGCGCCCATCGCTTGTCCCCGTCCAAAATTTCCACAACCAGCTCAAAATAAGGCCGGTGGTCGGTGGCGAAATGGACGATCCCGCCGGGGGCCAGGGTCCGGTCGAGCGCGTCGAGAAATTCGGGCGAGAAGATGCGGTGCCGGTGGTGTTTGTCCTTGGGCCATGGGTCGGGGAAATAAATGTAGGCGACATCGATCCAGGCGTCGGGCATCAGATAGTGCATGGCGTAGGAGGCTTCCATGCGCAGGAGGCGGATGTTGCGAATGCCTTCCTTGTGGGCTTTGTGATCGATTTTGCGGACCCGGCGCAATTTTCGTTCGATGCCCAAAATGCGGGCGTTGGGATTTCGTCGGGCGTGGGCGAGCAAAAAGCGACCCTTGCCGCACCCCAAGTCGAGCATGCGGGGACCGGTCTCTTCCCATTCGTTTTCCAAGGACATGGGCCACAACCAGTTTTCCGGCCAAAGACGCAGACTGTGGGGCGGTGGGGGCGGACACCTCATCCCAGGTCCTCCAGTTGCTCCCGAATGGCGTCCACGTCCTCCCGAATGGTGCGTTGCAGTTGTTCGTGGTCCAAAATGGGGGAGGCGGGCCTGCGGAAACCGATCAGATCGACTTCCAGATTGTGGCCGTACAGGTCCCCCTTGAAATCAAGCACATGCACTTCGACGAGGTTGGGATGATGGGTGATGTACCCGGCGCCCATGTGGGGACGTTCCAGCCCGTGCACCCGCATGGCGTAAACGCCTCCGGGGGGCATGAGATCCTGCTCGGGCTGAAAGTTGGCGGTGGGAAATCCGAGTTTGCGTCCGTATTGTTTGCCGGAGCGGACCACGCCGTTGAGGCGGTAGGGACGCCCCAGCATGGCGGTGGCTTCGGAAAGATTGCCGGCGAGGAGGGCATGGCGGATGCGGGTGCTGGAAATTCGCTCGCCCCGCCACAGGGTGTCCGGCAGAATATGCACGGCAAAGTGATGGCGATCCGCAAATTCTCGGAGCAAATGAATGTCTCCGCGCCCGCCTTTGCCGAAACGCCAGTCCGGTCCCACGACCACGCCCTGAAGTCCGGGCAGGGCCTCATGCAAATCCTGCAAAAACCGTTCGGGTTCCCGGTCCGCGAAGCGGAGGTCAAAGGGCAGGCGGATGTGCACATCCACGTCGAGGGTGCCCAGCAAGCCGTGAATTTGGGTTTCCGTGCAAAGCAGCGGGGGAGCTTCCGCAGGGCGCAAGATACGGGCGGGATGCGGGAGAAACCGCAAAACCCCGGCGCGACCGCCTTGTAGTTTGGCAAAGCGGATGACTTCGGCGTGCCCGCGATGCAGGCCGTCAAAAGCGCCAATGGCGAGCAGGAGAGGAGCGGTGGGGTCGGGGACCTCGCTCAGGCTGGAAACCAGGGCCGGGGTCACGGGTTCACGCTCCGGGATTGTGGATGGGGGGAAGGGTGGGGGGCAACAACCGGGCCTGCATCTCTTCGAGCGACATTTCGCGGAGGGCGTCCACCGTGACCGCGTTGTCCACGCTGAATTGGCCGGAGGCCATCCGCCGAAGGGCACTGAGGTGGGCACCGCAGCCCAGTTCCGCGCCGATGTCATGCGCGAGAGTGCGCACGTAGGTGCCCTTGGAACAACGGGTTCGGAGGCCGATGCGCGGAGGATCAAACTCAGTCATTTCCAAACTGTGGATGGTGAGGGACCGGGCTTCGCGTTCCACGGTTTCCCCTTTGCGGGCGAGTTTGTATAGCGGCACGCCATCTTTTTTCAGGGCGGAAACCATGGGCGGGATCTGCTCAATCTCACCGACAAATTTTTGGAAGACGGCTTTCACGGTTTCCGGGGTGAGATCGGCGGGAACGGGACGGGTTTCGACGGGTTCGCCATCCGCATCTTGGCTGTCGGTGGTTACACCCAGGGTGATCGTACCCTCGTAGACTTTTTCGCCTTCCATCACCGACTGGCTGGCTTTGGTGCCCTTGCCCAGGAGCAGCACCAGCAAACCGGTGGCCATGGGGTCGAGGGTGCCGCCGTGGCCGACTTTTGCGAGCCGGTAGCGGCCCTTGACAAAATTCACCACGTCGTGGGAAGTCCATTCTTGTGGTTTGTCCACCAGCAGAATGCCGTCCACCTCCAAACCTTTTCGTTTACGGTTCCGACTCATCGTCCCCATCTTCCTCCAAATCATCGGGATCGGCAGGTGGCGGCAAATGGTCCAGAATCTCAAGCACGCGGTCCGCGTTTTCCAAAGTGTGATCTTCGAAAAACTGTAAATGGGGCGTATATTTGATGATGATGTTGGACGCCAAGAGGGCCTGGATTTCCTTGCGTTTCCGGTTCAGGGCCCGCACAACTTCCTCGGCATACGGGGCTTCTCCGGAATCGTGCAGAACGGACACCAACACCCGGGCTTTGCGCAAATCGGGGGAGCAATCCACCCCCGAGATGGTCACCCGGGCCAGGTCCAAGGGCGGATCGGTCTGAATGCGGTAGAGTCCTTTGGCGATCTCCCGCTGCATCAACTCGTTTACCCGCGATATACGTTTGGAAGGCATCGGCTTTAGAGCCCCTGGCTGACGGATTCGGTGAGGTAGACTTCGATGATGTCATTGACTTCAAAGTCATCGTAGTTTTCCAAGCCAATGCCGCATTCCTGTCCATTGCCGACTTCCTTGACCTCGTCCTGGAAGCGTTTGAGGGTGGAGATGCCGCCTTGGTAAATGACATCCTTGCCACGCAGAACCCGGGCCCGGGCCTTGGAGCGGATTCGACCGTCGCGGACGATGCACCCGGCCACGCTGCGGGCCTTGCGCAATTTGAAAATCTGGCGGATTTCCGCGTGTCCGATGACTTTTTCCTGCAGGACGGGTTTGAGCAGACCTTTCATGGCCGCTTCCACTTCGTCGAACAACTGATAAATGATGTCGTAGAGCCGGATTTCCACGCCCTTTTGCTTGGCGGCACGGACGGCGGCGTTGTCTTTGCCCACGTTGAAGCCGATGATGATGGCGTTGGAACTGCCCGCAAGCAAGACGTCGTTTTCATTGATGGCGCCGATGCCGGAGCCGATGATTTTGAGACGGACCTTCTCGCTTTTGATCTCCATCAGCGAAGAAGTGATGGCTTCGAGGCTGCCCTTGACATCACACTTCAGGAGAATCTGGAGTTCTTCCTTGTTGTCCATGCCGGCGGCGGCAAAAAGGTCGTCCAAAGATGCGCCGCGTTCGGGGCCCTTGAGGGAGGTCGTCCGGTTTTCTTCCTTGAGTTCTTCGGCGCGGAGGCGGGCCTCTTTGTCGTTTTTGCAGATTTCGAAGGCATCCCCGGGGGTGGGGACCTCGTTGAGGCCCATGACCTGAACCGCGTGGGAGGGTCCGGCGGATTTGACGCGCTTGCCATTGTGGTCGATGAGGGCCTTGATTCGTCCGTAACTTTCGCCGCAGAGCATGGCATCACCGGTTTTCAGCGTGCCTTCGGTGACCAGCACGCTGGCGGTCACGCCCATGCCGGGTTGCAGTTCCGCTTCGATGACGTTGCCTTTGGCGGAGACGTTCACCTTGGCGGACAATTCGAGGATTTCCGCCTGGAGGTTGACCATTTCCAAGAGGTCTTCGATGCCTTCGCCGGTTTCGGCGCTGACGGGGACCACGATGGTTTCCCCGCCCCAGTCTTCCGGGGTGAGTTCCATCTGTTGCAAATCCTGTTTCACCTTGTCCACGTTGGCGTTGGGCAGGTCGATCTTGTTGGCGGCAATCATCAGTTCCACCCCGGCGGCCCGGGCATGCTCAATGGCTTCGCGGGTTTGGGGCATGATGCCCTCGGTGGCGGAAATGACAATGATGGCAATGTCGGTCAAATTCGCGCCCCGGGCGCGCATGGCGCTGAACGCCGCGTGTCCGGGGGTGTCGAGAATGGTGATTTCCTTGCCATGGAGTTCAATGGTGTAGGCGCCAATGTGCTGGGTGATCTGCCCGGCTTCGTCGGCGACCACGTTCGCCTTGCGGATGCGGTCGATCAAAGAAGTTTTTCCATGGTCCACGTGGCCCAAAAAGGTAATGACCGGGGGTCGGGCGACTTCGGAAGGATCTTTGTCCTTTTTCTCTTCGCCCGCATCGGCCTTGATATTTTTCTTTTTCTTTTTCTTTTCTTTGGGCGCCTTGGGGGCGGGTTCCGGTTCCGGCTCCGCGTCTTTTTCGCCTTTGGCGCCTTTGGTGTCCGCGGCCTTTTTCTCGGTCTTGGGGGCCACGGGTTCTGGAACGGGCTCCGGTTTGGGCTTGGGTGGGGATGTCCGCACGGTGTACCCGTATTTTTCCGCGAGAATTTTGGCTTGGGCTTTGGTGATGACCTGGTTGATGCTGGCAAAAACGCCCATTTTCATCAGGGCCGCGATCAGCAGGTTCGCCTTCACCTCGATGAGGGCGGACAGATCCTTTACGCTCATGTCGGTGAAAATGTCCACGGCCTTGACTTCCGGCTCCGGTTCGGGCGGCGGCACGGGTTCCGGCGTGGGAGGCGCTTCGGCTTGGGCCGCTTCCGCTTCCGGGGCAACCGCGGCCGCCTCGGGTTCGGCGGCGGCTTTTTCGGGCACATCTTTGCCGGCCGCATCCGGCGGGGCTTCGCCGGTTACGTCTTCGATGAGTTGGTTGACCTGTTCAGGGGTCAGGGCGCAGAAATGATTCTGGGCGTCGATGCCCATCATTTCCACGAGTTCCATTAATTCATTGCTGGGAATGTCCAGTTGTTTCGCAAGTTCAAATATCCTCATAAATCTTTTTCTTCGCTCCCGAATTGTTTCTCATAGTGGGCTTCCGCCGCGGATTTGATCCGCTTGGCGGCGGCAAGGTCGATTTCCTCGGCGGCGGCGATGTCTTCGACATCCGCTGCCACGATTCCTTCCAAAGACAGGAAACCGTTCTGCACCAAAGCGATGGCGATCTCTTCGCTGACCCCGGGGATCTCCGCCAGCGTTTCAATCGCTTTCGCCACTTTCTCTTCGAAATTCAGTTCCACCTCTTCCCGGGTAATGTCCACCCTCCACCCGGTCAATTTGGCCGTGAGGCGGGCGTTTTGGCCTTTTTTGCCAATGGCCAGGGACAGTTGGTCGGGGTGGACCCGCACGGTCACCGTCTGGGTCCGTTCGTCCACTTCCACTTTGGACAGCGTCGCGGGCTGCAGGGAATTGGCAATATAGGTGGCGATGTCCGGGTTCCAGCGGACGATGTCGATTTTTTCCCCGCCGAGTTCCCGGCAGATGTTTTTCACGCGGATGCCCCGCATGCCCACGCAAGCGCCCACGGGATCGACCTTGGGGTCGGCACACCAAACGGCCACTTTGCTGCGGAATCCGGCTTCGCGGGCGATGCCCTTGATCTCCACGGTGCCGTCCGCGATTTCCGCGACTTCCAATTCAAACAGGCGGCGGACGAAATTGGGATGGCTGCGGGAGAGCACGATTTGCGGTCCGGAGGCCGGATTCGAGACGTTGAGCACGTAGCAGCGGATCTTGTCGTTGACGTTGTAATCTTCCGTGGCCACGCGTTCGCGGGACGGCAGGATGCCTTCGCCCACGCCGAGATCCACGATCACGTCGTTGCGTTCGAATCTGCGGATGGTGCCCGTGGCGATGTCGCCTTCGCGGTCCTTGTGCTCGTCGTAAATTTTGTCCTTTTCGGCCATGCGAATGCGGTGCAAAATCGCCTGTTTGGCGGTTTGCGCGGCAATACGTCCGAACTGCTGCGGTTCGACCTCGCGCTCGATTTCATCGCCCACATCGACGTTGGGGTCGATTTCCTTGGCGTCCAAGAGGGAAATTTCGGACTCGTTGGCCGGAAAGCCGCTGACCACGGTGACGGTGGCGTAGGCATGGACCTTGAAGGTCTTTCTGTCGATTTCGACGCGCAGGTGGTCCTTGGCGTTCACGCTTTTGCGTGAGGCCGTGATCAGGGCGCCTTCGACCGCCTGGATCATGGTTTCCCGGTCGATCCCGCGTTCGCGTTCCATATATTCTATAACAGCCTGCAGCTCTGTGTTCATCATATACCTCGATAGAAAGGTCAAAAATCATGGTGTTCGATAGGTTCCGACAAAAAAGAGTGGGACCGTGCCCACTCAGTTGTGCCGAACCAGATGAAAGTGGCGGGGACCATACCTTGATCCGCCCTTCAGGTCAATGTTGTTTTGTTGTTGATTTGTGTTCTGAAGTTTTCGTGTATATGTTGAAGAGATGAAAATCAACAGAGGCGCTTGGAACCCGCAAACACCCTTGGAAGAGGTGATCAATGGCCTGACCCATGGTCTGGCGGCCCTCTTGTCCATTCCCGTGACCGTGCTTTTGATCCTCCGGGCCCTTCAATACGGGGACGCCCGGGGCGTGGTGGCGGTTTCGGTCTACGGGTTCACGCTCTTCCTGCTCTATACGGCTTCCACGGTCTATCACGCCCTGCCGGTTTCCCGGGGAAAAGCCTGTTTGCGGGTTTTGGACCATGTGGCCATTTATTTGCTGATCGCGGGGACCTACACGCCGTTCACTTTGGTGGCCTTGGGCGGCGGGTGGGGCTGGAGTCTTTTCGGGGTGGTTTGGGGCCTGGCCTTGGCGGGGGTGTTTTTCAAAGTCTTTTTCATCCACCGCTTCCGCATTCTCTCCGTGATCATTTATATCGCCATGGGCTGGCTGGTGATGATCGCGATTCGGCCCATGACCCAGCAATTGTCCGCTCGGACGCTGTACCTGTTGCTGGCGGGCGGCATCGCCTACACGGGCGGCATTGTCTTCTACGCCAACCGTCGTTGCCCTTTCAATCATGGCATTTGGCATCTGTTTGTGGTCGCGGGCAGCGTGCTGCACTGTCTTGCGGTCTTTACGCTGTTTCCGGCGGAAGCTATGATTTAATCCCTTTCGCTCCTTGATCTTGCACGCCTGCTTTGCAAAGTTCCCACGGATTCAGGTTGATGTTTTTCCTGCTTGCGGTTCACGTCCAAAAACGCTACTTTTTAACATCAGTTTCTATCGAAATAGGAGTTTTTATGCATCATCGGATTGGATTTCTCACCCGCCGCGCGTCTGGCGTGGCTTTTTGTATGGCCATTTCTCTGGTCATGGGTCTTGTTGACCCTCTTTTCGCCCAGGAGGAAGGTTTGAACCTCGACGAAGCCGCCGGTGGCAACATCGGACGCACGGAGTCGGATGACGGACACGTGGAGCCCGAACTGGACATGCAATTCGGCCGTCTGGGGGTGGTGACGTTTCCGGTGTCCTTTGAAACCGCGGGCGTTGCGACCCTTGCGCTCTACACGCCCGAGGGCCGTTTGGTGCGCATTCTCGCCCAGGCCGTGGAGGTTGAACCCGGTGAATCCACCATCCGGTGGGACGGCCTGGATCTGTTTGGACATCCGGTGCTCGCCAATACCGATCTGGAATTGCGGATTTTCCACAATGCCAACCTGAAGGTCACCTACGAGATGTCGGTGAACACCCAAAAGGTCGCTCCGTGGCCGGGGAGCTTTGAGCGGGACGGGGAACGGTTTTCGGGCGGCTGGCTGGGTGATCATTCCGCCCCCAACAGCGTGGCCGCCATTGGCGATCTGCTCATGATTGGCGCGCCTCTCGCCGAAGAGGGCGACAATATTGCGGTGATCGATCCGGAGGGACGGAAGCGCTGGGGCGCGAAACTGCAGGGCTGGGACGGGGTGAGCCTCCTGAAAGCCGGAAGCGACGCGGTTTATGCGATCAACCGCCGCCGCAACGCCGTTTTCCGCATCGAGGCGGAGCAGCGCGAAGTCAGCCCCGGACGTTTTCGCCTGGAGCGCGGGGAAGTGTTCACCGCGCCCGATTTGCAACACATCGCCGTACACGGGGAAGATCTGCTGGCGGTTTCCCTGAATCCCGTCTCCCGCCTGAACCCCACCCGAAACGCCTTTGGCAATGGGGATATTGACTTTGCCCGCAGCCGTCCCCAGGTCACGGGAACGACGGCCCCGACCGAATTCACGATCAGTCCCCGGGCGGGATTTGCCAATACCTTCACCGACGCGGGCAACCCCCAGAACGGGGTGCAAATGATTTGGCACAACGGCGCCGCGTATTTGTTGATTGTCCTCAATGAGGAGAAAACCTTGGGCACGGTGGTGTTGCCGCGCATGGCGGACGCGGAAAAAGTGGAGGTGCACGTTCTGAAAACCGGCGTGGAATACGAGGAATCCATGTCGCCGCTCTCGGGGGGCGATGATACGGATATCACGCAGTTGCGGTTGACCGATGTTTCCGAGGAATGGGAAGTCTTTGGCGAAACCGTCCCCCGCGCGGAATTGAATTTCGTGGCCGCGCCGGAACGCCCCGTCCGCACCCGCGCCTTTATGATTCGCGCCGTGCCAAGCGAACGGGGGGCGGGTTCCTGGACCCCCCGCATTCCGATGGCCCGGGTGTTGGCCGAGCGGGTTCGGGAAACCGGCGGACAGCCCGAATCGGTTCGCTTTGAAACCCTTTTGGCCGAAGACCGGTCGGCGGACTTCGCCGGGCTCTCCGGCTGGCAGGTGCGCACCGAATATCCGATCAGCGCGATTTATCCCCTGCATGTGATCACGACCTATGCCGAAAACCAACGGTTCAACACCTTGGCCGTGTACAATGCCGTGAACCCGGAATTGTGGATCGATGCGCTGCGGGAGGGCGTGGATCCTGACGCCGCTTCCGACGAGGATTGGGTGGAGTTGGGACGGATTCGGGGTTCCGGCACCCGTCATTTGGGCGCGCACACCGCCAGTCGGCACGGATATGAGCGCTTTCTCAATCTGGACCAGTCCGTGGAGACCCGCGCCTTGCGGTTTCGCATGCATCGGGGATATCAGGGCGGAAAATGGGGGCAGGGTCGCGATGACTCCTATCTCGGCGAAAATCGTCACGTGGCCCTGTTGACCACGGAATCGGAGCAGTCCACCGCCCCCTCCCATCAATTGCATTGGGTCAATGTGACCTCCAAAGAACGTCTGGGGCATTGGATCGACGACCAATACGCTCTCCGCGCCATGGACTTTGCCCCCGACGGCACCCTGTACACCGTGGCCGATGGACGGCTCAATCGCACCGAATTGAATCGGCAAACCGGGGGCTGGACCCACGTGCCCGTGGGCGATCTGACTTTTGGCGCCGACAGCCACATCAGTTTGGATGTCAACGAAGACCGCATTCTCGTGGGGGACCGTACCCGCAACCAAATCTTGGTGTTGGATCGGGAAGGTCGGGAATTGAAACGCATCGGCACCGGCGACGGACGCGAGCCCGGTCCGTGGAACCCTTATGTGATTGGCCGACCTTCCGCCGTGGCCCAAGCCGCCAACGGGGAGATTTGGGTGGCCGAAGAACTCTTCGCGCCCAAACGGATCGCCCGCTTTTCCGCCGACGGCAGCCACATCGAGGATTTCTTCGGCCCCAGCATGTATGGAGGCGGCGGACGACTCGACCCGACGCTGACGCGCTTCTTTTATCGGTCCAAAGAGTTTGAACTCGACTGGGAAACCGGGGAAAGTCGCCTGTTGAATCTCAATGACCGCGCCTACCATCCGCAAACCCCCGACGCGGGGACTCATACCTTTGCCTTTACCTCCATCGGACGTCCCGTGTTTTATCGCGGCAACCGTTACCTGACTTCCGGCTTCACGGTGGTGCGCAAACCGGATGATTCTCCGGTTTGGCGGCCCGCCATGGTGGCCGGAGCCGCGCATGAAAGTCCCTTCCTGCTCGGCAAAGAAGTCTGGAACCGACATTGGGCCAAACTCGATTTGAGTGACAAGTTCTTCGTTTGGATCGATCACAACGACGACGGGGAATATCAGGTGGAGGAGGTTCAGCTCATGGACCGCTCCGAACTTCCCCGGATGCGGGGGCCCACCCGCGGGAACGATTTGAGCATCTGGGGCGCGGATTTCCGTTGGGCGCCCCGCGGATTTACGCCCGGCGGAAATCCCATCTTCGATCTCAATGACGTGACCCCATTTGATTACGCGGAACTCGCCCCCCATTACAATCGAAACTACACCGTCAGTGGACCCCGCAGCGCCAAGCCCGGATATGGCGGATTCCGTTATGTTTCCACCGAGGGCAATCTCGCCCAAGAGGGACAGCCCTTTGTGGTTCAGGCCGACGGCACCATTCTCGGGGGACCGCCGCCCGAGGAGGCGTCCGATTATGTGCCGCCCATCGTGGGACAGGTCGTGCAGACCGCCTGGTCTTGGGCCGGCGGCGCCATGACCGAATCCGATGTCGGGGAAATCGCCATCATCAACAGCTTCCGCGGGCCCTGGCATCTGTGGGCGGTCGACCATGGGGTCATGTTGGGTCGGATTTTCACTGGAGAACAGGGCACTTTCAATGGCATGGAACCCGTGCGCGGCACGGATGTGACCCGCCGCCACTTCGGATGGGAGGGATGGCACGCCGATTTTGTCAAGGGACACGACGGCAATTACTACGCCCAAGGCGGGAAATCCTTCCATTCGATTTCCAGGGTTCACGGCGTGGACGACTTCACCCTCCGTACCCAATCCCACCGCGTCACCCCCGAAGCGCACGCCTTGGTGGCGCCCTTGCGCGAAATCCTGGTGCAGCGCGCCAATGCCAACGGCGGACGGAATTTGCAGGCCCGCCCCGTCAACCAACGTCTCACCCGATTCAATTTGGACGGCGAACTGGAAGATTGGGGAGATCGCAGGGCCTTTACCTTTATCGACGAAGACACCCGCACCACCCGCTTCGATATGAGCTACAATGACGAAGGCATGATCATCGCCATTGACGGCAATGGCAATTTGGAGGGGGAAGTGGACGATTGGCGTCAGGCCCATCGCGAAGGTTTTGCCATCGACCTGCAATTCCGGGGAGGAGACGGACGCAATCGCAGCCCAAACCTCCTGCCCGGAGACAAACGCATCTTCATCGTCAAGCACAGGGGCGAATGGCGCGGAGTCCTGTGGCAACCCGAACACCCTAAAGGCCCCACCGACAATGACCTGCGCGTCAACTCCCCCTACATGGATTTGCACGCCCACGAAGTCCGGTTGCTGGGGACAAATGAACTGCAGATCAAGATCCGCGAACTCACCCTCGATATCGACTTGGGCGACCTGGGTGGCGGCGGCTTTGGCGATGGATTCGACGGCATGGACACCGGCCTACAACTCCGGGGCGAAGAAAAAGCCGGAAATGAAAAGCAGGGGGATGGCCAGGATTGGAGCGCGGAAATTTTCGTGCCCTGGAATCTCATCGGCGGCGGACCCGGCGAGCGCCGCATGGACCTTGGCATCCGCGAGGCCGGCCCCGAAGGACGCGTCATCCACTGGAACAACCGCCATCCCTACACTGGCAACGATCCCGCCCTCCAAGCCGACCTCCATCCCGGCGGCTGGGGCCGCGTCAACTTCCAGCGGACGCGGTGATCCGAGTTGATCATATTACGCACACTTGGCACGACAGCCCCAATCTCAAGGTCATCCATTTTGGAAGATTTCAGGGGTACAGAATCTCCAAACTTACTCCACAACCCCCAAGCACAACAAGACTGTGTAATGAATATCCTGAAGCTCATCGGAACTGATGGACCCCATTTTTTGTTGGAACCGTTCCACGGATATCGATTTGATCTGAAATCCGTCAGCCCCTGCTTTTTTTGTTAAGCCGTTGGCTCGATTGGGGGAAAAGAGCGTGAACCAAGGGCAATCACAGTAATGGTCTTTCCAATCCGTTAAGGGCACAACAATGCGAAGAGGAAGTTTCCCGGCGGTGTCACAGCTTACGACGACCGCAGGACGTATTTTTTTCGTTTCGCTACCCTTGGAGGGGTCAAAATCGACCCACCAGATCTCGCCCTGCCTCGGTTCGTTCATCTCTCTCCTTCCTCCAGAAAGTCGTCCACGGCATCCTCCAGCATGTCATGCAATGCGCCGCCTGCTTTGTACTCACCGGCCATTCTCTCTGCGGCCAATAACATGTTCTCTCGCCGAGTTTCCGGTGTACCGATGGTATATTGTTTTATACCCATTGTTTCAACCATACCTTCCGACACCAAAGCCTCTTCAAGTTCCGGAACGACCCGCAGGACCTCCCGGGCGGGCAGGGCGCCCTCCGTTACCGCGCGCAAAGCCATTTGCCGCAAACGTAGAGGTGTTTCCTCACCCTGAAAAACCGCCGGTTCGTTTTTTGCCCATCCACGGCTTGCCCGTTGACGCCAAAGCGAATCCGCCAGGGACTTGTGAATGACCCGGTGGGCAGAGGCGGAATATATCCATGCACCCACACTCATTCCATATTTCTTTTTTAAAACAAGGAGTTCCGAAAGTGTGAGATTGCGCCGATGGCCACCGAGTTCCGCTTGGAGCACCTCCGGGGGCACTAAAAACGAGGCTGCAAAACGGTTCACGAGTTTTTCTTCCTCTTTTGGGCTTTGGAGCTTGGAAGTATCCATTAAGACATGTCCCGCCTCATGGAGCAAATCAAAGCGCAAACGGTCAATGGAAACATCCGGGTTCACGACCAGCAAAGGCATTTTTTCGTTCACGGTGGCCGAAAGCCCATCAAACCCTTCATCCGGGGCGGGGCGGTGGTGCACAATCACTGCCCCCTGGTCTTCCAGACACTGCGTTACGCTCTCCACACAGTCCAGTCCCATTTTCCAAGATTTCCGAAGGCGGGCCGCCAAACCATCGGCTTCCTCCAATGTACTACATTCCCGTCGTTTTGGAAAACCCGCCTCTAATTCCGCGCCATACAAGCTGCGGATATTCATCTCCTGTTCCAGACGTTCACAAACCTCCAATTCAATGCGCTCACGCCTCGTTTTGCTCAACGAGGCGGATGCCCGGTAAGCATGCCATGTCATTGAAAAAGTCTCCGGTTTCGAAAACCAGGTCACAGGCCGGTTGTAAACCTTTGCCAAGGCGTATAAAATGGCCGCATGCGGGGTGCGTTTGCCCTGTTCATAGTTTGATAGGGCCGCCTTGGTGATTTTCCTCCGCAAGCGGGAAACCGTTTCATCCTGGGTCAGCCCGGCCAACAACCGAGCCTGCCGCAAACGGATGGCAAGTAAGAGGTTTTTCTGCATAGTGTTTACATAAATACCCAGATTTTTGATTTTGTCAACAGTTTAAATGTTTTGTATAGTTCCTCTCGGTCAAGGCGTATCCCCCGTCACTTGTTTCGGTTTTCCCCTGTACGGCCCCTTGTCTTCTGGAAGATCATAACGAGTCACATGCCAAAGTTTTCATCCGACGGTTTTCCTTGCTTTTCCAAGCCAGAATTGAAACAATGAACACTCATCTCCAAGCCCCAAGCCCCAAGACCCAAAGCCCCAAACACACTATAAAACATGCCAATATGCCGAACAAGAACATCAAGAACAACCAAAGAAAA
>JAFIGC010000092.1 GCA_020831635.1 Verrucomicrobiota bacterium | reverse complement strand
TGCGCGCGTTTTCGACCGAGGTCTTGCGGTTGCCGATGTCATCGAAGGTGTAGCCGAAGCTGTACCCGGGGATGGCATTGTCGGAACCGTCTTTTTTCACCCCGCCGGTCACCTGCCCCAAATGATCGTAATTGTATTCCCAATAGGCGTTGGCGAGAAAAGGGTTCATGCCGTACTTTATAGCATTTTTAAAGCAAAAACGCTAAAAAGTACGGCCTGACCCCTTTTCTGACCCCTTTTCCCTGAAGTCTGTATTATGTGGGCCGCAGTCTACATCCGACCCTAACTCCATTTCTTCCTTTGCTCCAATTTTTTCAAAATAAACCGCTAACATTAACTTAACCCCTAATTCTCCAATATTTTTAAGTAAATCAGGCATAAAAGAATCGCCAGTTATTGAATCATTAGGAAACAATCCCATAGACAAAGCTACTTCACCCCCAGTATTTAAAATTTCATCGATACCTGATGCATCTTTTCGAAGAATACCTACAACCCAATCCAACAGTTCTGAGGGATAATATTTATTTGAATGAATTAATTTTTTGCAAATATAAGATTCACGATTTACGTCAGAAATTTTTTCGCCGACTTTATTTTTTTTAAATGAACCTACATCCCATTGAACTTCAGGTTTCACGTTCAGCAATTCCGATAGTTTAAATGCAGAGAATGTTGGATGTTTAGCAAGCAACGAAAGTTGTATATTTGGTATTTTCATAATTTGAACAGCCTTATGGACATGGGCCAGATTCACTTGGACCGTGATTATTTGGCGATCCATCAGGATTAGTTGTTATAACATCTCCATTAGGTGCTATACCCGTCCAATCTCTTGGGCCACTCCCGACTTCATGCTCAATTTCATGAATTTGTTCTCTAGTTAATCCTGGAAATCGATCAATGGGAACTGTCCCCTCTGGAGCACCATCAGGTGCTGATTCTGATCGAGGCCTTTTTGTTTGTGGTCGAGTTTGATCATCACCAAAGCCCCAACCTTCAGCAATATCTTCATAATCCTCCCAGCCACTTTCCACGTTATAAGTATCTACTAAATCTCTGGTGTTTGGAAAGGGAGGAATAGATGGTACTTCTTCAATAGGTCTTGTCTCAGGTCTCGGATTGATTGTATTTGGAAATCCATCAGAAACTGGTTGAGAAATGGGTTTATTAACATCAACAGTTTGATCAACTACTGTGTATACTGCTGCCCCTGCGGCAACGGACCCAGCAGCTTGTTTGGCAGTTAAACCAGCCGCCAATTTACTTCCGCCCCAAAATGTTAATTTTTTCACACCCCAATATAAAGGAATTGCTAGCGGCGCAGCCAAACCTTTGTAATCATAAAAATGCATAGGGGAATTATAAACAAACCCATAAAGATTCACCCCGCCAAATTCCCCAATCGGATCGCGATTCGGCCATCTTCCGGTTTCGGGGTCATAGTAGCGGAAGCCGTAGTAGAGGAAGCCGCTGTCTTCGCACTCGTATTTGGTGGAGAAGCGGTAGTGGAAGAGATTGGCGGCGGATCCGGTGGTTTTGATGCGGCGGCCGAAGGGGTCGTACTCGTAGGTGGCGATGACAGTCTCGGTGTCCGCATCGGTATAGCCCATGACGTTGCCGTTTCCGTCATAAAACGGCAGGGCGGTGATGGAGGTGGTTCCGTGATAGCGGCTGCCGAGGAGGCCCCCCACCCCGCCGGCCACTTGCATGGAGCCGGAGAGATCGAGTCCCCAGACGTGGGTGCGCACGGGGAGGTCGAGCGGGCCGATTTCGGCGATCAGGTTCCAACCGTCGTACACAAATCGCAGGTCCTCTTCCGGCAGGAAAGTTTCCAAGGTGTTGTCCCAACGGGATACGATCTTGCGCACGCGGCGGCCCTGGCTGTCGTAAGTAAATTCCATTTTGGTGCGCACGAGAGGGCTGATGTTCACGTCGACGCGGTGCTCTTGGACCACGAGGCGGTTTTCGGCATTCCAAGTGTACTTCCAGAGATGGTCTTTGAGGAGGTTTCCGTCGTCATCGAATTCGGGTTCATTCAGGCCATTGGGCGTGTACACCGATCCGGTTTCGCTGTTGCTGTTGCCGCCTTCGGTGGCGGTGATTTCGAAGGTGCTCACCGGATCGGTGATCGCTTTTTCCTTGTACCACAACAGATTGCTGTAGGTGGCTTCCTGTGGGCCGAGTCCGCCTCCCAGCAGTTCCACGTCGATGGTGGTATTGGTGTTGCCGCGTTCGCCGCGCAGGTGGGCGAAAGCGGGGCGGGTGACACCGGCGTATTGGTTTAGCAGGTTTGCATAGTAGTCCGTGCTGCGTCCGTTTTCGACCGAGGTCTTGCGGTTACCGATGTCATCAAAGGTGTAGCCGAAGCTGTAACCGGGGATGGGATTGTCGGAGGAGTCTTTTTTCACCCCGCCGGTCACCTGGCCCAGAGGATCGTAGCTGTATTCCCAGTAGGTGCCATCGGCCAGATCGGCGCGGTTGCGCTGATTGGCGTCATTGTATTCGTATTCGTGGGAAGAGATCACGGTGCTGTCGACGGTTGATGCGATTTGGGTCAGACGGTTGAGATCGTCATGATTCCAAGATACACCCTGCACGCCGCCCTGGTCAAGGCTTTCGAGTAGATTTCGGTTGTCTTGGTAGGCGTAGGTATGGGTGAGTCCATGGCCGGTAACGGTCTCCAACCTGCTGACGTGCGGATTGTACCCGTAGCTAGTTTCGTGCACGGAGAGGACAAGGTGCCGCAGATCCACGCTGTCGGGACGTCGGAGGGCATCGTATCCCCGTTCGACTTCCCAGTTGTCAAGCATGCCGGCGGTGTAGGCTTCTTTGACGAGTTGGAAGTCGTCGTAGGTGTATTCCCGGGTACCGGAGGCGTCCTGCACTTCCACCAAGCGGCCCAAACGGTCATAAGTATTGGTGACAGATGAAGTGGTGGAGTTGGGGTAGTCGACATCGGTGAGTTCGCCGAGGATGTTGTAGGTGTAGACGGTTTCGACGCCGCGGGCCCAGGTGCGTTTGGCGAGGAGTCCGCGAATGTCGTATTCGTAGTCGGGGCCTTTGTTGTCGTCGTAGCGCTTGGAGACGAGGACCCCGGCGTCGTTGTAGTTCCAAGTGGTGACGGCTTTGCCGTTGTCGCCATCGAAATCCTGCCAGGTGGTCAGGGTTTTCATGCGCCCGGCATAATCGTGGGTGTAGGCAACGGGGTACTGGCGGGAGCCGAATTGGGTCATGAGTTCGCCGGTGGGGTAAAACTCGCGGGTGACTGTGGTGCTGTCGGGCAAGGTGACCTGTTCAATGCGGCCTCCGGTTGTGGTATAGCCGAGGGTGCCGAGGCCGGACGTGAGGGTGGTGGTTTCCTGTTCGAGGGCGGTGCCGGGTTGTCGGGTGACGGTTTCCACGGTGCCATCCACATGGAAGGTGTAGGTGGTGAGGCCGGTGCCCGCGTCGTCGATTTCGTTGCGGCGGTTCCACGCATCGTACCCGAAGTCTTGGCGGCCCAGTTGCACGTCGTCGGCGTTGTAGCGGGCGGCGTATTGTTGCAGTCCGTTCACGGTGACGCTGACGCTGTAACTCCCATCTGGTTGGGTGGTGGTTTGGGTGAGGGTGGCGTTTTCGGCGTCGCGGACGGTCTCGGAGTGGCTGAGCAGCCCAAAGGATTCGCTCCAGCTTTGCATGCCGTCATGAGTGCGGCGGCTGACGCTGACCAGGGTGGGATCGGGATCGCCGTCGGCTTCCCAGACGTATTGGCGGGTTTCGCGGACGGGATGTCCTTCGTAGATGACATAGTCGGTTTCGGTCTTTCGAATACGGTCGGGACCGGACCAGTCGATTTCCCCGTTGTCGTTCACATCGACGACGGTCAGGTGTTGCTCGCCGAGGTCGTTGTAAAAGTAGAGGGTGGCGAGGCCGGCGGGATCCACGGTTTTGACGAGTCGTCCGGTGCCGGGTTCGTAGTGGTTTTCGGTGACGGCGAGGCCGGTTCCGGTGGGACTGGGGCGCTCTGTGCGGATGGCGCGTCCGAGGAAGTCGTGGACGGTGCGGGAAAAGTCGTCGGGGTTGTCGGTGTAGGCCTGTTCGACGACGCGCTCTCCGGCGGTGGTCCAGGTTTCGCCGTAGGTCATGTGCCGGGTTGCGGTGCCGAGGGTTTCGATGCGGGTGCCGTCGGCATAAGATTTTTCGATGATGGTGGAGCCACCGGGGAGCGTGGTGGTGCGGGTGACGATGCCGTTGGCGACATCTCGTTCGTATTCGGTGACGCGTCCGGCGGGGTCGGTGCTTTCGATCCGCTCGCCGATTTCGTTGTACTCGGGCGCGGCGGCGGCTTTGCCGATGATGGCGTTGAAGTCGTTTTCGGGGGTTTGCCAGGTGAAGGCGACCCGTCCCATGGCATCATATTCGGTGTGGGTGGTGACCCCGGCGCGGGTGGAGCGGATGCGGCGGCGGAGTTCGTCGTATTCATAGGTCGTGATGATGCCATTGCGGTCGGTTTCGCTCGCGAGGCCGCAACATGTATAGTCCCGTTCCACGGAGGTACCGTCGATATAGTCGGTGTTTTTCGGGCGAAAGAGATCATCCCAATTGCTATGGGTGTAACCGGAGAGCAAAACCTCGCCAAGGGGGGTGATCCGGTAACTATGTCGGCTGACTTCATACCTATGGTCGCGGTGGGTGACGGTCACGGTTTTACTTCCCTCTTCCACGCGAGTGTTTTTGTCCACTGTTGAATTGTCGGGCTTCCCGGTGGCTGTGGTCACGGTTTTCATGTCCCCCATATAGGTGGTCTCGCGGGTGCGGATGAGTCCGTCGGGCATGAGCGTGACCACGGGTTCATTGTTGTCGTAAAATACGGTGGTGACGAGGTTGTCGGGGTCGTCCCAGGCGGACGCGGGGGTGGCGGCGCGGATGGTCCGCTTTTGATGCAGCTCGAGGATGGTGAAGGTGATCCCGACGACCTGGCCCTGGACTTTCTCGGTGACGGTCCGCGGAACGCCGCCAATCGTGCCCGGGTCGTCGCCCAGTGGGGTGTAGTCGTATTCGGTGACCCGGTTGTCTCCCGGGACGACCGGATCGGCAAGCGGATTGTTCTGGAAGGAGCGGGTGGTTCGCGTCCTGCGCCCGAGCGTGTCATATTCATAGTGGACCCAGTTTCCGTCGGGCCGTTGCTCGGTTTTGATGAGTCCCTCCAGGGCCGCGCCATCCGCATCGGTGTAGTAGGCCATGGTGGTCACACGGGTATTATCGTTGAAACCGACGGTTTCCTCTACGGGCCACCAGTCATCGCCAAATTTCATATGGCGGGCTTCCCTTCGGGATTGGACCGCCTCGGTATCGGCGTCCAGAATCCATGAGATTTCCTCGAGGATATCGACGCCATTGTCGTCAAAAAGACGTCTGGTTCTGAGTGTTGCCCGTTGGGCGCCCGTGCCGGGTTCCTCGGTTTTGAGCCAGCCACTTCGCCCGGCGACTTCATCCATGTCGGCTTTCCATTTGTACTCAACCTCTTTTGTGACGCCCTCCCGAACGTTGGTGATCCGAATCTCGGATCCATCCGCCGCCAGGCGTTCCACCACGGTCGTGGAGGTGTTCAGCACCCCTTCCCCGGTCACATAACTGTAATCCTCCTTCCCAAACTCGATCGTTTGGTCGGGCACTTCTTGTGTCTTGATTTGATATTTGACGGCCAATCCCCCAACGCGGGAATCCACGGTAATCTCGGTGAAGCTATTGCCGGTGAAGATTTGGAAAGGTTCTCCGAACTCGTTCTCCAAGACCACGGTGGGGCCGGTGCCGGGTACACTCAGAAGGAGGGGGCTTCCCAGTTCGGAATTGGGTCCGGCGGCACAGAGCCCAATGCGGCCGCGCGGTCCCAGGCTTTGGGTAAAACCGGCGCAGCTCCCTCTGAAAATGATTTCCCCAACGCGATCAACATTCCCGCCAAACGGGCAACTCCCTGTCGCCGGGCATTGGCCTCCGTCGGCCAAGGGCAGATATTGCCTCACCAACAAACTGTATCGGCCCGTATCCCGATTGATCTGAATGGGCTCATCATTCTCGTCCAGTTCGGGATCACCATTTGCGTCCAGCAGGTAATTGGGAACATCAGCGTCATGCTGGTTACTGACCACGTCCCCGATATAGAAACCGCAAAGGGCAATGCCTAACTCACTGAGAACTTCGGTCAAATCACTCAGTACATTGTCACGTTCCAACCACAATTCCGAACCCAATCCAGGTTCGGTACGTAGAGCCGCCTTTTCTTTCAGCCTTCCGATCAGTTGTTCGTTGTTCGAAGTTGAAGTGCGCGGAAGCAAGATCACGCCCATGGCCGCATAGGAACCGTCACCCAAATCGCCCAAAATCTTTTGCTTGCACTCGTTCCACACTTTCATCTCGTTGGTGTTGATGCTATTGCCGATCATGATGCCGATCTCGTCATCGTCCTCGTGCCGGATCAGCCCCTCGGGTGGATAGGCGCCACCGGGAGGCAATGGCTCGCAAGATCCGCCACCATCAAGAACCACATTCGGATTATTGCCCCGCATGTTGATCTCGATCCCACTCAGGATCTGCTCCTCGGTTACCGTGCCCACCTTTACATACGGCTTGGCGCGGCCATGATCCTTCGCCCCTCCGGTCCAATAATCCCGCTGGGCCTTGATATGGTAGAGATACACGTCGTATTGCAAGGAGGCGGTCTCCGTCTCCGCGCGAAGCACACCGGAGAGGAATAACAAGATGACGAATAGGCTTTTATTGATCATGGCAAGAATCCCGAGGTGAGGGTTTGGAGATTGCGGCGCATCAGCGCGGGCCAGTCGGCGGCGTCGGCAGGTGAATCCGTGCCGGGGTTGAAAGAAAAGGTGTGCATGCGCAAGCGGCGTTGCATTGCGCCTGACCAAAGAGGATCGGGTGTGCCCAATGAGACGGCGAGGCGGGCTGGATACCTTTGGAAAAACTCCCACAGCTCTGCGAAGGCTTCGTCGTCGTAGGCCGGAAGCGGCTCGGAAGGTCCGCGGAAACGCCAGCCAATGCCGTCGGCGAAATGAATTAGAGCCGGGTGCAGGGCCATGAAACGCTCGCGCCGCAAGCGGGGATGTTCGCGGAGGTCGGCTTCCAAGCGGTTCAGGGCGGCTTCGAGGGTCTGCAAGCGTTGGGCCAGGGCTTCCGCGTCGGTGAGGTCCGACATCCGCTCCGCGACGGCTCTCGCCTGCAGGCGGAGATGGGCGGGATCCAGCCAAGTGTAGCCTTCGGTTTGCATGTGAAAGGTCTGCCGGGCGTTTTCATCGAAGTTCCGACGTTCGGAATAGGCGTCCAATACCGCTTCCGAGCTTCGGAAAACGTTTTCGGCCTCCAGTCCGGCGGCCCAGGCTTCGAAGCCGGCGCCGTTGAGGACGATGAGGGCGGCCTTTTCGAAATCGGGGGGCTCTTCCCCGCCGTCCGGGCTGTAAAAACGCACTTCCGCGTCGTCACCGGCCAGGGTTTCGCAGACCCATTGCAGGGCATGGGTGGTGACAATCACCTTGTGTCGGGAATCCTGGCTTTGGGCGGTTTCGCCATGGACATGGCCCCAGGCAAGTGCAAACAGGGCGAAGATCGTCAGGGGTTTTAAAATTCCGCGCAAAAGCAGCGTTGGGGTCCGTTTTGGTTTCATGTGTATCTTTCCGATCATTGCCTTGATTCCGTTTTGCTTGGGTTCGGTCTTCAGCGCAGCGGGGTGTACACGGTGAAAATGACCTTGGGGGTCTTGGACTCTGCTTTTTCCAGGGTTTCGGAAAGTAGGTCTTCGACGGGCGAAATTGACAGGGTGCTTCCTTCATGACTTTCTTCCTCATTCAGGGTCCCGTCGCCGACAGGGTCGGCATTGGATACGCCCATCAGTTGGGTGTACACATCCGAAAACCCGTTGCCAGAACTGTCCAAAGTCGCATCGCCCACCTGATAGAACCGGAAGGTCACTTCGCGGGGATGGGGGCGGGCGGGATCGGCCTGGGCATCGCCGCTGTCTTCGAAGACAAAGCTGTCTCCGGCGCCCGCTTCCACGCCGAGGGCCCAGATTTGCCAGTTTTCATCGGGCGTGAAGCCTTCGGGGAGGTCAGCGTCCTGATAAAAAAGGTCGAGGGTGTTGGCGGTGCCGCCCGCGGTTTCGACGGTGACGAGGACGCGGTCGTTGGCGGCGTCGTAGCTGACGGCGGTGACGGCGGGAAGTGCTTCGGCGTCGTAGGCATCGACGACCTGGCCTTCGGCTTGGAAGGACTGGGTGCCGCGGAAGAGGTAAAAGTAGGCGTGGCCGGGCAAGAGGACACCGGGATCGGCGGGGATGGCGAAACCGGTCCAGATGGCGTCGGGTCCGTCGAGTTGGAGCCAGGCTTGGGCGGTGTTTTCGACGGAAAACAGGGTGTCGGAATCCTCATCGGTGGTGTCGGCGACACCGAGTCCGTCCCAGGTCCCAGGCGGTGAGCGGACGGGCGCGGGGCTGGGGGGAGCCGACGAGGTTGAGTCCGGGGAGGATGGGTTGGGTCAGTTCGGCGGCGGGGAGCAGCCCGGCCAAGGAGAGTCGATGGGCACCGGCGGGCGGGACCAAGGTGGCGGTGACCAGAACGGGTTCGCCGGGATTGAGGGTGATGGCATCGCCGGACCAGCCAGTGCCGGGCGTGTAGGTGGCTGAACGCCAAGTTTGGGTGGCCGAATCCCACTGGTGAAGGGTCAAACCCGAATCTTCAAGCTGACCCGCGAAGGCTGCGGCGGGATCGGATTCGGTGGGGAGAAACGGGATTGCAAGTTCGGTTTGATCCGAATCTTGGAAATCAACGGAATGAAAGATGCCAGGAGGTGGCAATTGGGCGGTTGCGGAGAGCGAAAAGCAGAGGAGAAAAAGCCCCGCGAAGGCACTCGCCGAGTGTAATTTATGTAATGCCCCCACCCGCAAGGGTTTGTGAATTGCGTTCATGGTTATTTTCTCCTGCATTGTCATTTTTGTTCGCTTCAAAGTTATGTCACACATGTGGCCATAGTTAATAAAGAACACAGCAGAGGCACTTTGGTCAAGAAATATTTTCATGACCATGAAATGTAAAATGTTTAAGTTCTGCCTTAAATCAATGTTTACAGGGGTGAAAACGTTCAAATCAATTTGAAAATAAAATGATTCATTTTATTTTCGTGCTTCGATTCTGGACAAATCTCACGGTCGGAATGCAGGAGTGGGAGAGAGGGGAAGAAGGAGAAAAGGAGAGAGGTCAGCAACGCCACCGGATAAATACCGGAATTTACAGGTGAGAGACCATGGGTCTCACATAAGCGCCGCCGCCGAACGAAGTCTGAATTTGAGGTGGGTGGAGTATCATCTTGAACCCCATCATTCTGTCATTTCAGAGATCAGAGATTGGAGGATAGAGGCCATTTGGAGTGTCGAATTTCGAGTGACGAATGACGAGTGCATTCTATCCCATCCCCAAAGCCTCATCATTCTGTCCCCTTATCATTCTGTCATTATCCCTACCTCATTTCGCCATCATTTTGCCCGCTCTCCTTCTTTACCTCTCTCCTTCTTCCCACCCCTCATCATTCTGTCATCCCATCATTCTGTCCCATCCCAAACCCTTCATCATTCTGCTATTCATAGCGCAACGCTTCAATAGGATTGAGTCGGGCGGCTTTTCGGGCGGGGTAGTAGCCGAAAAAGATGCCCACGGCGGCGCTGAAGGAGAAGGAATAGAGAATGGCTTGGGTGGAAAGTTGCACCGCCCAGCCGGCGTAGGTGGCGAGAAGATGACTGAACAGCGCCCCAAGTAAAATGCCGATGATGCCTCCCAGGCAACTCAGGAGGATGGCCTCGACGAGGAATTGTCGCAGGATGTCTTGGGTGCGGGCGCCCACGGCGATGCGTACCCCGATTTCGCGGGTGCGCTCGGTGACGCTGACGAGCATGATGTTCATGATGCCGATGCCGCCCACAAACAGGGAAATCGCGGCGATTGAGCCGAGCAGGAAGGTCATGACCCGGGAAGTTTCGGTGGCGGTGCGGGCCACTTCCTCCTGGGTCTGCACGGTGAAATCATCGGGTTGATCCGGCCCCAGACGGTGCCGCTCCCGCAGCAAATCGCCGATTTTTTGCTGGGCGATTTGCATGTAATCGGACTCGTACACCTGCACATTGATGACCATGGCATGACTGCGTCCGGACACGTAACGGAAGGCGGTGCTGTAGGGGATGAGGATGATGTCGTCTTGCACGGACCCCATCAGCGACATGCCTTTGCGCTCCAAAACGCCGATGATTTCCAAGGGCATGCCGCGTACCCGGACGATTTCGCCAACGGGATCCGCCCCCTCGAAAAGTTCTTCGACAATGGTTTGTCCCACCACGGCCACTTTATGGGCCCGGATCACATCCTCCTCGTCGAACATGCGTCCGGTTTCCATGGGCCATTGGCGGATTTGCAGATAGTCGCTGGATTGTCCGTAAATGCGGGTGAACCAGTTCCGATTGCCGTAGCTGACCTGACGCTGCGAGCGAACTTCGGGGCTGGCGGCCACGACTTCGGGTATTTCGTCGCGAATGGCCAGGGCATCTTCCACGGTGAGGGTGTTGACGGTACCGCCGCCGACGCTGACCCCGCCGAGGGTGCGGCTGCCGGGAAAAACCAGGACCACGTTCTGTCCCAAACGGTTCACTTGCTCTTCAATCTGCAGCCGGGCGCCGTGGCCAATGCTCAGGGTGGTGATCACCGCCCCGACGCCAATCACCACGCCCAGCGCGGTCAACAGGGAGCGCATGGCATTCCGGCGCAGGGCACGTACACAAATCAACATCAACATGCTTTTGTTCATGACTTCTCCTCTTCGGGCAGGGGCAGTTTTTTCAGGGCTTCGCCGGCCAGCATTTGCTTTTCGACCTGCCGGTCGCGTTCCACCCGTCCATCGCGCATGTCGATGACGCGTTTGGTGAAGGCGCCGATTTCGGGTTCGTGCGTGACCATGATCAAGAGAATGCCCTGTTCATTGAGTTCCTGAAACACTTCCATGATCTCCAGGCTGGTGCGGGTATCGAGGTTTCCGGTGGGTTCGTCCGCCAGCAGGACATCGGGTTGGTTGACGAGGGCGCGGGCAATGGCAATGCGCTGTTGTTGTCCGCCGGACAGTTGACTGGGATGATGGTCGGCACGGTCGGCCAGCCCCACCCGCTCCAAGGCGACCGTGGCCCGCTTGCGGATTTCGCGCATGGACAAGCCCTCGCGGTTGTACATGAGCGGCAACTCGATGTTTTCGAGCGCGGAGGTGCGGGAGAGGAGGTTGAAACTCTGAAAAACGAAGCCAATGCGGGAATTGCGGACATCAGCCAGCCGTTCGGCCGACAGGCTGGCCACCTCCTCGCCGTTCAGCGTATAGCGTCCGCCGGAAGGCTGGTCCAAACATCCGAGCACATTGAGCAAGGTGGATTTTCCCGATCCGCTGGGTCCCATGATCGCGGCAAATTCTCCGACATCGAAAGACAAGGACACGCCCCGTAACGCCGCGACTTCCATGACGCTGCTCACGTGATAGATTTTTTCCAGATTTTCGATTTCGAGGACGGGCATGGAAACATCCGGGGGTTAAAATTGGGCGGGTTCGGGTCCGAAGAGGCTTCCGCGCCGCTGCGATTCGGCCTGGGCGTCCAAATCAATGCCCGTGGCCAGCAGGTCCCCCTCCTCCAGACCCTCATAGACCTCGGACCAAACGCCGTCACTCATCCCGGTGTGGACGGCCACCGCTTCCAACTCGCCTTGCGGGTTGCGGTCGCGCAAACGATACACCACCCGCCAGGTTCCCCCGTTCGAATCGTTTTCGGGCAATTCCGGGTCCGAAGGACGAATGGCATCGGGCAATCTCGCCCGCAGGGCGGTGTTGCGCACCCGCAGCACATCTTCTTTTTCGTCGGTGATGATGGTCACGGTGGCGGTCATTCCCGGCTTGAGACGACCATCGGGGTTTTCGACCCGGATGACGGTGTCGTACATGACCACATGGGATTCGATGATGGGCTGGTTGCGCACTTGGATGACCTCGCCGTGAAAGGTGTCCCGGTAAGCGTCCACGGTAAATTGAACCCGCTGTCCATCCCCGATTTCCCCGATGTCGGCTTCGGGCACGTGGGCGTGGATCTGCATTTCGCGGAGATCGTTGGCAATGGTGAACAGAACCGGGGCGGTCATGCTCGCGGCCACGGTCTGCCCCACGTCCACGTTCCGGGAAATCACCATCCCGTCGATGGGCGAATAAATGGTGCAGCGCGCGAGTTCGGTTTTGGCGCGGTCCAGGGCGTGCATGCGGATGCGGCGGGCGGCTTCGGCCTGCAGCAGTTTGACGCGGGCCTGATCGAGTTCCGCTTGGGAAATCAAATCCCGCTCTCGCAATTGCTCCAGGCGGGCGGCCTCGACTTTGGCGAGTTCCAGCGCGGCTTCGGCGCTGTCCAACTCGCTTTGCTTTTCCTGAACGTCCGCCTCGAAAGTGGAGGTTTCCAACTTGGCGATCACCTGTCCCTTTTCCACTTGGGAATTGAAATCGACGAACAACTCGGAAATGATGCCGGAAATTTGCGAACCCACTTCCACGTTCATGACCGGCTCCAAGGACCCGGTGGCCACCACGGTTTGCTCCAGATTGCCGCGGTCCACCGTCACCGTGTTCAGCGGCGGACGTGTGGGGCCGCCGCGGTTCCATTGCCAGAAGGCCCAGCCGCCCCCGGCCAGCAGGAGAAGCAGCACGAGTTTGAAGATCCATTTGTTTTTTTTCTTTTGCGTGGACATGGTGATTATTCCGGGGAAAGGGGTTCGGGAAACGGTTCGGCAATGCCCCGCCGGCGGAGCAAGGTGCCCTCCAGACGGTACAACGCCACCAGCGCCTTGCGATAATCGACCGCCGCTTTGACTTCGGCGATTTGGGAGTTGAGCAGATCGCGCTGCACTTGGGCCACGTCGAGGGCGGTGGCCAGTCCGGTGGTGAATTTTTCGGTTTCGGTTTCCAACAGGCGCTCTTGAAATTGACGGGTCACGGCGCTGGCCTGAATCTGTTCACGGGCCCGCAACACTTCGTTGTAGGCGCTGCGCACGTCCAGTTCCACCAACTGGACGAGATTGAAAATGCTTTCTTCGGCTTCCTCCAAATCGAGTTCCGACTGAAGCAGGCGGGCCCGGTTTTCGCGATTCCCCAAAGGCAAATCGCCCCGAAGACCGATGGTCGCGTCGTAACCGTCCCCATCGAGGTTGCTGACAGACTGTCCGAAGGAATCCGAAAAACCGGTTTTGCCGAGGGTCATGAAAAAATCGAGTTTGGGCAGGGCCCCGTTCCGGGTGTGCACCACCTCCAGTTCCCGACGGGCCAGACGCAGGCGGGCTTCGGAAATTTCCGGACGCCAACGCAGCGCGGCCCGGGCATGGTGGGTCACCGGGTCCAATTCCCCTTCGGGCATCGAGGGTTCATCGAGGGTTTCGATTTCCAGGCCCCAGATTCCGGCGGACCCGCCGCCAGGATTGAGCAGACGAATCAGGCGCAGACGTAGAGTGTCCGCGGTGCTGCGGGCATCGATGAGCGCCTGTTGCCGCAGGGCGACTTCCGCTTCGGCGGCATTGATGTCCACCCCGGCGGTTTGCCCCAGTTCGATTCGCTCGCGCATGGCCTCCAACTGACGACGGGCCAGTTGGGTGGAGGCCTCGAATATTTCCAATTCACGCTTGGCCAGCACATGATCCCAATACGCGGTTTCCACTTCCGCGGTGAGGGCTTCGGCAAAGGCGCGGAATTCGTATTGCGAAGCCCGTTCGTTCAGGCGGGCCCGTTGCAGTTGAATCAGGTTCACATCGCTGCCGCGACCCTGCATCAGGGCCTGGGTCAAACTCAGCCCCGCCCGCACCCGATGTTGACTTTGTTCCACCCGGTCCGATTCAGTGAGCTGATGCGACAGACCCGCGTCAATTTCCGTGCCCGTGGGCAGGGTTTGTTGAATCCCAATGGAGGTGCGTTGGCTTTCCCGCAGGTCCGTGATCGGTTCGTCCAACTCGTCGGGAAACCGTTCGGTGCGTTCGCGGGAGGCGGAAATTTCGCCATAAAGACCTGCATCAAAGCGGGCCCGCTCGATTTCCGCAAAGGTGCCCGCGATCAGGGGTTGAAGTTTTTGCGCCCTGAGACTGCGGTTGTTTTGCAGGGCCAAAAATACCGCCTCTTCGATGGAAATTTCCAAGGCTTCCCCGACATCCGCCGCGTCGGGGGTCTCGACGGCTTGCAATTCTTCATGAAAAGCCGGAGTCAGATACGCCGAAACAAACGCATCGTCCTCGGGGATCGACACGCAAGAAAGCGTAAAAACGCACAACAAAACGGCCAGGGAGGAAACCGGTTGAGAAAGATGGCGTAAGGAGTCCTTCAGGAGAAACCTCCGGGCCGTCCGTGAGAAACAGCGGGATAAAATGGAAGGTTAGATGGCGGCATGTTTGACTTTTAACATCCCTAATTTTGCCAAAACTGAAAACTGGGGTGGGGGGGGGGTTGGGTGGTTGGTTGAGGGTTGCTTGTTGCTGGTTGCTTGTTGCCCTGCCTTTTACACACAAATCGATCCGAACTCGAGTTCATGCGGATACGGGCTGGGGTTTCGTGCATTTCCAGCCCCATAGGGGCTTCGCATACGTGGAAATTCTATTCACATACAGGCCTGAAGGGCCGCCATTCCAAAGCGAAGCCATTCCGCGAAGAGGAAGGGCTGGAATGAGGCCCCCCCAAAAAAAACATAGGCCTAAATGGCCGACACATTGAGGGTACGGGGTGTCAGCCTTTCAGGCCTATCGGTTGCCATTGAACTTTGTACCAGGCCTTCGGCCTTGGCTTTGGAATGACGGCCCGTTGGGCCTGCACTCCCACGGGCGTGAACGGATTCAACTCGTGTCAAGACCGAGATGTATCCAAAGGGCAGTGCTTGCCGACGGGGCGCGACGATTTTCTGCCTGATGGTGGCCGATTGCAGTTCCGTTTCCTTCTCTACGCTCTCCGCGTCCTCCCGTTCAAAGGATTCGGTGGTTTGGCTCGGAGGTTCCGATTAGGAGTACGATTAGGATTACGATTACGAGTAGGAGTAGGCTCAGGGCCGGTCGCCTCCGAAGCGCCAGCCGAGGGCCACCTCCACCTGATAACCGCTGAGATCGTAGGTCACCCGGTCGGGGCCCACGGTGACTTTCGTGGTTTCCACCCAGTCATATCCGCCGCTGGCGCTGAGGTGAAGTTGCTCGTTGAGTTGCCATTGCGCGCCGAGGGAGAGTGACGCGCCCCATAACCACTTCTGCTCGTCCGCGCGGTCGCTCCACTGACCCACCACGCGACCGGAATCGGTGACAAATCTTTCATCTCGACGGAGTTTCGCGTCCAAAAGATTGAGGGTGCCGCCGCCTTCCACAAACAGGGACACCTCCTCGGAAACATTCCAGCGAATCCGTGGGCCCAGTCCGAAGACAAACAGATCGGCTTCCGTTTTCAGATGCACTTGGCTGGCGGCCACGCTTTGGCTCCGCCCCACAACCCGGTCGGAAAAGGTTTCCGAGGCGGTTCCCGGCTGGATGGCGATGGGGGTGTCGGAGATCAAGGGTCCGATCCCATCGGGACTCGTCATTTCGTATGGCGCCATGGGAAAGGCGGGATTGCCAAAGGTATCAAAAACGAATCGGGTGCTTTCCGCGCTTTCGGCGCTGGATTCGCGGGTGGTTTGGCGGACCTCCTGACGGAAGGCGCTTTGGTTCCGCAAATTTTGGTCGAGCCCGCCCAGCCAGCCCAATTGAAACCGTGCGCTCAACTCCCTGCCATTGTTGCGGTCCAAGACGTATCCCAGGGTTCCTTGCAATCCGGTGCCGTCCAGATCCCCCGCGTCCCGCCAGCTTCCACCTTGAGCGTCAAGGGTGGTACGGGTGCGGCGGGCTTGGGCTTGTCCGCTTTGGCTGCGGGAGAAGGTCAAGGTTCCGGCGTCCCCATCGTGTTGGTCATCGCGCTGAAAGCCGAAGAATTGGGTTTGGCCCAAATCAAAATACAGGGGCAGACCGGAAGGGCCCACGAACCCGTCGTCAAATTCGCGCAGGATTTGCGCGGTGCCGTCATCGCCGGGGCCGGGCAGGTTCACAGTGGCGGTGCCGCCGCGGACACCGGGTTGGGCCGCGCGGGCACCGGTCTCGGCTGCCCGTGAACCGCCGTCCACGCTGATGCGCATGTCCCCGCGATGCCAGGGCCCGGCTTCAAAATACCATTCCGCCGAAACCGTGCCCATTGTCAGCACCAAGGTGGAGGTCAGCATCGTTTTCAGAGACATCAAGGGTTTGGAGGTACTCATTGTCCTTCTCCTTCGGCAATTTGTTTCACACGGTAGACGCGCACGCCCTCCATGGGTTGGGTGACGGGCGGGCCCGCGTCGATCCACTGGGTGCGGTTGGCTCCCGCCCGCAGGCGCAGCGGCACCTCGATCCAGGCGCCGTCGGGAAAGTTGTTCATGTACTCGATGGCATAGAGCGCCCCCGGCGTGGAGGCGAACTCGATCACCAAGCGCCCGGTTCCATCCTGCAGGAGGATTTGGCGGGTGATCATGGTGCCGACACCCGGAAGCGGTGGGCGGTAATCCGTGAGGATATATTCAAACGCCAATGTGGGCGGATGAACCTCCGGAGACACGGTGGTGGCCAGATACACAATATTGAACGAGAGGACCTCGCCCGCGGGGAAACCGGTGGTCACTTCCAGCATGGGACGTCCGTCTTCGGAGACTCCGGTTTGGTTTTCAACGCTGATTCCGTCCGCGAGATCGGAAAACAGCACCCGCACCCCGATGGCATCCATGCCGGAGGTGTTTCGAATCTCCACATTCTGGGTAAAGCGCATGTTCCAGGGTTCGCGCTCGAGGAACGCATTGTGTTCCACCGTCGGATGATCGTCCACTACGTCAATGGTGAAGGAAAAGCTACTGCTGTAGCCGGTTTCCGGATCGGTGGCGGTGACGGTGATCACGGCCTGGCCGGGTTGCATCATCTCCAATCGCAGCAAACCATTCGCATCGATGCCGGCCTGGACCACATCCGTGTCGCTCGATTCCACCGTATAAACCATGCCGCTCCCGTGGAACATAAAGGACGGGTTGAAGAACAGCGAGGTGCCCAGGGAAACCGGACCCGAAGTTGGCGGATTGGTTTCGTAGGGAATGTTGTCGCCCGCGGGCACCCACACCGTACGGGACGGCAGGCTCAAGCCATGCTCGTTTTGGGCGAACAGGCGGATCGCGTACCATTCCCCGGCGGTCAGCCCCGGGATCAGTTGCTGGGTGGCATTGACCACATCCAGTTTTTCGAATCCGGGCAGGTAGTCGTTGAAGTTTTCATCCAGCCCCACATCCAAAAGATGATTGTCCGCCTCCGGCACCAGCGCCCATCGGGCCACGAGACTCTCGGGGGTGATGTCGACGGGATCCAACTGTTCGGGCGCGACCAACCAGAGGTATTCGAAACCCTCTTCGAGGGTCATCGTTCCACCTGAATCGGAGGTCACACTCACATCCCCTACCCCTGCGGTTTCGGCGGCATTGACCCAGACGGTCACCGAAGCGGTGGTTTGCGAAAGGATGGTCGCGGGCACATCCGCAAGCAGCACTTCGGTAATGTCGGAGCCGTCGCCGAGTCCATTGCCCGAAATCACCACCTCGATACCACCGCCGATGTTGGCTTTGTCCGGGGAAAGTCCGGTGATCTCCCCGCCGACGATCACTTCGATGTCCATCGGTTCGGCGGCGTTCCAGTTGTTGTCTCCGGGCTGGCGGAAGCGAATCCGGGCCTCGCCGGGGCCGATGAACGTGGCGGTACTGCCGCTGATCTCCACCGTGGCGGGTGTCAGGCTTTCAAATTCCACCGGCAGACCGCTGCTCGCGGTCCCGCTCAATGTCGTCGAGGCATTCAGGGCAAAGCGTGTTCCCTCCACCAGCGAAACGCTCGAGAGCGTCTGGTCCGCCTTGGCGATGACCAAGGTGCCCATGGCTTCGCCGCTCCAAAGCGGATCGTTCACGGTGGCCACCACCGCGTAGCTGCCCGCGTCGGTCGGCACTGTGGTTTCGCCGGCGTAGGTGATGTCTACGGTCAGGTTTTCGGGATCGGTGGTAAAACCGACCGGTTTGGGATCGCCGTCGTAGGTTTGCGCCAGGCCGGTCAAGGTGACCGTGGCCACGGACGTGCTCACGACAATGCTTTGGGGCGCGTCGGGAGCCGCGTTCCAGTTGTCGTCTCCCGCCTGGCTGGCGGTCACGATGACGGTGCCCTCCCCGGTGAAGGCGAGTTGGTTGCCGTCGGTGATTTCTCCGGGACCGGAAGTGACTGCAAACACAACCGGCAATCCGGAAGTCGCGGTCGCCTCCAGGGTCACAGTATTGGTGGCTTCCTGTGCGGGGATGGTTGTGAAGTCGATGGTCTGAACACCTTTGTTAATGGTCAACGTTTCCGTGGAGCTGCCTTCATAGATCTCGTCATTGACCGTGGCCACCACCGCGTAGCTGCCCGCGTCGGTCGGAACCGTGGTTTCGTCGTCGTAGGTGACGACGACGGTCAAATTTTCTGGACCGGTGGTGACGGTGACCGACCGGGGATCTCCGGTAAAGGTCTGGTTCAGATTGGAGAGGGTCACTTCCGCAATGGCCTTTTCGACAAGGAAGGAGCGGGTGACCGGATCGGCGGGTAAATTTTCAGCATCTCCGGGCTGCGTGGCTTGCACCTGCACGGTTCCGGCTCCGGTGAAGGTCAGAATGTTGCCGTCCAAGGTCGCCAGACCCTCGATCACCTCAAATTCTACCGGCAGACCAGACTCCGCAGTGGCCGACAGGGTCAGCGGCACATTGGCGACCTGCGTCGCGATGGGGGGGAAATCAATGGTTTGGGGACTCAGTCCCCGCTCAAACGCTCCGATATCGGGGGTGTCTCCCTGCGGACGGGCCACCCCGCGCTGGTCGGTGTCCAAGCCCTCCACAACCACTGAAGCGGCAATCGCCGGACTGCCTTCGAGCAGCGCATGGGTCATCGTCGGACCGCCGTTGTCGGCCAGCGGACCGAGAATTGGGTCGGTGACGCCGGTTTGGTCGCCCGTTTCGGTAAAGTCCTGAGTGAAATCAACACCGTCCCCGGCGACGCCCACGAGGTTATGGCCCAAACTGACAAAAGGCTGATCGGAACGCAGCCCGCTGAGATCTGGCCCGACGTTGCCGGCCACGATCGATTGTCCGATCCGGGTTGCGGTAAAGTTGTCATTCCATGACCACACTCCCCCTCCGGAATTGGAGGTATTGGCAGTGATGGTACTGTGCGTAATTTCCATCACTCCGTTAGCATTCCGGACACCCCCGCCAGTATCTGTAGCGGTGTTTCCGCTGATGGTGCTGTTGCGAATTATGGCAGCAGCCGGGTCTGTCGCCGAGCCCGAAGACGATATGGTATGAATCCCGCCCCCCCCCCTAAAGGCGGAATTTCCGGATATCGTGCTCTGGTTGACATCTAACGTCCCGTTGATGTGGTTAATGCCACCGCCAAGATCGCCAGCCTGATTGTTGGAAATCGTCATTCTCGTAAGGGTAAGCGAGGCGAACTCACTGACAATGCCCCCACCGGAACCAACTGTGGCCCCCTGGGTAATGGTCAGCCCATTGACGGTACTGGTGGTCCCTATGGTAAAACGCATGACCCGGCTTTGGTTATTTCCGCTGATCGCCAACCGGTTTGCGCCGGGTCCTTCAATCGTGACATCGCTGGAAACGGTCAACTGGGTGCCGCCCAGGGTAATCGTGCGGAAGGTATCGTCATGGAAGTTGACCGCCCCGTTGGCCTCGGTGTCGGAGAAAGTGATCGTCTGCGGGCCGTCCAATGTGGCCGCATACGCGATTGCCTCGCGCAGGCTGGTCTGTCCGTCGGTTGGATCCACCACATCATCCATCGTGGTCACGACCAGAGAAGGAACCTCTGAGATAACCAGCGTTTCCGTCGCCGTGCCTTCGTAGGTTGGGTTATTGATGGTGGCCACTACGGAATAACTGCCGACGGCGGTGGGGGCATCGGGTTCCCCGTCGTACGTGACGTCAACTGTCAGGTTATCTGGATCGGTCGAGACGGTGACCTCGATGGGATCGCCGGTAAAGGTCTGGTTCAGATCGGTGATCGTCACTGCGGCCGGGGCCTTGCTCACGATAAAGGTCAGCTCGACCGGGGAGGCCGGGTCCCAATCATCGTCGCCGTCCTGGGTGGCGGTGACTACAACCACATCAGCGGCAGTGAAGGAGAGCTCGTTGCCGCTGGTGAGCACCCCTGGACCGCTGGTAATATCAAGGCTGACCGACAGACCGGAGCTGGCGGTGGCGTTGAGGGTCACCACGGCATTCGCCAGGGGGTTGAGGTCCGGTTCGGGGTCGAAGGTGATGGTCTGGGGAGCGTTGCCGATAATGAGCGTTCCGGTGGCCGAGCCTTGGTAAATGTCACTCACCACGGTGGCGACGACAGGATAGCTGCCCGCCGCGCTGGGGGCGTCCGGCAAACCATCGTAGGTAACCTCCACGGTTAAATCCGCCGGAACCGTGGTCACCGTGACCGGTCGGGGCTCGCCGGTGAAGGTTTGGTTGAGGTCCGACAGGATCACCTCGGCAGTCACTTTAGTGACGTTGAAGGTGTTCACCACATCTTCGGCTTCATTCCAGTTGTCATCACCCGCCTGACTCGCAGTTACGGTGACCTCACCCGTATCATTAAAGGTGAGGGTGGAGCCGTCAAGATTGGCCGGGCCGGTCACGCTGTAACTCACCGGAAGACCGGAAGAGGCGGTGGCGTCCAGGGACAAGGACGCGTTGATGAATTGGTCGTCAATTGAATCAAAAGTAATGACCTGATTGCCCTTGTTGATCGTCAGGGTGTCCATGGCCCCGCCGATTTCGTCCCCATCGTCCACTATCGCCACCACCGTGTAGCTCCCCGCCTCGATGGGTGGGGTTGCGACGCCATTGTAGGTGATGACTACATTCAGTTCTGCCGGATCGGTCGTCACGGAAACCGTTTTTTCGGTACCGTCGAAGGTTTGGATTAAGTCGCTCAAAGTAACCATTGCGGTGGGTTCAGCCTCAAAAGCACCAATATCCGGGGCGAAGGCTTGCGGACGCGCGATGCCGCGTTGGTCCGCGTCAAGGCCGCCAACGGGAACGGCGGCAAACAGCGCCGGACTGCCCGCGAGCAAAGCGTGGGTGGGCGTCGGTCCGCCGTTGTCCTGCAGCGGGCCTAACAACGGATTCAGCGGATTGTCCTCGGTGCCGAGCTGATCCGACGACACCCACCCGATTGTAAGTCCTTCCACGCCAATCAGATTATGGCCGCCGCTGAAGAAGATGCCGTTCACATCCGCGCTCCTGGCGGAACTACCCGTATTGTCTGCAATCATTGAGCCTCGTATCAGAAGTGTTTCCGCTTCCGCCAAATGGATTCCTCCGGGCCCTGAAATCGCGGTGTTTTCCGTGATGGTGCCGTGAATCACGGTTGCGTTTTGAACACCCCCCACCCCGCTATTCAAGAACGCGCCACCAAAACCATTCGCATGGTTTCCTGAAAAGGTGCTGTTTTCGATATGGACGGTTCCAAAATTATTTAAAAGACCGCCGCCGTTGGCAGTTGTACGATTTGTTGAAAGAGTGCTTCCGCGAATCGTGAGCGTGGCAACAGGACTGTTGAAGACTCCACCCCCTCCGAATCCGGAGGAAGTCTCATTGTCCTGAATCGCCATCTCCAATAAGGTAAGCGTTCCTTCGTTTCGAATCCCGCCTCCCTCGCCCCCGTCTTCTTCGCCGTCACGCACGGTGAAGCCCGTCAGGGTTACCTCCGTGTCGGCTTCAATCAGCATAACACGGCTGCTCTCATCACCACTGACCGACAGCAAATTCGCTCCCGGACCAATGATGGTGACATCGCTGGAAACGGTCAATTGTTCCCCGCCCAGGGTGATGGTACGGGGAGTGCCGTCAAAAAAGTTGATCGCCCCGCCGTCCGTGCTGTCGGAAAAGGTAATCGTCTGCGGACCGTCGAGAGTCGCGGCGTAGGCAATGGCCTCGCGCAGGCTGGTCTCCTCGTCGGTCGGGTCCACGATATCTTCGGTGGTGGTGACGATGAGTGAGGGAGTTTCCACCTCCGTCTCAATCACCCGGATCGTTCCCGCAACGGCGATATCTTGATAGGTCCCCGGGCTGCGGAGTTCCTGGAATTGCAGGCTCCGACCATCCAAAGTGGCCAGAAAAGCCTTGTCTACGGCGGATAAACTCGCGAAAGAGCGAACCTCATCGTTTCCAACCACTTCGATGGTGGTCGTTGCAGGATCTTCAAATGTTGATATATCTCCCAATTCGACAAACAGGCTAT
>JAFIGC010000091.1 GCA_020831635.1 Verrucomicrobiota bacterium | reverse complement strand
TCGTCGCGTAGCGACGTCCGACGCATAGCCGTGGGTTTCAACCCACGGAACCGGGCGCGCCACGGAATGAGCGCCGCGTAGCGTCGCCTGACGGACCGAGGAATCCGCGCAATTCCGCCTCAAAGGTCACCAAATCTTGGATAAAAAGAATTTTTCCGTGAAGACATGCGTCCTTTTGGCTGACTTCACACGAGCCTTGGTGTTGATTGTAGGTCAGGTTCGGCGTTATCATTCTTCCTGAAGCTCTTTCTTAACCTTCTCCAGAGAAACCAAAGGCTGTCCGTAGGCCTCGGTTTTTGCTTCCCGGAGAAGCCGTAAATCTTCGAATTCTTCAGATGAACTTTTGGGATATTGGATTCCCGAATTGGGTCCCCCTGCCGTTCCCGAAGCGGCCAGCCGCAATTCGATGGCCTCCCCTACCCACTCGTTCAGACTTTGGTTTTGGACTTTTGCGGACATGGCCGCCAGGC
Organism: Verrucomicrobiota bacterium; assembly: GCA_020831635.1. Classification (GTDB taxonomy): domain Bacteria; phylum Verrucomicrobiota; class Kiritimatiellia; order SS1-B-03-39; family UBA6053; genus PXAS01. The sequence continues at coordinate 22,387 of JAFIGC010000091.1, read as the reverse complement.
GGTGAATGTCGGGGCTGACACGGATCTGGAAGGTGCCGGTGAAGGGGCGGTCCGGGTCTTTGCCCACTTCCTTGCAGGTTTCCAGATAATCGTCCACCGCCTCGTGAAAGGATTTTTCCAGTTCAGTCACGGTTTCGGCCTCATAGGTCACCAAATCCTGGATAAACAGAATTTTTCCGTGAAGACATGCGTCCTTTTGGCTGACTTCCGCCGACCCCAGGTAGTCTTTGTATTTCATGTGGCTCATATCAGGCCCGTCTCTTTCAGTTTGTGGTACACTTCTTTCATCGCATAGGCTTTGAGAACCTTTTTGGGGTGCGGTTCATGCAAGATGATGACACTTTTGAGATCCTCATGGTAAAATTTCCGTCGGGAACCGTTGTTTTTCAGCTCCTGGAAGCCAAAGGACCTCAAAAGTGTTTGCAACTCTGACCATTCAAAATCGGATGGCTGCTGCAAAAAACGTTGTAAAAGTTTCTCTTTTTTACTCATACAGCTTCCTTTCAATTTATGCAACTAAATTATAGTTGCATTTTCAATCTACGTCCCCAACTCCTCCAAAACCCCCAGGATCTCCACCACTTTCGCCTTCCGCGCCCCTTTAAGGCATTTGGTGACTTGGGCCGCGCTGGCGTTGGGCGGGAGGGTGGCGAGGACGGTGCGGACGGCGCGGATTTGGTCAGGCAAGGTTTTGGGCCAATCGAGTGCGGAGTTCGGAGTGCGGAGTGCGGAGTTTGGCATTTCCTCTGTGCCCTCAGTGCTCTCTGTGGTTAAAAATTCTTCCTGCGTGACCTTGGGGCCTTGGGGGTTTTGGTAGTCGGGTCTGAGGTAGCGGATTTTGCCTTCGGCTTCTTCCAATGCGCGTTGGTGGTTGAGGTCCACGAGGCGTTGGAGGATTTCTTCTTCGGGGAGATCGGCGGGCCAGCCGTATGCCGCTGCGACGGCGGCGTCGAGGTCGTCGTGGAGTTGCTTGAGGACGGAGATGAGGCCTTGTTCGTGGATGGTCTTTTCTTTGGCGCTGAGGGCTTCGCCGGAACGGAGCTTTTCGAGCACGTTGTACATTCCAGTCATGGTCAGGTCGGGATGCCGGGCCTGCTGGCGTTTTCGGTGGGCGTCGAGTTGCTCGGCCAAGGCGGCGATTCGTTCGCGCTGGTCCGGGGTTGGGTCGGGAAAGGGGAAGGTTTCGAAACAGCGAGAATTGTTATACCGGGGTCTATCTTCCAAGGTCCCACCCTGTACCAACGCCCATATTGAACTTAGTTTTGAGGACAAAATACCAAGGTGATAACCTGAGTCCAGGCCAATAACTACTACTTCGCTTTCAAATACGGTATCTTTGTTCCCGAACGCAAAAATTCTATGCTTCGCGGTTCGGCTTGTGATGATTACCCGAGTCAGATTTTTGGAAAACTTTCGGAGCTCTTTTCGAGGCTCGCCAAAAATCCACCAATATTTTTTGTAGGTTTCTCTCCGGTTCTGTTCTCTTTCAGGTTTCACACGCTCGACCAACCATTGATAGGCTGCAGGCTGTTCTTTTAGTAGCGTTTCTTTGTCATATCCAAAAGCATCGATGATGAATTTCTCTTTGGGAGTTTGAGCCAAATCACGACTTCCCAGATATTTTTTTACAGCGGGATAACCTCCAAACCGTTTCGCCTCTTCTGGGGTGAGTATAAACCCTTTCCCATGCAGTTTCACGCCCATGCTGCTTATTCCCCCATTCGCCCGCAAAGCCACCGCCGAGGCCACATCCGGCCCGATGGTCAGATCCGCGCCGATGCGTCCGGTTTTGGAGAGGATTTCGACGGTATAGCCGTCGGTGCCTTCGTCGTGTTCGGCGGTGACGGTTTGCAGTTCGCCGTGGTTTTCGCCGGGGGCGAGGGAGGTCATGGCGATGCGGACGGCGGCGCCGTCGTCGACCCAGGGATGGTCGGGGACGGCGAAGGCGAGGTGGACGGGGTTTTTGCCGTTGAGGTGCTTTTCGAGGACGCGGCGATTGAAGGTCTGTTTGAGGGAGTTGGTGGTGACGAAGCCGAAGCGTTGGGCTTTGCCTTGGGCGACGAGTTCGGCGGCGTGGTTCCACCAGTACATGACGAAGTCGCTGGATTCGGCGATGTCGTTGTGGACGCTGCGCACGGTGTCGGTATAGCCGTCGCCGAGGGCGTCCCTCATGCGGGAGGCTCCGATGAAGGGCGGATTGCCGATGATGTAGTCGGCTTCGGGCCATTCGGCTTTGTGGGGGTTGAGGTAGCGCACTTCGGGGATGCGGGCGGATTCGTCGGGTACGGGGAGTCCGGTGACGGGGTGGAGCTTGGAAGTGCGTCCGTCCCAGTGGGTGACGGGGCGGCCTTCGGGGTCGAGCACGGGTTCGGCGCCGTCGGCGGTGATGAGGGCGTCGCGGCATTCGATGTTTTTGAAGTCGCGGATGATGGGCTGGGGCGGCATGACGTTGCCGCGGTTGCGGAAGTGTCCCTGCAGGGCCCCGATCCAGAGGACGAGTTCAGCGATGGCGGCGGCGCGGGGGTTGATTTCGATGCCGAGGAGCTGGTGGGGATCGACGCTTTCGCCGGCCAGTTCGAGGCTGGACTGGGTTTCGCCGAAGCCCTGGAGGGTGTCGAGCACTTCGCCCTCGATGCGTTTGAGGTGTTCGAGGGTGACGTAAAGGAAGTTACCGGAACCGCAGGCGGGGTCGAGAATGCGCAGGTGGCAGAGGCGGCGGTGGAAGGCTTTGAGTTCCTTGATGGCGTCTTTGCGTTTGCCGTCGTTGTCGTGTTTGACCGCCGCCAAAACCACGGCGTCCCACTCCTCGCGCACGGGGGCGATGACGGTGGGGAGGACGAGGCGTTCGACGTAGGCGCGGGGGGTGTAGTGGGCGCCGAGTTTGTGGCGTTCGACGGGATCGAGGGCGCGTTCGAGCAGGGTACCGAAGATGGCGGGTTCGACGTCGCGCCAGTCGCATTTGGCGGAGGAAATGAGCAGGCGGATCTGGTCTTTGTCGAGCGGGAGGGCGCGGGCTTCGGCGAAGAGGCCGCCGTTGAATTGGAGGAGGTTGAGGCGCAAGGCGGTGGAATAGCCGCCGGTGTTCATTTTGCCCCAGAGTTCCTCGATCATGGGCACGAAGGAGTCGGGGTCCTCGGCGATGGTTTCGAGCAGGCGGGTGAAGGGCTGGAAACCGTATTTGCCGAGGAGGTTGACGTCTTCGGCAAACATGGTGAAGAGGCAGCGCATGAGGAAGCGGGCCACGACGTGGGGATCCTCGCCGCGCTTTTCGAGGGAGAGGGCGAGTTTGGCGAGCTTGTCGGCCACCTCGCGGGTGACCCGCGCGGCGCGTCGGGAGGGGTCCAGGGCCAGCGGATCGGTCCAAAGGGTGCGCAGGCGGTCTCGGATCTCGTCTTTCCGAAGATCGGAAAGGGAAATCCGGTGGCTTCCGGGGGCCGGAAACGGGAGGTAGGTGCCGCCGGAGCGGGAGAATTCGGCGAAAACTTCGATGACGTGACCGATGTCGGTGACGAGCAGGAAGGGCGGACGGCCTTCGTCGGACGGGAGGGCGCGGATATAGCGGTCGGCCTGGTTGCGGGCCTTGATCATGGCCTGTTCCCAGCCGGGGGAGCCGCGGCGTCCGTGGCCGATTTTGGCGCCTCCGATTTCGGAGCCCTGTTTGGCTTCGAGCACGAAGCAGCCGCGTTTGTAGAGGTCGATCCGTCCGGGGGCGGTGGAGCCGTCGTGTTTGCGGAAGGTGACGTCGCGTTCGAAGATGTAGGCGTTGTCGTCCCCGGCGGGATCGGGATGGGGGAGATCGAGCACGTCGCAGAGTTCGGTGAGGAACAAGGGGGCGTTGGAGCGTTCGCTCGCCTCCGCCACCTCCCAGCGGGCGATAAATGCTTCAATCTTTTCCAAGCCGTTCCCTGTTTCCATGGGGGAAGTATTGGCAGAGGACGGAAGAAAAGGAAAGGAGAAAGTTTCGAGAGTGATGAGTGATGAGTGCGGAGTGCGGAGTGAGGACCAACCAGCAACCCAGAATCTTCAACCCTCAACCAGCAACCCTCAACCCTCAACCAGCAACCCTCAACCAGCAACCCTCAACCAGCAACCCTCAACCCTCAACCCTCAACCAGCAACCGGCAACATCCCCTGCCCCGCCCTTCCACCTCTGACCGGTCATTCGTCATTCGTCATTCTAAATTCGTCATTCCCCTCTCTCTCCCTCTCTCCTTCTCCTATAAGCAAATCCCCATCCGATAGGAGAAAAAATCCATTTGTTTCCTTTCATATTCATTCTTGGGCGATATAGAAGGAACTGGAAAATTTTCCTTTAAAAACACACCCTAAAAAAAACGTCATTCAACGGATGTCTTATGATCATACTCATACCCAAAGAACCCCAGGCGACTGAAACGCGGGTCCCGGCGCTGCCGGACGCGGTGAAGAAACTCGTCGGTCTCGGGGCCACCGTTCAGGTGGAAAGCGATCTGGGCAAAACCCTGCACATCGAAAACGCCGCCTATGAAACGGCGGGCGCGGAAATCGTCACCGATTTGCCCGCCGCCCTAGGCAAGGCCGATCTGGTCTTGCGCCTCAACAAACCCGCCGGACCCGAGGGACTCAAGGAAGGCGCGATTCACGTGAGTTATCTGGATCCGTTCCTGGAGCTGGACAATGTGCAAAAATTCGCCGCCGCCAAGGTCAGCGCGGTGAGCATGGAAATGATTCCCCGCACCACCATTGCCCAAAAGATGGACGCGCTGAGTTCCCAAGCCAGTTTGGCGGGCTATGCGGCGGTGGTGCAGGCGGCTTCCAAACTGCAGCGCAGTTTGCCCATGATGATGACCCCGGCGGGCACCCTCGCCCCCTGCAAGGTGTTCATCATCGGCGCGGGCGTGGCCGGTTTGCAAGCCATCGCCACCGCCAAGCGCATGGGCGCCCGGGTGGAAGCCTTTGACACCCGTCCGGTGGTGGAAGAACAGGTCCAGTCCCTGGGCGCGAAATTTTTGAAAATCGACCTCGGCGAAACCGGGCAGACCGCGGGCGGATACGCCAAGGAGCTGACCCCGGAACAGATCGCCAAGCAGCAAGAAGCCATGGGCAAGGCCATCGCCAAGGCTGACATTGTCATTACCACCGCCAAATTGTTCGGACGTCCGGCCCCGCGCCTGATTACCGACGCACAGTTGGCCCAAATGCAGCCGGGCAGCGTGGTGGTGGATATGGCCGCCGGGTCCGGCGGCAACGTCGAAGGCTCCAAGCCCAACGAAGAGGTCGTGCTCCACGGGGTCACCATTCTCGGAGACACCAACCTGGAAGGACGCGTACCCTACGACGCCAGCCAAATGTACGGCAGCAACCTGGCCAACTTCGTCGAACATTTTTGGAACAAAGAAGAGAAAAAATTCGAACTCCGCCGCGAAGACGAAATCATGGAGGGTGCGCTTATCACCCATGACGGCGAAGTCGTTCACAAAGTGATCAAAGAAAGGATCGGCTGAAATGAGGGAACAAATCTCTTTAGTTGAAAGAATTCAGGCCCAATTGCAAGTTCTGCAGGAAAGTCTGGTGGCCCATCAGGCCGAAATGGCCGAAGCGGTCACCGAAACGGCGGCCGTTCGGGAGAGCGGCAACCTCGGGCTCACGCTGTTCGTGTTTGCCTTGGCAATTTTCCTCGGGGTGGAACTGATTACCAAAGTGCCGTCCCAACTGCACACCCCGCTGATGTCCGGTTCCAACGCCATCTCCGGGATCACCATCGTCGGGGCGCTGATCGCCATGCAGAATGTCAGCGGTTTCGCAGCCGTCACGCTGGGACTGCTCGCGGTCATCACCGCCACCGTCAACGTGGTCGGCGGCTATCTGGTCACCGACCGCATGCTGGGCATGTTCAAGAGCAAAAAGGGAGGGCAATAAGATGAAAGAATTGATTTACATTATTGCCTCGGTTCTCTTTATCCTGGGACTGAAACGCCTGGGCTCGGCCTCCACGGCCCGTCAGGGCAACCTGATGTCCGCCACCGGCATGGGCCTGGCCGTCATTGCCACCCTGGCCGGTTCCGGCTTTGCCTGGGGCTGGATTGCCCTCGGCATCGCCATCGGCTCTACCATTGGCGCCGTGGCCGCGAAGAAAGTTCCCATGACCGGCATGCCGGAAATGGTGGCCCTCTTCAACGGTTCCGGCGGCATCGCCTCCCTTTTCGTGGGTTGGGCCTCGCAGGTCAACCCGCCCGGCGGGTCCCTCACCGTGGCCGAAGCCATTCCGCTTTATCTGGCGGTACTGATTGGCGGGGTCACGTTCACCGGCTCCTTGGTCGCTTACTTGAAGCTTTCCGAAAAAATTGACGGGAAACCGATCCAATTCAAAGGACAGCAGATCATCAACATCGCCCTCCTTGGCGCCCTGCTGGTGTTCGGCATCCTTTTCTCCCTCAACTTCAGCGGCCTCTGGATCATTCTGGCGGTGGTGTTAAGCTTCACCTTCGGGGTCATGGTCGTCATTCCCATTGGCGGCGCCGACATGCCGGTGGTGATCGCCCTGCTGAACTCCTATTCCGGACTCGCGGCCTGCGCGGCGGGCTTTATCATCAGCAACACCGTGCTGATCGTGGCCGGTGCCCTGGTGGGCGCGTCGGGATTGATCCTCACCGGCATTATGTGCAAAGCCATGAACCGCAGCCTGAGCAACGTGCTCTTCAGCGGATTTGGCAGTGCCGTGGCCGGTGGCTCCGGCAAAGACGTGCAAGGCGAAGCCAACCCCATCTCCGCCGAGGATACCTATTATATTCTCGAAGCGGCCAGCAGCGTCATTTTCGTGCCCGGCTATGGCATGGCCGTGGCCCAAGCGCAGCACGCGGTCAAGGAATTGGGCGCCCTGCTCGAAAAGAACGGCTGCGAAGTGCAGTTCGCCATCCACCCGGTGGCGGGCCGTATGCCGGGTCATATGAACGTGTTGTTGGCGGAAGCCGACGTGCCCTACGAACAGTTGGTGGAGCCCGAGGATGTGAATCCCAACATGCCCGCCGCCGACGTGGCCATCGTCATCGGCGCCAACGACGTGGTCAACCCGGCCGCGCGCACCGACGAAACCAGTCCGCTCTGGGGCATGCCCATCATCAACGTGGACCTCGCCAAAACCTGCATCGTCCTCAAACGCAGTCTGCGTCCCGGCTATGCGGGCGTGGAAAACCCCCTCTTCTTCTGCGAAAACACCCGCATGTTGCTGGGCGACGCAAAAGCGAGCGTGCAGGCTTTGGTGGCGGCGTTTAAGGAGGACTGAGGTTACTCAAACGACTTGCGGAAGGTTTGAAAAGCCTCCCGCAAGTCTTCGAGTTCGGCTTTCAGGCTTTTGACCTCCTCCTCCAATGCCAACAGCCGTGCGGCTTCGGGGGGCGGAGGTGCCTCGATCACCACCGGACCTGAACTGGATTCGGTGAGCACTTCCCCGCACAGTTGATGGGCGTATCGGGATTCCCGACGTCCGTGGGCTTTGGGCAACTGGGCCACCATTTTCACGCCCCGCACCATGGCCAGCGCGTCCAAGGCGCTTTCCACCTGACCGTCCTGCAGGTCGGAAACCATGCGAGGCACACGGTTGCGCAATTCGGCCAAGGTCTGCGGACCGCGCAACATCAGTTCGGCCATCACCGCCTGTTCCACCGGGGTCAATCCATATTGGTTGTGCACCTCGTGCCGGAATTTCGGCACCCGGGCTCCGGCTTCGTGCACGAGACATGCCAGTTTTTTATCCCGCCGCAACACCATGAGCACTTGCTCCACCACCTTGGTTTCCATGCTCATCACCGGGTCGCGGTTCGATTTTTGATTGCAGGCCGCCACCAGGGAACTCAAGGTCAAGGGATAGTGTTCCGGCGTGGCCAAATCTTTTTCCATGAGCGCGCCCAGTACACGGGCTTCGATTTCCGTGAGCAGGGGTTCGTTCGCGGGCGCGGATTCGGGCGCGGATTCGGTTGCATTCGTTTCGGGTTCGGCGGATGCCTGATTGGGGATTGGGGTGGCGTCGTCCATGGTTTGTCTTTCGATTAGGATTAGGATTAAGAATCAAGGGAGTAAGGCGCCATGGCGGCAAGCATTTCCCGCACCGCCGCTTTCATGCCCACCAGGGTGGCACGGGCCACGATGCTGTGGCCGATGTTGAGGGTGTGCAAATGCGGCACGGGAAACAAGTCACTGATATTGTCCAGATTCAATCCGTGACCCGCGTTGACCTGTATTCCGTGGGCGTGGGCCTGCTTGGCGGCCTCGATCAGTTCGGTCACACACGCGGTCCGCGCCTCGCCCTCCCGTTCGCAAAAGGTTCCGGTATGCAGTTCAACCATGGGGACGCCGAGCGCAATCGAGGCTTCGATTTGCCGGGGATCCGGGTCGATGAACAAACTGACCGCGATTCCGGCATCCCGAAAACGACGGCAACTCTTTTCCAGCGCCTCGTAGTTCCCGGCCACATCCAACCCGCCTTCGGTGGTCAATTCGGCTCTCCGTTCCGGCACCAGACAAACTTCATCGGGTTGAACTTTCAGGGCGATTTCCACGATCTCCGCCGAATTGCCCATTTCCAAATTCAGGGGCAAAGGCTGGTTTTTGCGCATCGACCAGACATCGTGATCCTGGATGTGCCGGCGGTCTTCGCGCAAATGCACGGTGATGCCGTGGGCCCCGGCTTCGGCGGCGAGATTCGCCGCGTCCACGGGATCAGGATAAGGGGTGCCACGCGCCTGTCGTACCGTGGCAATATGATCCACATTCACGCCTAAATACATGGGAAGTCTCCGGAAAAATTAGAAAGAGTCCGGGGCATCATCCATGGCCCCGGCGGACGATTGATGCGCTATCATCGATTCTTCAAAAAGCAAACAGCTTCCGCGTCCGCGTTTGCGCGCCGCCTCCAAAGCGGTTTCCGCTTGCGAGAGGAGACGCTGCGGACCGGAGCCTTGGGACGGATATGCGCTCACCCCCGCGCTCAAAGTGAACCGCAAGGTCTCGCCATCCCGTTCGACCGACGAGGCCCTCGCCTCCGCACAAATCCGTTGTGCGGCCTGAACCAAGGTTTCCGGGCTGCCGGTCATGCAAATCACCAGCTTTTCTTCTTCCAAACCGGCAATGAAATCCGATTCACGACACGAGCGCATGAGCACCGCGCCCGCTTCGCCGAGCACCGCATGGGCGACATCCCGTCCATGACTTTGCGCATAGGTTTCCAAATCATCCACGGCGAACATCAAAATGCCCGCGGGAACGACCCGGCGACGATGGGTGGCCAGCACTTTTTGAATGGCGGTTCCGGTTAACTCCGGTTTGAGCACTCCGGTAACCTCGTCCAGCAAATGTTCTTGGCCGGGAATGACTTCGGGCTCAAAAGGCAAGGGCGCATCCGGAAAATTCCAGCGGGCGCCGTCCGAGGTCGGGTCCTCCCGCAAAAACTCCAGCAATTCCACCGCCACCTGGAGTTGGGTTCCCTCGCAGAAATCCGAACCTTCGCAGGAAATTCGCCCGTTTTCACAGATCTCCGAGATCGCCGGGGCAATCCGGTGCAAAATCCGGGGCATGTGTATGCCCGGCGTGCCCGGAAAAAACAGCATCAGCTCATCTAGATCCGTAAGTATGAGCTGGTCGGACTCGCGGATGAGTGGTTTGATTTTTTTCTGCAAGGCCTCCAAATGGAGCGGATCTTCCGGGAGCAGGCGGATCAAACCATAGGGCTTCAGATCGGTTTGTTCGGCGAGGAACAGGAGGAGCGATTCGCGGTCCGCCCGATGCTTCACACGTTCAGTGGCCTCCACGACCATGTGCTGATAGCGCAAATAACTCAGCACCAAGGCCAGGATGACAAAGGCGGACACGGCGACGGCAAGAATTTGCAGGACCATCTGCACCGGGGAAATCGGTGGAGGCGCATCCGGAATGACCGCGAGAAAAACTGTCGGATACATAAAGCTCAAGCAATCCGAACGCCTTCGTCGCCCGGCTCGAAATAGCTGGCCTTGGCCATGTCAAAGACGAGGGTCACTTCTTGGCTCACGTGGGCTTTTTCATGTCCGTCCACCCGCGCCACAAAGCTGTGCTCGCCCACACTCAAATACAGAAACACTTCCGAGCCCATGGGTTCAATCACCTCGACCTTGGCTTTGATGAGACTTTCGGGGGCGGGGTTTACCGCGAAGACGGAGTCCTGAATGTTCTCGGGGCGAATGCCCAAGACCACCGCGTCCAGATTGGCTTCCTGCAGTTTTTTGGCATGGCTGTCCTCGACGCGCACGGAAAAGGTGCCTTCGGTAAAATACAAGCCGTCGGGTTTCTGGGAAAGCGTGCCCTCGAAAAAGTTCATGGGCGGACTGCCGATAAACCCGGCCACGAAACGATTGGCGGGGTGTTCGTAAATGTTCAACGGCGCATCCACCTGTTGGATGATCCCGTCTTTCATGACCACAATGCGGTCGCCCATGGTCATGGCTTCCACCTGGTCGTGGGTCACGTAAATCATGGTCGAGGCCAGTTGATGGTGCAATTTGCTGATTTCCATGCGCATCTGCACGCGCATCTTGGCGTCGAGGTTGGACAGCGGTTCGTCAAACAGGAAGGCCTTGGGTTGGCGCACAATGGCCCGTCCCACCGCCACGCGCTGGCGTTGACCGCCGGACAGGGCTTTTGGTTTGCGTTCCAACAACTCTTCAATGTTCAGAATTCTGGCCGCTTCACGCACCCGCTGGTCAATCTCGGCCTTGGGAAATTTCCGCAGTTTCAAGCCAAAGGCCATGTTTTTGTAGACCGTCATGTGCGGATACAAGGCGTAGTTCTGAAACACCATGGCAATGTCGCGATCCTTGGGCGGAACGTCATTCACAATCCGCCCGTCAATGTCAATGGTGCCGTCCGTAATCTCTTCCAAACCCGCGATCATGCGCAATGTGGTCGATTTTCCGCAGCCGGAAGGACCGACCAAAACCACGAATTCTTTGTCTTTGATTTCAAGATTCACGTCCCGAACTGCGGTGACGTTCCCGGGATAGACTTTAAAGACGTTTTTCAAAGTGACATTTGCCATGCGAAATACTCCTGCGGATTCAAGGGGGTGGAATGATGCGTTTACAAGAAGAAACGCCTCTCTCTACCATAAACAAAGCGGGAAAAACAAGCGAAAGCTTTCGCAATTTTATGTTTTTTAAAATGCTAAATAATAACGTTTTACAGAATATATGGCAATTGTATTGTCGTTTATGTACGCCTCCGTCCGCGATAATAAGCGGCCTGATCGGGATGAAACAGCACCTCGGGGGAACAGTCCGCAAGTTCGGGCAACGCGAGAATGTGCCGTAGCAGCACCGCCGAACCCGCGGCATCGTAAAGGGCGTCATGCGCCTCCCGCCCGGGCACCAACGCATCCACCTGATCTTGCAGGGACAACGCCGTCAACACGTCCCCCAAGGCGTGGGACCTCAGATCGGGCCAAATGGCGCGGCTCAATTTGAGGGTGTCGATGAAAGGACCGAACTTCTCCATGGGCACGCTCATGCGCAAACATTTTTTCTCTGTGGCCGCATTGTGAGCCACCAGTGGAACCCGTCCGCAATACCGCCGCAACTCGGGCAAACGGTCCTGCAAAAGCGAAGCCCGGGCAATTTCGTCGCGCAGGGCCTCGTGACGTCCGGGGGCCCGGGGATGAAAAGGCCTTGGCCCCACCTGCAAAAGGGTCTCCCAGGTTTCAGGCCCCGCCGTCGTCCAGTGCACCACCCCGATTTGCCAGGGTTCCACCGGGTATCCCTCCACGGAACCGGTGGTTTCAAAATCAATGGCGGCAAAGGTTTCCAAGCGAATCATCACCATTCTCTAACCTGAAACCGCTTGCCTTTCAATGCGAAGCTTCTATTTTACCCCATATGAGTACACATCCCCTTGCCGGCAAACCCGTCCCCCCCGAATCCCTTCCCAACGTTCCACGTTTGGTGAGCGCGTACTACACGCTGCACCCCGACCCAAACACCCCCGTGGAACAAGTGGTGTTCGGCACTTCCGGACACCGGGGAGCCTCCATGGACCGCCGCTTCAACGAAGATCATATCCTCGCCATCTGTCAGGCGGTTTGCGATTACCGCCAGTCCCGGGAAATTCGCGGTCCCCTGATGATGGGCATGGACACCCACGCCCTGTCCGAAGCCGCCTGGGTCACCGCCATCGAAGTCCTGGCCGCCAACAATGTCACCGTCCACGTGCAAAGCGGACGACGCCCCACCCCCACCCCGGCGATATCCAGGGCCATCATCGCCTACAACCGTTCGCATCCCGACAAAGCGGACGGCATTCTCATCACGCCCTCCCACAATCCCCCCGATGACGGCGGCCTCAAATACAATCCCCCGCACGGCGGTCCCGCCGGGGGCGACGCCACCCAATGGATTCAGGATCGCGCCAACGCCATTTTGCAAACCGATCTTGAAGACGTGAACCGCATCACCTTTTCCCGCGCCTTGGCCGGGGACCTGGTCGTCGAGACGGATTTCGTCACCCCCTATGTCGAAGACCTCGCCAATGTAGTGGACATGGACGCCATACGAAACTCCGGTCTGAAACTGGGGGTCGATCCCCTGGGCGGCGCATCCCTCGACTACTGGGCGCCCATCGCGGAACGGTATCAACTGGATTTGACCAACGTGAACCCCGCTTGGGACGCTTCCTTTTCTTTCATGTCCATCGACGGCGACGGCAAAATCCGCATGGATTGCAGCAGTCATCACGCCATGGCCGGACTCATTGGCATGAAAGACGACTTCGACCTCGCCTTTGGACTGGATCCCGACGCCGACCGGCACGGGATCGTCACCCGCTCCTCCGGACTCCTCAACCCCAACGCCTATCTGGCCGTGGCCATTTCCCACCTCTTCACCCACCGTCCGCAATGGCCCGCGACCGCCAAAATCGGCAAAACCCTGGTCTCCAGTTCCATGATCGACCGGGTGGCCAAACAATTGGGCCGGGAACTCTCGGAAGTACCCGTGGGCTTCAAATGGTTTGTGCCCGGCCTGAGTGACGGCACCTACGGCTTTGGCGGTGAAGAAAGCGCCGGGGCCTCCTTCCTCCGCAAGGATGGCCGCGCCTGGACCACGGACAAAGACGGACTGATCCTCTGCCTCTTGGCCGCTGAAATCACCGCCATCCATGGCAAGGATCCCGGCGAATTGTATGCCGAACTCGAAATAGAGCATGGCAAACCCTATTACGGACGGAAGAACGCCCCGGCGGATGCCCCGCAACGCAAAAAACTGGCCTCCCTGTCGCCCGAAGACTTCAAAGCCGACACCCTGGCCGGGGAAAAAGTGCTGCAAGCTCTCACCCGCGCCCCCGGAAACAACGCCGATATCGGCGGACTCAAGGTCATCACCGAAAACGGCTGGTTCGCGGCCCGACCCTCCGGCACCGAAGACATTTACAAAATCTACGCCGAAAGTTTCCTCGGAGAAGACCACCTCGACCGCCTCCAATCCGAGGCGGAGGGCTTGGTTTCCGAGGTGCTGGCAGGATGATGGGCGATCGGATTAGGACAAAACCATCGCCATCGTGGTGAAGACGATTGCCATGCCGGCGGCAACGCCGGTAAGGATGATCATCAGGCGTACAAAATCTTCCGTCTTTACGCCGCACCACGCCCGTATGGGCTTTTTCATGAGATAGAGGAAAATCATGAACGCCAGCACCATGGGAATGAGGTGCTGGAAGGCCAGGGTCTTGGGCTGACCAAACTGTTCCAGGAAATTTTCCCGGGCCATGTTCGCCAGGCGAAGTTCGAGTTTGACCAATGCCGCGATTTTGAGGCACACGATAAACAGCATGAGGGTGGTGCTGACAATCCAGCCCCAAGCTTTGCGGGCGCCAAGCCCAATGCCACCGGCCAAGGCCCCGGAGAACAATACAAAGGCCGTGATCCCCAAATAAAATTGGGAAAGGCCCAGTTTCCGCAAGGTCAGGGTCACGCCCGGACGGGAAAAGCCCACCAACACGACCAGGAAAATGCAAAGTCCCATGATGCCCCAGAGCAACTGGGCCCCCGCAAGCATTTCAATGCCTACCGGGGCTTTGTTTTCCAAGGATTTCGTGGCATTGGAGGCCTCGGAGGATTCCGAATCGGCGGGCGGGGCGCTTTCTTTGATTTTAAGAATGCCCACGACAAGGCAAATAAACACAAGCTCGGCGCCGACATAGAGATTGAAGACCACGGCCATGGCATTGGTAAACCCGTAGGAGTGCAAACCGACCCCCAGAAGGTTCACGCCCAACCAAGCGACCATCACCATCACACAACCGAACGCGGCCCCGGCGGCGGTGCCGATTTCCCGGACCATGCCCGCGATGCGGGCGTGATACACCACCGCCGTCCATAACACGATGAGAATGGCGCCGTTTTCCTTGGGATCCCAGCCCCAGAAGCGCCCCCAGGACTGATCCGCCCACACGCCGCCGAGCATGGTGCCCAAAAAGGCGAAGGTCAGCCCGAAGCCCATTAGGGGCATCATGATGTCCATGACCCCTTGCAATTGTTTTGCCGGACGGTTCAGCAGACGCATCACCAACCAAATATGCCCGAAAACACCCGCGATAAACACGCCGGCGTAGCCGGTGGTGACCGCAAGCACATGGGTGCTCAGCCAAAAGTTGGAAGACAGCACCGCCTCCATTTTGTGGAGGGTGTCCCCTTCCATACCGAAGCGTTCCGCCAGCATCAGGAAGCTGTAACAAATCAGTCCCCCGGAGAAAAGTCCCAGGCCGTTCTTGATGAAATACTCAATCACGAAGGCCAGGATCAGACAAACCAGCCCCACCCACAAAAAGGTGCTGTACAAATTGGTGACCGGTGGACGGGCGGTGAGGTAAATGCGCCAGATCAATCCGGTGAGATGCCAAATCGCGGCCAGCCCCATGGGCAACCATGCGAATTTCCGCCACTTGTCCTTGCCCGTCAACATGGCCGCAAAAGCGAGGAAAAAGCCGATGAGGTAGAAAAACCGGGCCTTGCCAAACAAGTTGGCGCGATTGTAGCGGGCCTCGCTGACGGTCAACCCCACGTCTCGCACGTGCTTCATGCGGTCGCGCGAAAAGGCGACCACATCCTCGTAAGCCGCGATGACTTCGTTCCAGTCTTCCGTCATCCATGCCACCGCCATTTGAGACAGTCGGGTGGCGGCTTCGCGAAGTTCACGGTCCTGGTGATCCCCATACCGGGCGTCGAAGGGCGCCATCCACACGGGTTCGCCATGGGGCGCGGCGGGAAGCACATTGAAGGGCATGTCCTGACTCAAGGACGAAAAGTTCATGAGCTGCATCAGAAACACCTGAATCGCGGCGTTTTCTTGCGTCAACGGCATTTGCATTTCCGCCAAAGCGGCGCCACCGGTAAGTTGGGTGGAAAGCTCTTGGGCTTTGGGACGCAACTCCGCATACGAAAAGAATTGGCGGTTTGCATCCAAGCCCAGTGCATTGCGGAGATCTGGATCGTCAAAACCCAACATGGGGGTCGGTCGCAAATATTCGAAAACCAACTCCAAATAGCGATAGGTGAGCACATTCGAATACAAGCGAAGAATCTCTTGCTCAACGGGTCCGCGATCTTCGGGCTCCATTTGGTTGGCTTGAACCGCCAACCGCTGCAATTCGGCAATGCCCGGCATGAGATGATGATAACTGAAACGCCTGCTGGAGGCTTTGATGTCCCCAACGGCTTCTTGGAATATCTCCACGCCCATCGCTTCCAACACCGCATGGTTGTTCACCAAAAACAGCGGATAATCATGGGTGGAGGAGGGTTCGAAAAGGATTTCGCCCATGATTTCCATGGCGCTTTTGCCCATGAGGGTTTTCCGCCCCGAAAATTGGGTCAGATGAATCCGGGCAAAGGTGTCCAGCGGCATGACCCGTCCGTCGTGCAAGACGGGCAGCGCCCCCAAACGGTCAAGCACCCGGTCGGGCGCTTCGGGCGCGGGACGATGCACGTGATTGTGCTGGGCGGCCAGCTGAAAGGTCGAAAGAAGTAGGATCGTCAGAATCGGAAAAAGTTTTTTCATGCGGATTTCCTCCGGCGGCGCATCTGCAAAACGAGCATTTGAATAAAGTGCATGGCCAAACCGACCGAGGTGATGCCGGTGGCCCAATACGGGATCAACCGGCCATAATTGCGGGTGACGGCAAAGATGGAAAGCTCGGTATCATTGTCCATCACGGCAAACGATTGTTGATAGAAGGTCCATCCTTGATAACGGAAGGGTTCGTTCATTTTGATGATGGCATTGCGTTCGATGTCCTCGCCTTTCGCCCCCCCGATATGAACGTTAATCAAACTGCGGAAATCCTTGGGCCGCTGGCTGCCGGGGTAATAGGTTCGCTGGAAATCCATCAATTCCATGAACAGGGGCAGTTCGTATTGCTTGCGGCGCAAGGCGATGAATCGCACATCGCCGTCCGGCAATTCAACCGCCAGCAAACGATTTTCTCCCCCCCAGAGCAGCACGCGGGAAAATTCTTTGGCCCCTTCGACTTCCAAAACCAAGCCCGGCTGATTTTGCGGGGGCTCTTTGGCCAGACGGCGGCCGTCCAAGCGATGAATTCCGGAGGCGTTGGCCGGGACGGCGGCATTTTCAAGCATTTGCTCGCGAAGCCGCATGG
Organism: Verrucomicrobiota bacterium; assembly: GCA_020831635.1. Lineage (GTDB taxonomy): Bacteria > Verrucomicrobiota > Kiritimatiellia > SS1-B-03-39 > UBA6053 > PXAS01. The sequence goes on along the minus strand of JAFIGC010000091.1, from coordinate 5,740 downwards.
GTTGGGCGTTTTCGTATTGCTCAAGCACCCGGAAGCGCAATCCGGAATCATCCATCCGAAAGCGCGTGCCTTTTTTCAAATCGGAAAAATCAATGCCCCGTACCTGACGGTAGGAACTGACTTCTTCGAGCATGGAAAGCTCCCATTCGGAAGTGCTTTCCGCCAAATTGGTCCCCTCCCCCGGCAAGAGTTGGATTTGTGCGCTGATTCCGGTCAGGCGAATGAAAAAACCGCCCAGCAACAACAGCAACAGCCCCAGATGGATCAACATCAGTCCCGGCATTTTCCAGCCCGCCTGATAGTGGACGAAAAAGGAAGCCAGCAAGTTGAAAAACAACAGTCCCATGGTGAGCATGCCCCCGGGAAAGGGGATGAAGCCGAAGCCAAAGAAGACCAGGGAATCGAAAAAGCGGGCCTGGGCCTGATAAATGCCATGGTCCACTTGATAGATCGTGCCCCAAAAAGTCAGGACCCCCAACCAAAACAGACAAAGGACGGTGAGTTTGATGGAGGCGAAGCCGAATAATTTCATTGTCCGTCCTCCACCAACTGCAACGAACCCGCGAGTTTCAGGAACGGCAGCCGTTGCACCCGCAACACTTCAATGGGACCGAAGAATTTCAAAAAGGCGGTGCGGTCGCCCAAGTCGAAAATCGCGCCCACGGTGGCCTGATCTCGACCCGCTTCCGTGGCTTCGTCCACCAAATCCACGAAAACAAACGGCATTTTGCCGCCAATCCGTACGGGCGGAGACGGAGGCTCCTGCGGCAGCCCCAATTCTCCGCGCCATCTGCGGATGTTGGCCTCCACACTGCCCGCGGGTCCGCCAAAGACAATCAGGGTGGTGAGGGCGCCCGAGTCGTCGCCGACAATGGTGAATTCCGCCAAGCGAATGCCCGATGGCGCTTGCTGACGCCAGCCTTCCGGCACGTCCCAAGTCAAATCGTCCGCGGCGGGCGGGGGCGGCACCTCCGACTCGCGGCCCAGCATGGCGCCCGGTCCCGTGGCGGGGGGCGTCGCCGTTCCACCGGAACCGACGGGCGGCGCCTGCATGGTCAAGGTGGGATGATTCGGGGGAAGGTTTTCGGGAACCGGTTCCACGGTCAGCGGCGGAGCCTCCATGCTCCGCAAGGGATGGTCGGACGGCAGTTCGACCCCCATCGGAGGTTGGCTGGAGGTGGCGCCGGGCGCCGACGGTCCGCCGGCCATTTCCGGGGACGCGGGCTGCGTCTGGCCGGATTGCGGGTTCACTTGAATTACTTCCGTGTACGTACGCACACGTTCACGCCTGCCACAGGCGACAAGCAAGAGGCAAAAGATCGGGATCGTTAAATTTTTAACAGTCATGGGCGCATCATATCGCCAAAACCTATTCTTGCAAGCACGGAGGGGGGGAAAGTCACGAAGTCGAAAAGTTCGCACTCCGCAATCGTCGTTCCGCAATCGTCACTCCGCACTCGTCACTCCGCATTCGCAATGGTTTTTGCTTGCACCCCCGCGGCCGATCCACAATGGTGGATTCATGAACCCATTCAAACTTCCCGTCCTTTTATGCCTCCTGTTCCTGCTTGCCGCCTGTGGCAATCCCGACCGCACTTTCCTGACCATCGGCACCGGGAGCCAGACCGGGGTCTACTACCCCGTCGGCAATGTCATCAAACAAGTGGTGGAAAACGAAAGCGAGGGGCGTTTGCGCCTCTCCGTGGCCACCAGCGGCGGTTCCGTGCAGAACATCAACGACGTCATGAGCGGCGCCATCCAATTTGGCATCGCCCAGGCCGACCGCCAGTATCAGGCCGTGAACGGCCTCAGCAATTGGGAAGACGCCCCCCAGTCGAACTTGCGCTTCGCTTTCAGCCTGCATCCCGAAGTCGTGACCCTCATCGCTTCCGAGGATAGCGGCATCCGCACCCTCGAAGACCTGCGCGGCAAACGGGTCAACATCGGCAGCCCCGGCTCCGGACAACGCGGCAATGCCCTCGACATCCTCCATGCCGTCGGCATTGACCCCGAAAACGACTTGCGCGCCCTATCCCTGTCCGTCGGCGAATGCGCCGGCCGTTTGCAGGATGGATTGATGGACGCCTATTTCTACACCGTCGGCCATCCCAATGGCTCCATCACCGAAGCCACCACCGGACGACTGCGGGTGCGTTTCGTGCCCATCACGGGCGTGGAGGACCTGATCGAAGCCTCTCCCTTTTACAGCCTCACCGAAGTCCCCGTCGAACTCTATCCCCGGGCCCTGCAAGAAGGACCCGTCCCCAGCATTGGCATGCTCACCACCGTGGTCACCCATGCCGACATCTCCGACGATCTCGTCTACGAGGTCGTGAAAGCCGTCTTCGAAAACCTCGACGACCTGCGCCAGCAGCACCAAGCCCTCTCGCAACTCACCCCCGAAGGCATGTTGCAGGGCCAAAACGCCCCCTTCCACCCCGGCGCCCTCCGCTATTTCCGCGAAGCCGGCCTCGTGACCGAAGACGCGGAGTAAACTCTGAATCCGTGAGCTTTTTGCACAGAAGGCGTGCAAGATCCTGGAGCGAAAGAGATTGTGCGGTTTTACGGCAAAAGATTTACGTATTCTGGTTAAATCTAGATTTCAAGAAAAAAACAGGTTGCCTTCGACTTTCATTTTAGAATATTGGGAGGGTCTGAAACGACTTATCCAATGGACACTCCCGAACATAACCATTTTGATGCGGCCCGCAAGGGAGATTCCAGGGCATTTGAATTGCTTATGGAGTCGTTTCGGACTAGAATATATGCCGTTGCGTGTCGATTGGTTGGTTCCGAACATGCCGAAGAAATCGTGATGGATACATACCTGAAAGCCTGAAAATCGCTGCCGACGGTGCGGAAGCCCGCCGCGTTGGGGGGCTGGCTTTGTGGCATTGCCCGTCATTCGGCCATGGATATGCACCGTCGAAAGTATCGGGAAAAGGCGGTCTTTGTGTCCGGCGATGGCGCGGACGCCGTGGAACGCTCCTCGGATCTCGCGGGACCGGCCCCGGACCAATTTTTGCAGACGCGGGAATCCCATCAACAAGTGCGCGCCGCCTTGGATCAGATGGACAATGAAACGGATCGGCAGATTCTCCTCCTGCGGTTTGTGGACGATTTGAGCTATCGGGAAATCGCCGCCGCCGTGGGAATCCCCATGGGCACCGTGATGTCCAGGCTCTTTTACGCCAAGAACAAATTGCGGGGGCTCTTGGAACCTGTTCGGGAGGAAGCGAAATGAAAAAGCATCCCCCGCTCTCCGCGGAAGAAAAAGAAGCGCTCAAATGCCCGCCACCGCGGAGCAAAGAGGATTTTTGGCAGGAGTTTCATCAACGGCGAGGAGACCAAGCGGAAATTCCAGCGCGCGACCACCAACCCACCCGGGTCTTTCCCGTTTGGGGCTTCGGTTTGGCGGCCGCCGCGCTGCTCTGCATTTTGGCTGCGGGCATCTGGCAAATGATTCCCGGCCCGATGCCCGAATGGACACTTGAAGGGGAAAGTGCCCAAGAAGCAACCACGCCCCGAAGTACGACAGGTAATTTCGGCCCGCCGGACCGAGGCCCGGCCTCGTTTTCTCCTCCGCGCCCACCCCGGCGAACGCAAATTGACTCCCTTTCCATCGAAGTTCCCTACGATGCCCTCCTGATCTTTGAAGACCCCGTGGACCACGCCATGGTAATTTGGATCGACTTCCCCAACAGTTGAACATGAAAGCTTACAAACGCATTTTTCTCATTTTCTTCCTGTCGCTTTGTGCGGCGGCATCCCATGCGACCACCCTTGCGGTGCATTTGGTTGAACTCACCCCCGCTGGGAACAGCAGCCCGGCATTGGCGCCTTATGTGGGCAGCCTGCGTCGCTTCCACGACGGCGCCTTTGAACTCCGGGAACGCCAAAACGTGACCCTGCCCGCCCAAGGAAGGGTTGCCCTCCAGGCGGGCCTGCACCTGTCATTGAGCGGAAACGAACAGGCCTTGCGGGTCACGGTCGGCTCCACCCAACAAACCCTGATGAACACCCAGCTCCGTTTCGCCCCCGGCGTCCCCGTCACCCTGGGACCATTCGATCACGGCGGACGACGCTATGTGCTCATTCTCGTCACGGATTCTCCGTGAAATCCCCACAGGCTTCAAAAAACCAGATTGTATGGCAGGTAAAATAACATGAAACACCCGATTTTCCCGAAGAAACACGCCTCTCTTTGCCAATCGGTCGCCATCCTGTTTTTCCTGATGTCGTTGGGATGCGGGCAGCCATCCTCCACCCCGACCCTTCCCCCGACCGCCACAGCCGACGTGCCACCGGAGTCGGCGTTTCGTGACGAGGAGATCCCCGGGCGCTTCCTGAATGAACTTCGTGAGGCCGCGGCAAACGGGGAAAGCTGGACCCAATCCATGCTCGGCGTGGCCTTGCGCTTGGCCAGGGTTTCCCAAGGGGAGGCAGTCAGCGAGACGCCCCACCATGTCATCACCATCACCCTGGTTCCGGCCCTGAAAGAAGTGACCCTGCTTGAGCGCGGAATACCGGATGACTCGACCTATGTCGAATATGCCCGCATCACGTTTGAACGTTCGGAGGATCGAAAGACGTGGATCCCCATCCGCCACAGGACCAGCGTGCAAGGCCGGGGTGCCAAGGGCTGGGTTCCCGGTCCCACGTTATAAGTTCAGCGAAAAACTCAACACCACTATGAAACTTCATGAACTGATTCGAAAACACCCTTGGACGGAAGACCGCACCCCCTACCCCATTTGGGAGGAGATGCTTCGGTTTCATCCGTATCTGCGGGAAGAAGGAGACAAGGCCTTGGCCGTTCTCCAGACCCGCTTCGGCGAGGCGTATGATCTTTTGCGCGCCATGGACGCGGAGGAGACGGATTGGATGATTTCCATGTGGCCCCTCCAATTTGACGAGATTGCCACCTTCGCGGTGTCCGGCATCGATCCCCAAGACCCCGTGGATGAGATGGGAAACCGGAAGCCCTACATGTTGGCGTTCAAGCCCTGGGAGAAGTGGTTGGGCATGGAAATCGATCCCGTCTGCTTCCACGAATTGTCTGAAACCGAAGTGCTCGCGTTTATCCTCATGGAAATCACCTATGCCGGCATGACCCCCCAACGACAGAACGAAAATCGCCAGGGTTTGATCGAACTTGGCGAAGGCGACACCTAATGATGGGCGCATCCAACCTGCCTTTTTTCACTCCACAAGATGACGCTTTTGTTAGATTGGTTAAGCGAATGTTTATCATTCGCATTATCAATCAAATTTCTCCGAACACATTTCCTTAGGCTATATCCCCGAAATACCGCTTTAACGCAATCACAATTTGCACAAAAGGCAAAATATTCAGTTCCGGGAAAGAGGCCAAAAGAGCCCCATGAAGATGGAGATTTTGAAGTCCGGGGCAAGCACCCGAGCCGATATGCTTTCGTGGGAAAGGTTTCATAATCCACTGGTCGCTTGCCCGCACGGTTTTATTCAAGACTGTCCACGATTTTTTCACTATGTCCCAGACCCGAGCGAAAATGAGGACTCGGGGATTTGGATGTCACCTGGCGTTTGCCCTCCCCCGCTTGTCGGGGGGAGTACGTTTAAAGGGTATCGGAATGGCCTCCTGCACGGCTGATTTTTGAGATGAAACATTTACGGATACTGGAGGCATGGTTCCCGCGATGAAAAGGATGTCGTTCTTTGCCGTATTCGTTACGCCGCCTCCGTGCTTGCCACGGTGGGG
>JAFIGC010000288.1 GCA_020831635.1 Verrucomicrobiota bacterium | reverse complement strand
GTGCGCACGGCTTCCTCGAATGCGGGCAGGTCGTCGGGGTGCAGGGTGAAGGTCTTGGGATCTTCATGCCGGGGCAGGATTTGCCGCCAACGCGGGAATTCGCCTTCGATCTGCTTGACGGTCAGCGACCAGGGGCCGGACACCAGACGGAAGTAGCGTTCATCCGCGCCCAGGGCGCAGTCAGGGGACAGTTTGCTCCAGAGCGCGAACTTGTGCGGGGGCACGATCAAATCGCGATCCAGGGGCAGGGAGAGCGGCTGGGAGGCACAAAGGCGGTGACCGTCGGTGGTGACCAACAGATGACTGCCCTCGTGTTGCTGGATGGCCGCGCCGTTGAGCACATACCGGGTTTCGTCGGTCGAGGCAAACGGCTGCACCTGGCGCAAGGTTTCCAGGAATCGGCCGTCCGCGTCCCGCACCGGAATGTTGGGCACGGGCTCCTGCCATTCGTCTTCGGGATATGCCGGGAGATAGTGCGTGCGCTCGCCCAGTTCTCCGCTAAGGGTGATTTCCGCCTGGTCCGGTTTCACGTCAATGAGACGGACGCTGTCTTTCGCCGCTTTCTTGACCAGGCGTTGGAGGTCCTTCACATTGACAATGACCGAGCCGCTGCGGTTGACGACCTCGGCCTCCTCGAAGGTGTAGTCCATCGTCGCGTCGAGGTCGGTGGCCGTGAGTTTGACACGGTTGTCCTCGACGGTGAAGCGGACACAGCCGAGGACGGGAATGCTGTTCTTACGGGGAACAACCTTGCCGGCCCCGGTCAGGGCCAGCAGCAGTTCGCTGCCGTTGATTTGGATGTTCATGATTTTCCTTTCGTTTGGGTTTTGGGTTTCAGTTCACAAAGCAGGTCCCAGCTGTCGTCCTGGGCCCGGTGATGACAAATAACGGCTCCGCCCTCTCTGCAAATCGCGCAGACGTGAAAGCTCTCCGCGATCTCCACGTACGGGATCACCGGGCGGAGATCGTTATCCGGGTCCAGCAGATAGCCGATGCCCGTTACCGGGAGGCCAATCAGATCGGTGAGTTTGACGACGTTCATGGTATGGCCTTGTGCATCGCAGATCATCCATTCGGTTTCGCCGGGATTGCACTCATCGTCGAACTGGGTTCGCAGGCACCCACCATCGTCGAAATACAGGACGGGAGGAGGTTGGGTTCTTCCCCGGCGGCCCGTGGCGCGGATGAGTTTGGATCCGACGAGCTGATCATGGAAGCGCATGGTCTCGGGCATGGCCGCGCCACAGGCCTCGATTTCGGTACGGGTGAGTTTACGCATGGTCATCCTCCTTGAACCAGCCCATGGACTCGCAGAAATCGACGATATCCGTCTGCTCCAAACGAAGGCGGAAGTCGGCGTAGTCCTCGACCTTCGCGTGGACCACCGCCTCTTCCGCATCGGCATCGATGTGGGAGTCGATGATGGTGGCCCCGGACTGGCAGAGTTTCTCAATGCAGGGATCCAAGTCGCCTTGGTGTTCGATTTCACTGATTCGAATTCGGAGTACGTTTTGCTTTGGCATGGTTGCCTCCTTGTTTGGTTTGGGTTATGGGAGTTTGAGATAAAGCCATTCGGTGCGGGCATCCCGTTCGAGAGAGATCACACCGCCGCTTTTGGATCCGATACAAGTCAGATGAGCGTCATCACCAATGCGGAGATAGGGCAGGAACGTGCGCTCCCGGCCTTTGAGCAGTTGGAAGAATCCAACAGCGGTCACGGGAAGGTCCACGAGCTGTCGCACGTCGAGGCCGGGGACGGCCATTCCGTTTGCGTCCAGTATTTGCCATCGCACGGGTCCGGGGCTGTTGTCGGCATCGTGCAGGGGCATGGCGAAATACCCGCCCTCGAAGTCAAGGCCTGTGCAGGAAGGGTACCCGCCTCCTTCGGGAAGGTGGGGCAGGCGGATGAGCTTGTGTCCGATAAGGCTGTCGAAAAAGGCGAGGGCCCGGAGATGATCCGGGCCCCTGGCTTGGCATTGAAAGGGCGTGAGGCGGAAGATCATGCGGCTTTCCTTTCGGGATGGACATTCGAAGCGTATTTGAAACGTGCCGCGTCCAAGTGCCGGGCCGCCTCGTCCGGCAAGTCCCTGGCAATGAGCGCCTCGAAAATCAGCTCGGAGACGAGGGCGGTCATCGGCTGCTTGCGGGCTTTGCCCAAATGATAGAGCGGGCGGATCAGCAGCGGATCGATTTGGGGTGAATACATATTTTAATCTCCAATGGTTGGGGTTTAGATGGGTTCGGGTAGGGCAAGGCCAACGCGCTCCAGGTTCTCGATCCCGGCGTCGGAGCGCATTGCGTAGGCCTCCTCCCGCTGGATTTCGCCCTGGAGGAAGAGCACACGGCCATTCAGGCCGCAACCGGGTTCAACGAATCGAAGTTCGAACCGGGTGTTCTGGAACTTGCGGCTGAGTGCCTCAACAAAACCACGGGGCGGGTTCCAGGCGGTGTCGAAGAGGATCGCGTTGTCTTTCCAGTCGGCTCCATCGCAAATCGCGTTCCACTTGGATCCCCAGTTGCGGATGCACCAGTCAAGCGGGCAGTCGGCATCAAAGCGCTTACGGAGATCGGCCCGTTCCTTTTCCGGCACATGGATCCGCTTGATCCGGTCATCGGATTGGATCTCTTCGCGCCAGCGCGTGTGGTAGGCCCCTTCAATGTGTTGGCCGCCCCGGTGGATGTCCCGGAGGGGCTTGGGGATGGGTAGGACGATTTCAAAGTCGAGAGCGCCGTTGGGGCCGCGCAGTGTGTTGATGATGTTCCGTATACCCGGACTCGGGGGCATCGAAAGCCGGTTTGAACAGAAATTCGGCATGTTTTTCTCCGTTTTCAGGGTTTTTGGGCACAAAAA
>JAFIGC010000090.1 GCA_020831635.1 Verrucomicrobiota bacterium | reverse complement strand
CGGTAGCTTCGTTGCACTCGCTACGCGCACTCCAAAGCGGCTTCGCCGCGCTCATGACTCCGCACTCGGCATTTCAAATTCATACAGAGTTCCGCATTGACCGGGATATGTGTTTCGACGTAGGATGCGACAATGAAATCGATCAATGCCAACAATACCTTCCTCCGTTTGGTTCGTTTTTTGATATTGGTTGCCAGTGTAGTCATGCTGGGCGTGGTTTTCATGCTTGGTGTAATTAGATGTCGGGCTTTTATTCATCATCCATCGACTCGAATGTTGTCCAATGGTCGCGCAATCCACCAATTGATTTTCACCTATGAACCCTTTGATATTTATCGATCTTCATTTGTGGATGTCTGGCCTACAAAGGATTCGGAACATTATGAATCCAACAGCACCTCGTATTTTGCCTGGCTGATGTCTTCTGAAGTCATGGTATTTGGCGAAGATTACGAGTTATTTTCCGGTGCAGGCATTCCACAGGCGAATTCCCTTGAGGAATTCCAATCCGACCACAATGTCTGGTCTGTGGTTGCGGATGTGGACAAAGCCTCGGATTCCAGAATGCCTTTTTTGGTGACCCGAAATTTGAACGAGTCCCGTCTGGTGGATTGGCAGGGAACCCGGCAAAACGAGTTGGAAAACTTGGGGTCTCGAAAGCCGGGGGGATATGTGACTCCCTTTAACCGACGTAAGGTTATGGTGATCCGTGTCGACGGAGGTGGAGAATCTATCTCCAGGAGAAATTTGATCTGGGAGAATCTAAATCCTGTTTCCGCCGATCACGCGATCTTGGAGCCATGAGTGCTTGGGGACGACGCGCACCGTCTTTGGCGTGCCTGCCAGGTCTGCCGCCTTGGGGGCGAAGGGGGTGTAGATCGGCAGTCCCTTGCCGATAACTTTTTGGAAAGCGAACTTTGAACATCGAACGTTGAACTTTGAACATTGAACTGGCAACTGCCCTCCGCCCCCCCGGCCCCAAAGCGGTAGCTTCGTTGCACTCGCTACGCGCACTCCAAAGCGGCTTAGCCGCGCTCGTTACTCCGCACTCCGAATTCCGCACTCCAAAGCGGCTCGCCGCTTTAGGCACTTTCGCGCCGTCCGAATTCCCGTTTGCGGGGCGGGGATTTGTGGACTTCCTGTAAAGCCTGTACGTAGACGCAATCTTCGCCCAAGAGATGTTCGACGTCGAGGATGAATTTGTGGGTGGGGGTGACGTGAAAGGCGGCGTCGGAGGATAAAAACACCCGTTTGCCGTCATCAAACATGACGCAGATCACCACCGGAATGTGGCCTTTGTGGCGTTGGCACTGCTCTCGCAAGCTGTGCATGCGCTCGGGGGTGACTTGGGATTCGGGGATGTGGATGCTGACTTTTTCGGCGTACCAGGTGGCCACGTTGGAGAGGGGGACGATTTCGTTGATGGTGATTTGTTTGGCGCCGTCCCGGGCCCGGCATTCGCCCGCGGCCATGATGGGAATGTTGTCCGCGAGGGTGCGTCCGTAGCTTTGCACGGCTTCCTGGAACATGACCGCGGGGACGCTGCCGGTGAGTCCTTCCATGCGGAAGGTGGCCATTTCGGTTTCGCTTTTGGTGAAAAAACGCCGCCATTCGGTGATGAGTCCGCCCATGCGCACTTGGGTGCCTTCCTCCAGATCCTGCAACTCTTCGAGTTTGGTTTTGCCGTAGGTTTGGATTTCCCACTCGAATTCTTCCAGCGGATGGCCGGAAATATAAAATCCGAGCAGGTCCTTTTCGTAGGCCAGCATTTCGCTGACGGGCCAGGGTTCGCAATCCGGCAGTTCGTCGTCGCCCGCGTTTTCCTGGCTGCCGCCGCCATCGTCGAGCAGGTCGAAGATGCTGGTTTGCCCCTGTTCGCGGTCGGCCCGGGTGCTTTCGCCGCGTTGCAGGGCGAAATCCATGCCGTTGAACATGCGGGCACGGTTCAGTCCGGTCCAGTCGAAAGCGCCGGACTTGATCAGGGATTCGATACAGCGTTTGTTGACCTCGCGGGTATTGACGCGCAGACAGAAATCCATGAAGCTCTTGAAGGGTCCCTTGGCCTTGCGTTCCGCCACGATGGTATCCACGGCGGAACCGCCGACCCCCTTGACCCCGGCGAGGCCGAAGCGGATGTCGCCGTTTTCGGTGCGGAACCGGTTTTCGGACTGCTGCACGTTGGGCGGCAGCACGTTCATGCCCATTTCCTTGCACTCGGCGATGAATCCGGTCAGCTTGTCGGCATTGCCGATTTCCAGCGACAGCACCGCGGCCATGAATTCGGCGGGATAATGGGCTTTCAGATAGGCGGTTTGAAAGGAAATGAAGGCGTAGGCGGCGGAGTGGGATTTGTTGAAGCCGTAGCTGGCGAATTTTTGGATCAAATCGAAAATTTCCCCGGCCTGTTTTTCGGCGATGTCGTTGACCTCTTTGCAGCCGGCGATGAATTTTTGGCGCATGTCGGCCATGATGGCCTGGTCCTTTTTGCCCATGGCCCGGCGCAACAGGTCGCCTTGGGCGAGGGAAAAGCCCGCCAGCACGTTGGCCGCCTTTTGCACCTGTTCCTGATAGATGAAGACCCCGTAGGTTTCCTTGAGGACTTGTTCCAGCAAGGGGTGGGGGTAGTCGAGCTTCATGGTCCCATGCTTGCGTTTGATGTAGTCGGGAATCATGTCCATGGGGCCCGGACGATAGAGGGCGATGAGGGCGATCACATCCTCGATCCGGTCGGCCTGGAACTGACGCAACAAGTCGCGCATGCCTCGGGATTCCACCTGAAACACGGCCACGGTGTCGCCGCGGTTGAGCAGTTCAAAGGTTTTGGGGTCGTCGAGCGGAATGGTTTCCGGGTTGATCTCCACGCCGTGGATGTCCTTGATCAGGTCCACGGCCTCTTGCACCACCGAGAGGGTTTTCAGGCCCAGGAAGTCCATTTTCAGCAGGCCGGTCATTTCCAGGGGCTTCATTTCGTATTGGGCCACGGCCTGTCCCTCTTTATCGCGGCAGAGCGGCACGATGTCCATGAGGGTGGTTTCCCCGATCACCACCCCGGCGGCGTGGGTGCCCTGGTTGCGGTGGAGTCCTTCGAGCACCTTGGCGTGTTTGAGGATGAGCTTGGCATCGGGATCGGTTTTGATCGCCTGCTTGAATTCGGGGTTGGCCTCCTCCGCTTTTTTGAGGGTCATGCCCGGATCCTCGGGGATCATTTTCGCGAGCTTGTCGCAGTTGGCCAGGGGAATTTCCAAGACCCGGCCCAAATCGCGAATGATGGTTTTCGCGCCCAGGGTGCCGAAGGTGATGATTTGGGCGCAGTTTTCATGTCCGTATTTTCGTTTCACGTATTCGATGACCTCGCCGCGGCGGGTTTGACAGAAGTCGATATCGAAGTCGGGCGGGGACACGCGGTCGGGATTGAGGAAGCGCTCGAAAATCAGATCGAAGCGCAGCGGATCGATGGCGGTGATCCCGAGGGCGTAGGCCACCAGGCTGCCCGCCCCGGAGCCACGGCCCGGTCCCACGGGGATTTTCTGTTGTTTGGCATAATTGATGAAGTCCCAAACCACGAGAAAGTAGTTCACAAAGCCGGTGCGTTTGATGACCCCGAACTCCTTTTCGAAACGCGCCTTGAGGGTCTGCTCCAATTCGGATTTGGGGTTGGCGATGTCGGCGCCGTCGTAGAGTTTTTTCAGGCCTTCTTCGGTCAAATGGGTGAGGTAGGTGTTGAGGTCGTGACCTTCGGGCACGTCGTATACCGGGAAGTGGAGGGGGGCGTCTTTTTCCAGCTTCAGGTGCAGGTTGCAGCGTTCCGCGATGGCGAGGGTGTTGTAGAGCGCCTCCGGGGTTTCGCCGAAGAGTTCCCACATTTCCTCCGCGGTTTTGAAGTAGTACTGGTCGGTGGCGAATTTCGGACGGCGGTCATCGCGGAATTTGGTCTGCATTTGCAGGCACATCAGCAAATCGTGGGCTTCCGAGTGGGCCTGTTTCATGTAATGCACGTCATTGGTGGCCACCAGGGGGATGTCCAGGCGTTTGGACATGTCGATGAGTTCGCGGCAGACCCGTTTTTCCGATTCCTTGCCGTGATCCTCCAATTCGAGGTAGAAATTTTCCTTGCCGAAGATTTCCCGGTAGCGGCCCGCGACTTCATCGGCGCGGTCGTTGAGTCCATCCAGAATCGCGACCGGAATTTCGCCGCGTTCGCAGCAGGAGGTGGCGATAAGCCCCCCGGAGTAGCGTTCCAGCAGTTCCATGTCCACCCGCGGTTTGTAATAGAAGCCCTCCAAATGGGCGAGGGCGCTGAGGCGGGCGAGGTTGTGATAGCCTTCCTCTCCGGTGGCGAGGAGCAGCAGGTGGTTCATGCCGCCCGCCTTGCGGGACTTGTCATGACGGTCCGCACAGGTGTAGACCTCGCAGCCGATGATGGGGTTGATGTTTTCCTGCTTGCAGTAGTTGTAAAAATTGATGGTCCCGTGCATCACCGCGTGGTCGGTGAGCCCCAGCGCGGGCATGCCCAGCTTTTTGGCCTGTTTGACCGCGTCTTTGAGGTGAATCGAGGAATCCAGCAGCGAGTAGCTGGAGTGAAGGTGGAGGTGAACAAAGGGTTTCGGGTTGGCCATGCCTCCCTCATGCCAAAACCGGGGCAAGGTCTCAAGCAGGAAGTGAGGAATCGTGACATCGACTCCAAATCCGGTGCAGCACATACGCTGAATACCCTGTTTTGAGAGGAGTCAGAAGGTGTTTGTGGATCTAGAAAATGGGGAAAAGCCTTCGGGGGAGACCGGACTCTTGATCTCACGCCGCCTTTCGCGCTTTCGGGGGGACGTCACCATCAAGAGATGCGTTAGCCCCCCGAAATCGCAAAATCCGACGCAAGCTGAAGAGCCCGGTCTCCCATACCCCTGATGGCTTGAATCGAAAGAGCCCGAAGGCTTTTCCCAGTCACACCCGCGCCCCCGCGCGGGATACCCAGTTGAAGTTAGTTTGGGAGTGACGCGAAGCCACCTTGGGGGCGGAGGGGGACAGGAGCGCCGATCGCCGCATCGGCGGGGCGGAGGGGGAGATGTCCTTGGCCTCCGAGCGTCGGAAGGCTCGGAAAAAACTTTTCCGAGGCTCGGAAACGCGGTAGGATGCGTCCATGAAGACTGAAAAAGCGATTGTGACCGTGTTTGGAGAGGTGCAGGGCGTGGGGTTTCGTTTTACCACCCGTGCCTTGTCGCAAAAACATGCGGTGAAGGGTTGGGTGCGGAATCAGCCGGATGGTTCCGTGCGCATCGAGGCGGAGGGCGGATCGGAGGCGTTGGACCGTTTTTTTCTGGCGGTGAAAACCTCCCGCCTGGGGCCGGGGATCACTCGATGGGAAGAAACCCGCGGACCGCCCACGGATATGGCCGAGGGCTTTGATGTGCGGTTTTTTTGAGACGGATGGACACGGATTTTTAGGGCCTGTCGGTTGATTCCAGCATGAATTTAAAACAACCACTGATCACACTGATGAACACTGATAGGCTCGGGTTGCGGCTTGGGTTGGGGGGACGGGTCAACCACGAAAGAGCACGAAAGGGCACGAAAAGGCTCGGGTTGCGGCTTGGCTTCTGGCTTGGGTTTTGGGGGAAATCAACCACGGATTTCACGGATGGACACGGATTTTTAGGGTCTGTCGATCGATTCCGGCATGAATTTCAAACAACCACTGATCACACTGATGTTCACTGATCTTGGGTTGTGGCTTGGGTTTTGGGGGAGTTTAACCAGGTATGGACAGGATTTTTTGATGAGATTGGGAAAACATGGTGCCGATGTTATTCTTACTCGGACGCTTAAACGTTTTTTCCATAGTGGGCGAAGCCCGCGATTGGGAACGAGGCTTTAGAAAACCGGGGGCTGAAGCCCCCTTTGGAACCGGATAAATCCGGGACTCGGAACGCTCACCGCGTCGAATGCCAAGCACGGAATTCACGGTTCCGAGTCCCGGCTATAGGGCCTGTTGATTTATTGAAACGAAAAGATTTTAAACCGCTTAAGGACGCTAAAGGAACGCTTAAATTAACTTAATTAAATTATTTTAAGCGTACGTTAAGCGTATTTTAGCGGTTTCTAAATATCTGCCATGAATAAATCGACAGGCCCTTTAGCCGGTTCCCTGAGCCCCTTCAGGGGCAAAACCGCAGGTTGGCGAAGTTATCTTCGGTTTTAGTCCGTTTCTTTTTCGGCAGATGGGTCGGGGCTGGTTTTTTCGAATTCAATGGTTTCTTTTTTGGGCGTGAAGTGAATGCAGGTTTGAATATCCGGATATGGTTTTTTGGAAAATGCCGTACAAGTGATTTCGTCGATTCCCGTGTACAGTTCCCGCGTTTCCATGTGCGCGCAATTCTTACAGATCGCTTGGTCGATCTCCGGGTTCCGGGTGGTGCCCTCCAGCATGGCCACCTTTTTAAGCAAGGATTCATGTTGCCGTTTTTCGGCATCCTGTTGTCTGGGGCTCTTGGCGCAATATAGAATGGGCCAGGAGGTGATGATGGGCACCCAAGCCATGAGAAAAAAAGGGTTTGTTCCCCCTCGCGAAGTGGATAAACTGCCCAGCCACAGGAAAAATGTCGGCAACAATATGAGATAAGCCAGCCACGGCCCCGGCTCGTGCTCTTTGTTCATTGCGACACTGATTGTGAAAAAACTCACCGTGTAAATCGGCAGGATGTCGATGCAAAAGAGAAGATAAAACCCGAGTTCAAGAAACCAGAGGAAGGCGAAGAAACTCACGGTATACAGGGGATTTCCAAGCTTTGGATGGCGGGTTTTGCGGGTGAAAACTGTCATGGTTCTGTGAATGATTTTGAGCGTCAGAGCTACACCTGAATCCGTGGGATTGTGCGGATTCACAGCAAAGAACTCACGGATTCAAGCTGCATTATGTTAAAATCCAAAGCCGGTCACAAGATAAATCCGGTCGGAAATTTTCTGTCCCGGAGGAGATGTGGCCGTTTCCGAATCGTTGGTCAGCAGGAGCGTGTAATGGACTCCGAGGAAAATCCGGATTTGCCGGATTCCGGTTTCGTCACGGCGGATTTGAATGCGTCCCGCGTCCACGGGGCGTTGGAAAACGATTTTGAGTTTCTCGTGGAGGTTCTCGCTGAGTTGCTTTGGGTCAGACTCCGAATCGAAAGCCATATCCGCGATCTGCTCCAATTGCCCCAATTGGTTTTCGTCTTGGGCGAAACGGATGAGTCCGGATTCAATGGCGTTGGTCATGGCGGGGCTGACCACAAAGATGATGCCCAGAAAATTTGCCAAGCTGAGATATAGATGTTCGTTACTGCAAACCGCGGCTTTGGGTTTGAACAGCCACAGGCTGAAGGCGATGAAAAACGGGGTGATGATATACGGTAAGAATATGAGGAGAAACAAGTGGGGCAAACGAAGCGGTTGTTGCCAGGCAATGAGATAGAAGATGCCGGGAAGGATATACAGGCTTGCCAATGCGAGCAGTGTCACCCAGCCAATCTCTGTCTGGAGCAAACCGGTTTTCAGAGACGGCTTCGGCGATTTTTCCTTGCGGGCCGCTCGGGTTTCAGGCTTCAGAAAAATCGAGAAAAATCCGGCGTAGAGACTTTCCAAGATGAATGTCACGCAGAACATCAACAGCAGACTTATGATCGCGAAAAACATGTTTCCCCTTTAATCTGCCGGCCCGGCGATGGCGATCACCCCAAAAAATTGTGGGCTTTTGCGGTGTCCCGGTTTAATTCGGGGGGATTGTTGTAGTCGACCTTTTGGTAGGGTTGGCCGGGTTCGAGGGCGGAGATGGTGTCGAGGACTGCGGTGCTTTTCAGGCCTTCGAGGCCATCGCAGGCCAGGGGACAGCGGCCCGCGCGGGCGAAACCGAAGTTTTCGATCAGGCCCCAATGTGTCCAGGGCAAGGGGGGATAGATGAGTTCGCGGTTGCCTTTCATGCTCTTGAGGCTGGTTTTTCCGCCTTTGAGGTCCTCGATGAAGATCTCGCCGTCTTCGCCTTGGATGCGCACCTGTTCCGGGGCACCGGCCACTTCTTTCCAGCCGAGGTTCATCCGCAACCCGGCCCCGGATCGGGTTACGGCGTGCAAAATCAGGCCTTTTTCGTGCTTTTCGGTGCGGACGCTGTCCACGTCTCCGGCGAAGTAGTGCACCAGATCCAGTCGGTGGCTGGGGGGGAACTGATCATTGATGTTGATTTCGAGGATGCGTCCAATTTCGTTGGCATCGAGTCTGGCCTTGGCATCGAGGATGGAGGGGTAGCCGCGGCGGTAATAGGCCACGGCGAGGAGGACGCCGTTGCTTTGGCAGGCGGCCACCATGCGGCGGCATTCTTTGGTGGTCATGGCCATGGGCTTTTCCACCAGCACATCCTTTCCGGCTTCGGCGGCGGCAATGGTTTGCTCGGCGTGTGCCCCGGCCGGGGTGGCCACGTAGACCGCATTGATGTCCGGATGCGCGAGAAGGCTTGGCAGATCGGGCAGGTACTCGCCGGCATGACGGCGGGCAAAATCCTTTCCCCGGGCGGCGTCCCGACGGGTCAAGGCCACGAGCCGATGACCGGGCAGTTGGTACAGGGGGGGACCGGATTTTTTTTCGCAGACATCGCCTGCGCCGACCAGTCCCCAGCGAACATCGACGGGTTTTTTGGATGATTTTGACATGAGGGTGATTTGTAGTGCATTTTTCTTAAAAAGAAAAGGCACTTGAGTATGGAATTTTGGAGTCCCGGATTTAGGGCCTGTCGATTTATTCATTGTAGGTATTTAGAAACCGCTAAAAATCGCTTAATGCACGCTTAAAATAATTTAATTAAGTTAATTTTAGCGTTCTTTTAGCGTCCTTAAGCGGTTAAAAACCTCTTCGTTTCAATAAATCGACAGGCCCTTTATCCGGTTTCATGCGCGCGCCTTCAGGCGTAAGCGTGGGTTCATGGGGGGGGCGGTAGCGAACGCATCCTCTGAAATCCGGGGACTGAAGTCCCCTTTGTAAAGCCGGATAAATCCGGGGCTCCGAACGTTACACGGTCATTTCGTGGCGGAGGCCTTTGTTGCTGGGGAAGGTGGCGGTTTGGTCGTCCCACTTGATTGCCGCCCGGTCGGGATGGATGGTCAGGGAAACGGGCCGGTCGGGGACCCTGGCTTTGAGCACGGCGGCGAGGGCAAAGGCGGTTTCGACGCCGTCGCCGCGCTGGAAGTTCCAGACTTCGTCGGGCTGGGCGAGGCGGGATTCGCCGTAAATGGATTCGTTGGGCAGTTTGGAGAGGATCTCCACGGCCTGTTTTTCGCTTTTTTTGCGGAGTCCTTGGACCACCACCGGATTTCGTTCGAGGGCGGCCTTGACGAAGGGAGCCCATTCCGTGCGGGTGAGGTCCCGGTAGGCGTAGAAGGCGAGATCCGCTTCGGGGTGATCGGCGCGCATGGATTCCAGGGTTTCGATGATGCGTTCCCGTCCCCAGCCGGCATCCAGCAGGATGGGTTTGGATTTCACGAAGCGTTTTCGCTCGGGGAGCTTGGGTTCGAGGTGACAAAAGTCGACGAGCTTTTGTCCCACGTTGCGGGCGCGGGCGTTGGTGCAACTGAAGGCGTCGAGCAACATGGCCAAATCGGCGGGTTCGTTGAGGTCCAGATCCGGGTTTTGTTTGAAGAAGTCCTCGAAGTTGTTGAGGACGATACGGCCTTCGATGGGTTCTTGGAAGAATTCGTAGGTGTCGATTTCCTCGAGCAATTTGTCTCGGGTATCGTCATTGACCCGATAGGAGCTGGTGTTTTCGTAGGTATAGACTTTTTCGGCTTCGATGTAGCGATGTCCGCCGTGAAAGTCGTGGCGGACCTGGAAGCAGCTTTGCAAGTCGCTGTGTTGACGGAGGAAATTGGACAGGATTTCCATGTCGATTTTGGTGGTGAGGAACTCTGCGAGGGCGTCCATGCCCTTGTGATAGGAGTCGGGATCGATAGTGGCCTCGGGATACATGGTGTGGATGTATCCGGTGTTGTTGGCGACGATGGTGATTTTTTCGTTGCGGAGGGCCCGCTGGGCTTTCCAGGTGATTTCGCTGCCGTTGAACCACATGTTTTTGGTGACGATGCGGCGATTGTTGGTGATGATGCCGTCGCGGACGTTGACGAAATTCTGGGAATGAAGGGGGGTGGCCAGCATGTAGATGTCTTCGAGGGGCACGCCGCCGATGACAAAAAGGGCGGCCGCGTAGAGGGTCGAGAAGGAGACGCATTCGCCGGCGCCGGAATGGTAGCCTTCCTTGAAGCGAAAGGCGTCCATGGCCTCCACGGTTTCGGTTTTCCAGTAGGGAATGGTGTCGCTGGTGTATTTGTCGAGGCCGAAATGGCGGCGGATATCGAGGTCGAAATAGTATTTGTCGCCCTCGTATCCAAAGAGGGCGTTGCTTTGGCTGAGGATTTCGGGGTCGATGAACTCCTCGAAACGGGCCATTTCGCGCTGTTTGGTGGTCAGGCCCCAGGTGTCGAGGTCGAGGTTGAAGTCGTAAACGTCCATGATGTGTTGTTTCAGGCGTTGAATGCGACGGTAGGGCGTTTTTTTGGCCAGTTTTTTGGCCCAATCCTCCTCCTTCCAGGCCCAAACAATGGGGGACATGATGTTGGCGAGCACCAATGCGTACAGTAATTCCGGGAAAACGAAGATCTCCATGTCGCCAAGGCTGACGGCGCTTGAATATTTTTCCAGGGCTTGTTTATCCGGGTCGTTGGGTTGAAACATTTCCTTCAGTCTCCAAAGATTCGAGAGGGCTCGAAAGGGGTCGGTTAAATTTTTTCAGCTTTTTCATCGCAAGAATGAAATTTTCATTGTAGATGATGTTTCGTGAATTGCAACAGAATGGTGCCCAAATGACTGAGGATGCGGATAAATCAAACACACCTGAACCCGATGGGATGGACTCCCTGCTCGGGGGCTTTGACCTAACGCCCGATTGGGCGCGAGGCACCCCCGGCATTCAATCCCAGCCCCGTGACGACGGCGGCTCCCGTCGTGGCCCCAAAGCGCCGGGGCAATCCGCGCGCCGTGGACTGCAAGGGGTGCGGGTGAAACCGCGCCGGGATCAGTATGACGGTCAGCAGGGCGGTGGTTCGCGCCATCAAGGCGGATCTGGGGGAGACGGTTTCAGTGGTCATCATGGCAACCATGGTGGCGGGGAACGGCGCGGCTATGCGCCCCGACTGCCCGTGCATGTGGATTTCATCCCCGAAAAGCAGCGCCTGAGCAAAGTGGTCAAAGTGGTTCGTCAATCGCACCGTGTTTTTCCCATGGACCAGATTGCCGGCAAGTTCATGGAAAATCCCGCGTTTCTCTCCATCAAATTCACCGTCAAGGAGAGCCCAAAAGGGAAAAGTGGCGGCAAAGACGGCGGCGAAGGGGCTGACGACGTTGCCTCCGGGGCTGAGGCGTCTTTGACCTTGTATCAGTGCAAGGCCAATGGCATGGTGTTTTCCGACCGCAACGCCTGTGTACAGTATATTTTGGATCGTGGACTTGGTGAATATTATGACGAAACCACCCGGGAGGTCGCTCCCCCCGCAGGCAATTTTGTTTGCGTGGGCCGGCACCGCAGTTCCGGAAAATTGATTGGACCGCCCAACTGGCATGGTTATCAGCGTCAGTTGGAAAGTTTGCGCGTGGAATTGGCACCGGATCTTTCCCCGGAGGCGTTTGCGAACCAAATCGAAACGGTACGCGAGGAAGAAGTTATCGCGGCTTGGAAAAAAGAAGCCGCCGTGCAAACGTTTTATCGTCGCAAGCCCGAGGATAAGCCGTCCAAAAAGCCGCGTGCGAACGCGGCGGCCAAGAAGGAAGTTTCCGAAAAGGATACCGCCCCCGAAGTCGCCGAACCCGAGGCCGTTGATGCTGAAGGCGCGTCCGCCGCGTCCGCCGGAGAAAATCCGGAAGTCGTGCCCGAGGAGACCGCCGAAGCCCCAGCCGGGAGCGAAGGGGATGCCGGGGCAGACACCGAGTCTCAAGCTGAGGCTTCTGAAGAGGAGACTGCCGAAGACGAAACCGCCGAACCCGAAGCCGAAGCGTCGACTGGAGAGGAAGCGCCCTTCGATTTAACCCGGGAGCAAGCGGAGAAAGAATTTTTGGAAAACGTGGTTCCCACGCTGATCAGTCAAACCCGTCGCGCCATCATGCCCGGGTATTTGTTGCCCAAGATGACGGATCCGGCCCTGGCGTCCATGGCCGAATTCCATTTGCGGCGCGAGCACAACCGGCCCGGTTCGATCGTTTTTGCCCTGCGTCCGGCCTTCAAGCACATGCGCCTGCATCTTTTCCGACACGAAGGGGAGTTGATGGTTTCGGGGATTTCCCCGCATCCACTGCCCGAAGCTCAGAAAATCGCCCCCGAATTGCAGCGAATTCTGGATTATGTGGCCGCGAATCCCGGTTGCAACGCCAAGGTGGCCTTGGAAGCCCTGGCCGCGGACACGACCGAATCCACCCCGGCGTTGGTTTCCCACGTGCATTGGCTCATTGAGAAAGGGCATTTGCTCGAATTTTCCGATGGCGCGCTTTTCCTTCCCCAGGCCAAAGGAAAGCATTGACGCATGACCTTGATTTGTACCCGTAAGCGCATTCCGGACTGGAAAAATGAATCCCTTTTCGGTAATTGTTGATTTTCACTTCTTATTCTCTATGTAGACACCCCTATGAAATACGCGATTCTTGGAGACATTCACGCCAATCTTGAAGCCTTTCAAACGGTTTTGCAGGACGCTGAAAAGCAAAAATGCACCCACTATGTCAGCATTGGGGATGTGATTGGGTATAACGCCAACCCGAAAGAATGCCTGGAGAAGGTCCAGGAACTCAACTGCCCCGTGGTGATGGGCAATCACGATTATTATGGGTCCCGGGAGGACGATCTCGTGGGGTTTCATCCCATGGCCGCCGAGGTAATCAAATGGACCCGATCGCAATTGGATGACGCCCAGAAAAAATGGCTGCGGGATTTGCCGTATTCCCGTCGGGTGGAAACCTTTACCATCGTCCACAGCACCTTGGACAACCCCAACAAGTGGGGCTATGTGCTGGACCGCTACGATGCGGAGGCGAACTTCAATTATCAGACCACCTCGATTTGTTTTTACGGGCACACCCACATTCCCATCGCCTTCGAGCGGGGAGATGAAATTCGTTCCGGTTTGTATTCCAAGATCAAAATCAAACCCGGGCGCAAGTACTTCATCAACGTGGGCAGCGTGGGGCAACCCCGGGACGGCGACAGCCGGGCGGCGTACGTGATTTTCGACATGCTCAACAACATCATTGAGTTACGGCGTTTGGAATACGACATCAAGCAAACCCAACAACGCATTCTCGACGCCGGTTTGCCCAACAAAATTGCGGCCCGGCTTTCCACCGGGCGCTAAACCAAAGCCTTTACCAAGAGCCCTCATGAAAAACAAACTCCTGCTGATATGGGTATTCGCGTTTTCAGCCCTGCCTCTTTTTGCCCAGATCGAAGTCAAACGTTCCATGCAGCATGACAGCTTTCTGCTGTATGAAAGCATCCCCGTACGGGTGGAAATCCGCAACGTCAGCGGCGGAACCCTGCAATTTGGCGGCGAAGAGCCCAATGCCTACCTCCGTTTTGTGGTCCGCAACACCCGCAATCAGGTGATCCACCGCACCGATGTGCCTTTGTATGATACCATGTGGGTGATTCCGGACGGGATCCGTTCCGCCCGAAATTTTGATTTGGTGCAGTTGTATCAAATCAGGAACGCCGAAAGTTATCGTTGCGAAATCACATTGATTGCCGACGGCGAGCAATGGAAGCTGGATCCTTTGCTCTTCGCGGTGAAGAATGGCACCTCCCACGGGACGGTGCGCCGGCGGAGTACCGATCGATCCTTCTCCTTGATCAGCGTCAACCGGAAATCGGGGGATGAGCTGATGCTTCGGTTGTCCGATTACCGGGAACAAACCACTTTGGCCACCTATACCCTTGAAAGGGTCATGCTGTTTATCCCGCCTGAAATGCGGGTGGACCACAACGGACGCGTTCACATTTTGTTTTACCAGTCCAACCGTCAAATGGTCTACTGCCGTTTTCATGGCGATGGGCGGCCCATTATTCGCCAATATTTGCGACCCACCACCCAGCGTCCGCGTCTGGTGGAGCACGAAGAATTTGGATTTTGGGTTCCCGGCGCGGAAGTGTTGGAGCCCTTGGACCCCGTGCCTGCGGGGGACGCGGCGCCCCCAGCGGCGGCCGGAGCGACGGCAGAACCGGTGGCCGGGGTGATCTCGGACGCATTGGAATTGCAGTAAGTCATGCAGACTACGCTGGTGATGACCGTGTTGGGGCCGGATCGCCCCGGAATCGTGGAGGCGCTTTCCGCCTGTGTGAAATCCTGTGAGGGCAATTGGTTGGAAAGCCGCTTGGCCCACTTGGCCGGCCATTTCGCGGGGATCGTGCAAATCAGCCTGCCCCTCGAGAAAAGGGGCGAATTCGAGGAATCGGTGGCCCGTCTTGAGGCCGAGGAGTGTTTGCAATGTCATTTCAGCGCTTCCGACCCCGTTCCCAGCACCGGGAAAGTGGTGAGCTTCGATGTCGTGGGGCAGGACCGTCCGGGCATCGTCTTTGCGTTGACCGATTTGTTGGCCGAATTCAACGCCAACGTGGAGTCACTGGACACCCATTGTTCAAGTGCCCCCATGTCCGGCGAAATCCTCTTTCATGCGGAATTGCGGGTGGCTTTGCCCGAGGACATCGACCTGAATGCCCTGGAGGCGCGGCTCGCGGACATTGGCGACGAGCTGATGCTCGATGTTCACCACGGATAGTCAGTTCCCCGTAGCTTCGAGCCGGGCGCGGAGGACGCCGATGGGTTCGAGTTCGGCCCGCAGTTCGTTGCTTTGGCCGGTGGGCAGGATGATGCGGAGGTTATATTTTTCGTCCGCATCCTTGCGGGCGGGTTCGCCCACATAACTGGGCCCCAGTTTCCAAGAGCGGGCACCGGTGATGCCTTCCACTTGGACGCGCAGGCCGCCCGACAGGGGCAGGTTGGCCATGACCACCTCTTCGCTATATCCCTCCAAGGTGCTGAGACGGATGGGCATGGCGCCTCCTCGTAAATTCGCGCGGAGGAGTTCGTGTTTCATCGGTCCGGAATTGACAAACGAAACACTGACCAAATTCCGGTTTTCCATGCCCCGGTTTCCCATGCAAGCCGTGAGGAAAAACAGGAAGACGAGGGATGTACTGATACTTTGGATCATGGGAAGGTGCCTACTGAGCGGGTGGGGCGACGGGCTCAGGCGCCGCTTGTTTTTTTGATTGGATGCCCCGGGCGATTTGCAAGCCCAGCAATACGCCCGCCAAGATCAGCAGGGGAATCCCGATCATGGGGCGGACAAAGACCCAGGCCACCCCGATGGTGATCAGGGAAAGGATGGCGGAAACCAGGAAGGCGGCAATGGCAATTCCCCCGCCCACAAGCCTTCCCAGGAAGGGGATGACATCCCCGATCACGGAGAGCGGACGGAAGATCATGTTCAGGCCGATGAACATCACCAGCCAGCCCACGCCCCGCAGAATCCAGGCCAAGGTGCGAACCGCGTCCTCGGCGTCCTGAATCATTTGCTCCAGCGTCAGGTTCCCTTGGCGGATAATGAAAAAATTGGACTGGCGAGAAGACCGCCAAGGCGTCAGGATCGCGTTTCTTTGTTGGGCAATGACGCTCACGTTGCTTTCGGGAACGATTTGAAAGGTAATCCGCGTGTCGCCCACGGCGGGGGAGGCCGGGTTTTGACCAATGTAAATGTATTGGCCGGAGGTTTGGGCGTTCTCGGGGAGGGTGACCTGCCGGGGGGGAAGGGACTCGTAGAAATTCATGCCGCGGACCAGGGCGTCGTCCAAACTGAAACTCCCCAAATTCACTTGGGAGGCGACCGCGCTCCAGTCGTCGTAGGGCATGGCTGCGGGGTTTACGCGTTCGGGTGAAGGGTCCTCGAAGCCGGAGCTGTTAATCAGATTGCCGGACCAAACGGTTTCATGACTGTAGGTGATGACGGTTTCCTCGCCGCCCCCGAGGCGGGTGCGGGTTTCGCGGCTTTGATTTTCCCGCCATTGGTACATCTCCACGCTGCGTCGCAGGCGGATGGCTTGAGCGGACAACTCAAACACCGGATCGACGAGCACGTTCGGGGTGGTGGCCTTGCCCGTGGTATGGACCAACGACCCCTCGTTGCCCTCGCGAATCGTCTCGGAAGCCACTTCCACGGCCGCGAGACTCACGTCGGTGAGTTCCATGAATTTCCGGCCCGCCTCCCCCTCGTTCCCCCACAGGAGAACGAAGCTGCCGATGAACAGGATCAGGCCGAAAAGAATTCCTTTGATGGAGTCGCCGAGGCGGCTGCCCCAGCTTTTGCGAATCACTTTCGTGGTCATGGTGTGGGTTCCTTGATGCGTGGATTAGCGTTCGTTCATCCCGGGAATGCCGATGGCGCCTTCCCAGGATTCGGGGGTGTTCCAAGGCAGAATGGAAATCCCATCCATGTCCGGGGGCACGCGGGTGAGGGTGAGTTGATTGTCGCGGGTGATTTCCAGGGCCATGCGACCGGCAAAGGTTTCATGATCCTCGATGTTCACGGTTTGGGCGTGGCGATTGCCTTCCGGATCGTTCCAATGCACGGTGATGTGCGCCGGGGGCGCGCCGCGCCGGGGGGCCAGGGCCGCCTGTTTCACGGGGGCGATCAGGGGGAATTCACGCATGGGGCGGCCTTCGGCCTCCACGCGCACGTTGCGAACAGGCTGGGATTCGTGTTCGTTTCCCACGGAAATTTGGTGGCGGCCATTGGAGGTCGCGCAGCCTGTGAAGCAGATAAGGGCGCCAATTGCGATGCAAAGTATTTTCATACGGCCATTCATTGCATTTTTTCAGAAATTTGCAATCCCAGGGAATGGAAAAATTTCAGGGTTCGGCGGGGGATTGACAAAGACCATGGAAAGAGGCATATTGACGGCATGAAGTTTTTACCCTTACTCCTGTCTCTTTCGCTGTTGTTTTTGTCCACCCCTCTTTTTGCCGAGGAGGCGTCGGATGCGTCACCTGACAATGCGCATGAAAATGCGATTGATCAATTGCGCACCTTTATCGAGGCGCAAAAAGAAAGTGGCGCCATCGACTTGGAAAAAGCAAATTGGAAAACAAGCCTGCCCAAATTTCCCGACGTGGGATTTGACGCGGGCGGGACCTACGTGTGGGTCATCGAAACCAGCGAGGGGACCCTTCGCGCGGATTTGAACCATGAAGTGGCGCCGGAGCACGTGCGCAATGTCCTGTATCTCAGCCTGCTGGGGTTTTATGACGGGTTGAATTTCCATCGCATCATCCCCGGGTTCATGGCCCAAGGCGGTTGTCCTGAGGGACGCGGAACCGGAAACCCCGGGTATTCCCTGCAATTGGAAGTGAACCGTTCCGCCCTGCACGACAAGCCAGGGGTGTTGAGCATGGCCCGCTCCCAAAACCCCAACAGCGCCGGATCCCAATTTTTCATCACCTTTGGCCGCACCCCGCAACTGGACATGCAATATTCCGTCTTTGGTCAGGTGGTGGACGGCTTGGACGTGGTGGGCAAGCTGGAAGCCGCAGGCAATCCCAATCCCCGATCCAACGGAGTGCCGCCGCTGAAAAACATTACCATTGACCGCGCCACCGTGGAGTGGCGCGCGGCTGAAGTCGAAGGAGAATGAGCGAAAACGCCGCGAGCCTACCCGGCATGACCCTGGGCGGTTACCGCATATGCGGACGACTGGGGCGGGGGGCCATGGCGGATGTGTACGACGCCGAGGATTCCACCGGGCACAAAGTGGCGCTGAAAGTTTTTCGCGCCGGGGCGGGCATGTCGTTCACCATGATCGAACGCTTTCGGCGCGAAGCCGAAGCCACCAAAAAACTTCGCCGCCATCCCTATATCCTCACGGTGTATGCCACCGGGCACGAGGGGGAATTCCACTATATCGCCATGGAACGGGTGGAAGACAGCCGTTCCTTGGAAAGCTTGACCCGCAAGGGGGCGTCGGTGGAAGCTTTTCTCAAAATCGGCATCAAAATCGCCGGGGCCTTGCAATACGCCCACGAGCACCAGATCATTCACCGCGACGTAAAACCCAGCAATATTCTGCTGGACGATTTCCAAGAACCCATGTTGGCGGATTTCGGGGTGGCGGAACTCATGGATTGGCCCAGCCTCACTCTGAGCGGCACCCTCACCGGCACCCCCATGTACATGTCCCCCGAACAGGCCCGGGGCGAAGAGGTGACCCCCGCCTCGGACGTGTATTCGCTCGCGGTGGTCCTGTACGAGGCCTTGACCGGGCGCATGCCCTACGACTTGACGGGCACGCCCACCACGCCGCAAATCCTCGACGCAGTCAAAAACCAGACTCCGTATCCGGCCCGCAAAGCCGACAAACGCATCAACCGCGATCTCAATTTCGTGCTCATGCGCGCCCTGCGCAAGATCCCCGGAGAACGATACGCCACCGCCCGTGAGTTCGCTCATGATCTCGAATGCGTGATCGAAAAAAAACCGGTGGCCGGGCGTTGGGTCTCTCCTTGGACCGCGACCGGTTATTGGGTGAGCCGAAACCGCATGAAGTTGTCCGGTGCCCTCGCGCTCGCCCTTTTCGCGGCCGCGGTGACCGGAGCCGTGCGCGAGCAGCTTCGCGAAAGCGCGTATCGCGAATTGATTCAAGTGTCGCTGAGGACCAGCGAGCAAATGAAGCGCGCCATGGAGTCCACCTCCCACCGCACCGAGCCCGAGATGCGGTCCGCGCAGCGGGCCATGCGGGCGGGGCGGTGGCTGGAAGCGCGTGACCTGCTGCAAACCGCCGCGCGGGTGAACCAGGAACTCGTAAACCAGAATCGCGGATCGTATTCCGCCTTGTTTGACGCCCAAATTGAACTCGCGCGCACCGAAACCATGCTGCACAACAGTTTGCGGGCGCGAGAATTGTATCAGGCCGTGTGGTCCAGGGAGGAAGCCGGGCCCGCCCTCCGTCAAATCGCCGCCTTCGAAGGCATTCTCCTTTTGTTGTTGGAGGATCGTTTGGACGATGCCCGTCGGGTGAAAACCGAAGTCTCCACCTTGCCATCCGGTCCTTATCTCGCCCTCATGGACATGGCGCTGGGCAACCTTTCCGCAAGGGAAGGGGAGGCCGCGCGACAAGGCCTGCAACCCCGCCTGCGCGCCCATGCCGAAATTGCCGACATCATCCGCTTGCGCAATCGCGAGGACAAGGCCGTCCTCCACCGTCGTCTGGATGAGTTGGCCCGTCATGCCGATCCCCCCAACTCCTGGCCCATTCCCTTCGCCACCTATCTGAAAGGACGGCTCTGAAATGGCGCGCATGAAATTCACCCTTTGGCCGTGGCTGATCATTTTCATGATGATTGCCAGCGTGATATGGATGATGAACCGGCTGACCCTGCAATTGCAGCAAACCGATGCCTGCAAAGAAAACCTCGAAACCATCTACAACATTCTCCGTACCCACGAAAGCGAACACGGTCAACTGCCCTCCTTTGACATGTTTTCCCAGGATCCCCTGGAGGATACAGAAAGTTTACCCAACCTCCTGAAGTCGTACGGCTTCGATCCCGCGCTGGCCATATGCCCCGCGTCGCCTCAAGTGATCCGGGAACACGGGCTCAGTTATCTGTGGAACAGCGCCCTCAACCAAGGATCGCTCATGAACCGGGACGAGCCCACGTGGGTTTTGGTGGATTTGCAAGCATTGGACGATCGCATCCCCGGCCCTCATTTCGGCACCTATCATATTCTCTATTCCGATGGGCGCGTGGAGCGGAGCCCGCATCCTCCTCACAGCCTTCCCGTTCAGTTCGATTAAATTGCCGCAAAGTGCATGACCTTGAATTTTTCCAATAAGCGGGGTTGACTCTCAAGCCGTTTTGCATAAGAATAAAAACCTGCACCCAACATGCACCCGTGGTGGAATTGGCAGACACGCAAGATTCAGGATCTTGTGCCCGCAAGGGCGTGGAGGTTCGACTCCTCTCGGGTGTACCATTTTTGAGACTTGACCTCTCATTCTTATCCCGCTTATCCGCAAGGATTTGCGGGATTTTTCATGAAATATGTGGCATTTGGGCCTTGAACTTCCCCCCCGGATTGTGGACAATCAATTCAAACATGTCGCCACCCGGTGGGCGATTCCCAATCAAAAGAAAGGCTTACAGATGAATTCCTCGAAAATGATCAAACCCATGCCCGCATGGATCCGTTCCACCGCCGGATTGCTCACCCTGATTTTTTCGCTACACGGCATGGTTCCGATGGCTGCCGCGGATTTCATTCCCTCCACCCTCATTCAGGATGCCGACATGCGGGATTCGGATCTGGCCACCATTCAGCAGGCCCTGGAACTCAAGGTGGTGCAACACCGTTTGGAGGAACTGGGGTTTACGGGCGAAGAAATTCAAACCCGCTTGGCACTCGCCACCGATGAAGAAGTGCACCAGTTGGCTCTGCATTCGGAAAGCGTGATGGCCGGGGGCGGTGTGGTGGAAGTGTTGTTGGTCGTCGTGCTGGTGCTGCTGATTCTTCGGCTTGCCTCCATTGAAACCTTGGAATCGGATGGGGTGGTCGTTTGAAGAAAAGCGGCGGGCCGGGGCGGCTTGTGGCCCTGCTTCTCCTGCTGGTCGGCGGTGCCTGCCGCACCACTTCGCGTCCCGCGGGCGTGCGACCCGATCTGACCTTGCCCCCGCAATCCGAAACCCGTTTTCAATGCGGGCCCACCACCTTGTCGTCGGTGTTGTCCTTTTATGGGGTCACCCTCGAAGAATCTGAAATTTCCGAAGCCATCTACAGCCCCACCGCCCGGGGGGTGCTGCTGACGGATCTCTCCCGGATCGCCCGGGAACAGGGGTTTGAAGCCCAAATCCGTACCGGAACGCTGGCCGATCTGGCGGCGGCGGTTGAGAACCGCACCCCGCCCATCGTGCTGGTGGACCTGGGGGTGGGGCGATACCAAGTCCCCCATTTTACCGCCGTCACCGGGGTCGTGGAGGAAGGCGTCTTTTTCCTAGGCCCCAAGCCGGAGGCGGATTTTCTTTCAACCCCTCGATTTGAACGACAATGGACAAAAGCCGGAAATCAATTTCTCGTCTTGCTCCCGCCGCCCGACTCCTTGCCTTAAGCCTGGCCTTGAGCCTGATGCTCGGTGGCGGTTGCGTCTCCGTGCGTAGGCCCGGCGGGGTGGATCCGCTGACCCCCGTGGAGCGTCTTAACTTGGGGGTGACCTACGAACAGGATGGCAAACCGGACTTGGCGCTGCGGGAATACGAGCGCGCCGAACGCGGAAACATGCGGGCCACGGCACTGGTGTATCAGGCCAATTTGCATGCGAATCAGGGGGAAATTGAATTAGCGGAGCGCACCTATCGGGAAGCGCTTAAGGTCGATCCGGATCAAAGCATGGCCCTCAACAACCTGGCCTGGCTGCTCGCAGGGGAGGGACGAAACCTTGACGAGGCCGAATCCTTGATCCGGCACGCCCTGCAATTGAACCCGGAACCACGCGACCCCTACGAAAACACGCTTCGGACCGTGTTGGAACGAAAGCGAACGTCCGATCCCGAACGTTGAAGAAGGGAACCACGGAAAACTCGGAGTGCACGGAATTTGATTTGTGGGGAGTGTGGGGCCTTTCTTCCGCGGAGTCGGACTCGTCTGACCCGTCCGACTCGTCCGAAAAAATGCGCATACCGCATGCCCCTCCGACGGGTCCCACGGGTCGGACGGGTCCGACGAAAACAAAAAAACCGCGTTTCCATTTTGGAAACGCGGTTTTGGGTGGAATGGGATGCGGGATCAGCGTTTGCGACGGCGGAAGCCGATCAGTCCGGCGATCCCGGCGATGCCCAGGAGAACGAGGGTGCCGGGTTCGGGGATTACCACCGTGCCCTCGACGGCGAAAGTGAAATCATTGCTCGCCCGCCGACTGCCTTCCTCGTAGGCGTTACCCCCACTGTACACATCACCTGCGCTCTGCCAGCGGATCTGAAAGTTGGTGGTACCCGTTCCGTCGTCGTCAAGTTGAAAAGCATATCCCGAACCATTGCCATCCGTTCGGTCAAGCAGAATGGGGTCGCCACTGAAATTGAACGTGGTGATTTGATTGCCAGTGGACGATGTGGTCAGGCTCCAAGAATTGATCTCTATAGCATCATTTAGATTGCTTGCGCGCGTGTCGGGCAAAGAAAACAACCGTAAATCGAAGTTATGTCCGTTATTCATGTTGTTAAATTCAATATAAATGGTGTCGAGTTGGAACACCTCATTCGTATCGTTGAAGATCGACTCGGGAATCTGAAAAGTCTGAGTGAGATTCCGATTATCTCGACCATCTCGGTTATTGTTTGACGTCTCTTGAATCGCAGCAATGCCTGATGTCGGCCAATCTTGTCCGATGGAAGTATCCATGGTCACGATTGTCGCGGCTTGGGCTGAGGTGGAAAACGCCAGGACGGCGGCGAAGAGAGCGAGTTTCGCGGTTGTGTGGGTGCGTGTTTTGGATTTTATCATGTTATTCTCTTCCTTGATGTGTCTTCATTCAGGTGTTCAGCCCCGAATTTGTGGCTACGTTCGTATGGATTGGATCTGTGTAGACTTATTGTCTATTTTAGAACATACCACAAGATGCCTTTCCGTGTATAGAGTCATTATGCGGCATTAGGGTGTTATTTTGCGACAAGGGGGAGCGCCTTCGGCGCGAAGATAGCGGCTGCGCCGCGGAGATTACGGATTTCGTCCGTGGAGATTACCGCTTCGCGGTGGAGATTGCGCCTTTGGCGCGGAGATTGCTCGCAGGCGCATTCCAAATGCGGAGTGATAGAGTGTTTTGTATGACGAGTGAGGAGTGCGGAGTGCGAGCGCGGCGGAGCCGCTTTGGAGTGCGCGTAGCGAGTGCAACGAAGCTACCGCT